>DATBJG010000328.1:0-4871 GCA_036556585.1 Vicinamibacterales bacterium
CGCACGATGGCCGACGCAAATGCGAGCGGCATCAGGCTGAGCGGGACGAACAGCACCTCGAGTGCAGGCGGCACATCAAATCCGGCGGCATAAGGCAACGCATACGCCAATGCCAGCGGACCCGCGCCAAGCGCTGTGCCCCACACAATCCACCGCAACTGACGACGAGCGGTGACCGATCGCACGCGGCCGGTCGCGCGCGCAAACACCGCCAGTCCACCGACCAGACAAAACGAGAGGTAGAGCGGATCAATCCGGTCCAGCGCTTCAATCGATCGCGTCGCTGAGAGCGCGTCCTCGTTCATGTGCGCCACGGCAAAAATGCGGAGGACGATCAGGACGCCCGAGAGGCAGTAGAGAACCGGCAGGAAGATTCGGCCGAGCCGACGGTGCTCCCATTCCGGAGCTCGCTCCGGAAAGACCAGCGAGAAGTGCAGGAACAGCGGCGGCAGGAGCAGGATCGAGACCACGTCCGCCCAGTAGAAGAACCAGTCGAGCCCGTCGAACCGACCGCTGTGCGAGAACGTGAACATGCCAAAGAACGACAGGCACAACCAGAAGAAATGCAGCGTCGCCTGATCGGAGGGTCTTCGTAGTCTGACCGACGCTCCGACGAGCAACGTGAACATCCCGATCGCCGCGAGAACGAAATACAACGGTCGGTTGCCCTGCGGCACGGGAGCAAGGTCCACGGTCATGAACCGTTGCTCACCTCGATGGACCAGGGTGTATTCGAGCGATGTCGACTCGTTGCTGCGGTGGAGAACGTCGATGACGTCGGATGGCTGATCGACCGGTCGATCGTCAATAGCGACCAGCAGGTCGCCCGGACGGACACCTGCCGCTGCTGCCGGGCTGTTTCGCGCCACATCGAGTGCCACGACACCAGCCGGTCGCGAGACCCAGAGCACCCCGTCCTCGACCTCGTTCCAGGTCGCGCGGGCGACGACATTCAACAGGCCGAGGCAGAGCAGCACCGCCACGGCCGCCAACGTGAGCCCGGATCCCCAGCTCCAGGTTGGCAACCATAAGGCAAACGCCCTCAACTTCGACCCGTGATTGGACAAGACTTCAACGCTCCAGCAAACGTTATACCACTACGGACTCGGCAATATTCCGTTAAATGCTTGTAGTGTCAACAGTTATCTCGAAAGATTTAGTTCAGGATCATCCGCCGATTCAATAAGTTGGACGAACCTGTCCATACAATCGGATCGTTTCGCCAAGTTCGATAGATTGGGGGAACACGAGAAAAAGGGGTCGGGAGTCTTTTCGACCCCTTTTTCTAGAAGCGGACCAGGACCCCGCCAACGATTCGCTTGGGTGGGTTGAAAACCAGGAGCTCGTCGTAGGCTGATGCGTCGCTCGCGGGCGCCCGGAAGAAGTTCCGGATGTCGACCAGCATCTCCCAGCGAGCCGCGTTGAAGTTCAGGAACGGAAGCGACTGGTTGATCTGGACACCAAATCGGGACCCGAGACGATCATCCTCCTCGCGGGCGAATCCACTATTCAGGCGGTAGAGCACGAACAGACGCGTGGCCGTCTGCGGCACATTTGCCTGCAGGGAGGCGGTGATATCAACCAATTCGTCAACGCCATCACGCACGACGGCGGCAGCCGTACGGGCAATTTCATCGACCGTCCCGCTCGGCAGCCAGTCGGCGCGTATGCTCGAGTATTCAATGGTGCTGCGAATCAAGCCCAGCTCGTGCGAGATGCTGGCTCCCCATCCACGTGCCTGGACGTCCCCCGCCGTTGACACGTAGTAGTGTCCAAGCTCGCTTGCACCACCCGTGGGGTGCACATTGAACAACGTCGTGAGCTGGTCCTTCACGTTCTGGCCGAACGCACGGAACGCCACGACGAACGACGGCCGCAGGTCGTGTTCGATGCCAACTTCGTAGTGGTCGCTGCGCTCCACACGGAAACCATCGGAAGCCACGAGGGGGGAGAACGTGCGCTCGGGTGGCAGCCACAATCCCCCCGAAACAGACGGCACGAATTCTTCCGCGCCCGGCGCGACCATTCGTCGGGCTGCCAGCACGTGCACACGCAGGCGATCGACGGGCGTGATGGTTGCACTGATCCGAGGGCTCAGCCAGCCACCACCGGTGAGATAGTCGTAGTGCGAATAGCGCGCGCCGTACCCCATGACCAGTCTTGGTGCGACGGTCCAGCGGTCGAACCCGTACACCTCGGCTGCGTTACGCGCGCCATCAGTCACCGCAGCCAGCGCCGCGGGATTCCCGCCGTCGTAGCGCTGGGTGCTGTACGACATGCCGATGTCGTAGGCGTGCGTTCGGGTTTCTGGGGCCACAAGGAAGCCGGCAAGAATCCAGGACGACACATCGCCTTGCGTCATCGCGCCGCGCACGGCCCACGTACCCGCGTCGCCTGCATCGGCGCCCAGCGAGACGTACGCCACGTTGCGCGTAAATTTGTCGGACTGGAAGAGCTCCAACGGCGAATCAAACGTCCCGGACGTCAGCAGGTTCACCTGCCCCGTCAGCGACAGGTCGAACAGCGAAGCAGCAAGGTGCGCGGAAGTGGCTACCGCGCGCTGAAGGGCTGTTGTTGATTCTGGAGTGAACGACTCGCCAGACACCCCGTGCCACGCGTTGTCGACATCCTTGAGCGGCGTGCGTTTGAGATGCCGCATCCGCCACGCGGTTTCAACAGCATCTTCCTCTTCGCTGGCCGGATCGATCGCGCTGGCCTCGGTTGTCTCCGTGGGTGCCGAGACTTCGGCCGGTTGACTGCTTTCGGCCGCCAACCCGACGCCCGCCGCCAGTTCAACAGGTCTCTTGATGGTTTCGGTCTGTTCAACTGGTTTGGATTCGCGTAATAGCGTCAACCGCAGTGACGGCGTGACGCCTTCGACGATGTCAATCCGGCCGCTCATCGCCGGGGCAAAACCTGCCGCATATGCCCTCACGACATAACGGCCTGCTGGCAGCGATGACAGTCGGAAGAAGCCGTTGGTATCGGTGGAATTCACAATGCTCGCCGGTCCCAACGCTCGCACGCGGACCCGGGGCAGAGGAGCGCCTTGCTCGTCAACGACGACCCCTTCGATACTCGAAACTCTGGGGAGGGAGGCGAACTCGGACTTGCTCGAGGTAGAGGATGGCCAGATCGACTGGGCCTCGGTGGCACACGGCCACAAGAGCGACCCCAGGATCGCCGCCAGGACGAGGTGCCGATGACTCGTCATTGTTTCCTGAATCTAGTGTTCTCCGGCCTTCGCCGGGTGAGTGCGCTGATTCCGCCAGCGCCCATTGCCTATCCAGTCACCGTAAAGGCTACGTTTCTCGTCAGCGACTGGCCGGATATCTTGTCGCTGACCTTCACTTCCAGACGGTACTCGCCCGGAGCAAACGAGGCCATTGGCACGCTCTGACCGCCAACCACCTGATGCCCCGCCGCCACATCGAATTGCGGTGGCAGTGTTTCTGCGTTGAACTGCTGCGGATTCGTCTTGTTGAAGAACTTCTCCCCTTCCGCCGTCTTCTGATGGAAGTTGTACTCAACTTCGATGTTGGGCTTCTTCGAGGAGTCGATGCCGGGATTGTACACAAAGAAGATGACCGACAACTCCCCGGACTTTGCCACTGTTGTCCCGGTCGCAGGCACGATAGCCATCGTCCCGAGCGTGTAGGGCTGCTTGAGCTGCTGTTCGCGACTCAACGGAGCCGAAAGCGCTTCAATCTTGTCGGCAATGAAGACGCTGCTCGTCGTGAGCTTCCCGCCAAGATCCGGTACGGTAATGCTCTCGTTGAGCAACGCAATCTTCGGTGCCGTTTTCTGATCTTTGCCCGGTCGTTCGCGAAGTGCCACGAACACGTCATAGTCCCCCGCGGCCACAGCAAACGCACGGCTGATCCGTACCATCCCTTGCGTCGGTTCCGGAAGATCGACAAATGACAGATCCCGGAAGCCCTGTGGACCGCCATCGATATTCGCGCTGAACTGCGTCGCGTTACGCGGCCTTTTCATCGAGACGCTGAAGGGCACCCGTTGTCCGGCCGGGACAGACGGTACGGTTGCGGGCTGTGTGCCGACGGTCTTCCCGTTGTTGTCCATGGCGCTGACGGTCAGCTTGACGTTCTCAACAGGCTTCGCGCCGGAGTTCGTGATCTCGCCATCGACCGTGACCGTCTCCCCATCTTCCTGTTGCTTGACGACAACCGAGATCACGCGCGGTCCCTTCGGCGCCACCGCGTAGTACAGCGCCACCTGGTTTCCGCTGAGCTTGCCCGGCTCGAGCATCACCGTGAACGGGATGTAGACCTGATCGTTTTGTGACTTGACGAAGTATGAGCGCCAGGTCATCTGGACGTCCGGAGGAACGGCATTTCCAGCCATCGCCTCCTGAACGTACTGGACCAGCGCATTACCTTCCTGTTGCTGCTGCTTGTCGAGCTTGTCGAGGTTAGCAGCCGGTTTGTTTGTTGGATTCTGGGCCAGCGCCGGAACCGCCAGCCGCCCGCCGGTCAGAATCGCGAGCAGCGCGACACCGGCAAGAAGGCGAGATCGCATGCAGAACTCCGTTCTTCCAAAAGAGAGACGATAAATACCTTGGATCATTGATGATAGGCGCGTTTTTGGACAGTGTCAAACATCTGAGCCGGGGCCGCGGACGGCTCGCGGACGACCAGTTTGTTGCGACGGGCGGCTGTCCGCAACGCCATGAAATCGTGTGCTATTATCGCCTCTCCCACGCGTGATCGGGACGATGGTCGACGATAGCCTAGTGATTCTGCTGGCGGGTGGCGTGGGCGAACGTTTGTATCCGCTCACGAAGGAGCGCGCCAAGCCGGCCGTCTACTTCGGCGGTCCCTACCGAATCATCGACTTCACCCTCAGCAACT
>DATBJG010000329.1:0-4717 GCA_036556585.1 Vicinamibacterales bacterium
GGTGTACGTCCCGGCGGCCGTCAAGTCCTGTCGATCGATGTACCCACCCGTGGTGCTGACGCAGGCGTACGAGGCCTGCACGGTCCCGTCCGGCTTCTTGATGGTCACGGCCGTGCAGCTGCCGAGCCCTCCAATGCCGCCGGTCATCTTCAAGCTGATACGTTGCCCCGAGCTGGCCGAAAACGTCCGGGACCCTTTTTGCCCAGGCACCGAAATCGTGACCGTCACCGGCGACCCACCCGCGGTGATCGTCCCGGTATCGTCGGCCGGCACATCGTACGCGGTGACCGTCATCGACCCCGTGCTGCTCGACGGCGGATCCACAAGCACGGTATAGGAGCCCGTCATCGGCAACGTGAGCACGTCGATAAAGCCAGCGCCTCCGACCGTGACGATGGTGCCCATCGTGACGCTATTCGGTGCGATGGCTTTGATCGTGGTGTTTCCGGATGTGCCGGCCGACATCTTGACCGTGACACGCTGCCCCGCAGCCCCATCAAACAGCACGAGGCCCACGTTCCCGCTCGTCCCAATCACGGCCTGGACGCTGTCCCCGTCGCCAAATCCATTCATCCGCCCTTTGAATTCGAGCTGGCCGGTCGTGAATCCGGCTGGCGGCACCCAGAAGTCGGTGCTCGCCGTCCCGGTGCCATGAATCGTGCTGACCTTGATACGCCCTGACGTGGCCGTCGGTGGCACCGTCGTCGACAAATGCGTGGAGGTGGCAGTTGCCAGCGATAAGAACGTCGCGTTGAGCTTTGCGGCATTGTTCGACACCACCGCGTCGAAGTTCGTTCCGTCGATTTCCAGGGTCGTAGGTGGCGCCCCGGCGGTGGGGGTGAAGCCGGTACTGGTGGGCGGGCCCGCCGAGGTCACCATGAACGGCGCGCTCGTCGTCGTCGATCCTCCAGATCCTGTGTTAGTGACCCCAATCGGGCCGGTTGTCGCGGTCGCCGGAACCGTCGTGAGGATCTTCGTGGACGTGGACGAGCTGACCGTCGCGGCCACGCCGTTGAACGTCACGGTGTTCGACGACGGTGTGGCGTTGAAGCCGGTCCCATGAATTGTCACCGTCGTTCCGATCGATCCGCTTGCTGGCGAGAAGCTGCTGATCGAGACGGCGCCCGATGCCGGCCTCTCGATAGCAATCAGGTTCCCGACGGGGTCATACCGGTAAATCGCCGAGTCGCCGGCGGGGTCGGTCACCTGGACCAGGCGCCCCAACTCGTCATACACGTAGGCAACCGGATTACCTTGACTGCGTAGGCCTACGGAGAGGCACAGCGCCAGAACCAACGGCGTGAGAACGTGGAGGGATCGAGCCATGCTGCGCCTCCGCAGATGTGCCGGCTGATGAATTCACGTCGCACACTGCACGTGGAGAGCATCCACGTGGCGAAGAATCGGACTTACGAAAGAACCACGGCGAACGGATGAAGGCGTGAGGTGCGCCATCGTCGGTTGACGATGACGTGAAGTCAATCGGTGGTTGTCCTACAACGACAATTTTTCATGCAGGTAATCGGCGATCCAAAATTCGTCAATCGGTAGCGATTGGCCAACCGCTCACGTTTGCGCTGATGGCGCATCAGACTTACAGATTCGTGATCGTTACTCGAGCGCCGCTCGTTTTACGGAGCCGAATTATCCGATAAATCACGACTCGCCAATCATCACTCGCCAACGATTCACTAATCGCCACTCGCCATTCACGATTGTCGATCACCATTGTTGATTGCTGTTTTGAAATCACCGCTCACCCGGAGCCATCCGAAAGCCGAGAGCCGAAAGCCTAGAGCCTACCGAAGAGCCCAGAGCCTCCTGAAGAGCCGAGCTCGAGCTTCCGGTCGAGCCGCGCCAGCCTGTGGCGGGCCGAGGAGCGGTGGGCTTCGGTCGTGGCGGCGTTTGCTGCCCGCGCGGCAAAGAGTCGAGCCGCCTGCAGATCCTTCGACCGATGCTCGTGGTGAACAGCCAGTGCTCGTGCGGCTTCACGAGCGAGCACGCCATCGGCCGTTGAAAGGGACAGCACGTCGTTCCAGGCGGTGGCAGCCTCGTCGTGCCTGCGGGCACAGCGCATGCGACGCGCGAGGCGGCGCAGGGCCTCTGCGCGAACCTCCTGTCCCCCGCCAGCCTCAGAAGATGCGGCGCGCGCGTAGCAGATGAGAGCCTCGGCCTCCAATCCGGCCCGTTCGTACAGCCGTCCCAACCCCAGACATTCCGGGGCGTTCCGTGCAGCCCTCGCTCCCTGCCTGACCAGATCCACGGCCATCGCCGTCAGAACCGCCAGCGACAGCAGGTCGAGCCGGTTGTGCTCCAGCACCGGAACGAGCGGCCTTACTTCGCCGGTCCGGACATAGTGAACATAGCGTGCCGGGATTTCGATGCTCGGGACGTCACCCAGCCGTCTGACACCAGCCAGCGCGCCTTCCAGGAATCGCAACGAGCAGCCCGCGTCTCCGTTCCAGAGGCGGCGTGCCGTATGCAGCATGTCGAGATGCGGGAGATGGGCGAACGGCATCGACGTGCGGTGAAAGAGGTACCGCGTTTCGAGCAGCGGCGCGTCGAAGGTCCGTCCATTGAAGCTCACGAGCAGATCCGCGTCTGCCATGCACTCTGCGACGGCTGCCAGCAGTGGGCGCTCCGCCCCGTAACCCGGCAGAAAACATTGTCGCGTCCGAAAGGCCCCGTTGACAAAACCCGCGCACCCAACGAGGAATGCAAACGTCCCCGCGCCTCCGGCGAGACCGGTCGTCTCCAAATCGAAAAAGAGCGGTGAAACGAGAGGCCCATCGCCGTCCATCCGGGCACCGCCAAGGATCCGGGCTTGAAAGGGCTCTCGTTCCGAGACGTCGGCGCAATCCCCGATCCGCCAGTGCCCGTGGAACGTCTCCGGTCCGTAGAAGCGATCGACGAGAATGCAACTGCCGCCATCGAGCTGGCGAACTTCTCCACCAAGCATGTCAGCCACGCGCTGAAGCGAATCCGTCGCGGAGCCTGTGATGCCCTGACGGGGCGCCGGTGATCGGCGGGGACTGGACCCCACCAGATCGCGCAGCCGCGAGGTCAGGTTGGTTGTCATCGTGGTTGGAGCAGCAAATCGAGAATCCGAAGTGCTGCTGTCTTGGCCATGGGACCCGTATCGCCAATTGGTCCCACGCACGTCGGGCATCCCGCCTCGCAGTCACACCCGGCGATCAACTCATGCGTCTTCTTCAGGAGCGCGTGGTGCATGCGAAACAGGGGTTCGCTGAATCCAATACCACCGGGATAGTTGTCGAACAGAAAGATCCGGGAATCGTCATCCTCGCTGGGCTCATCGCCGCTGTTGATGGAAATTCCCAGATCATGACGATCGCACATGAGAAGAAGCGCGGCCACGTGCCGCATGGCAAACGACAACCCCACGACGCCATCGCGCCGATCGTCGGACGCAAACGGAAGCGTGGTCATCAACTCCCGGGGAACCGTCAGCCAGTACGACGTCGTGTGCATCTGCTGCTCTGGCAGATCCAACTCTCCTGAACCAACGTTTTCGTTCGTGTAGAACTTGATCTTCTTGAAACCGACCACGCGGGAGACGACATGGACTTCGCCGTGGGTTGAAAGCGCCGCAGCGCGAGCGTCTGGCGGTGGCGCACCAAAAGAGGATCCGCCGGCGCTTTCGAACTCGTCGAGAATCTTGACGCGGGTGTGCGTGATCGCATCCGTGTAGTAGTCGCAGTCGATCTCGCGGACGTAGGCCTTTCGGCCCTCGAAATCAAGACGCTCCACCTGAAACAGCTTCCCTTCCATCAGGTAAATGGCCTTCGGGTGCACTGTGGCCGGACCGCTCGTGAAATCGGTCTCGCCAATGACGTCGGCCCCGCGGGTGGTGTCGACAATGACGAAGTTGTCCGAGGACACCGACCGCAGGCTGACGGCATCCGCCGGATAGGATTCGCTCGTCCAAAACCAGGCTGAGGCGCCCTCGGCGTCGGCCGTCAGATGGACGAACCCGGCTTCGGAGAGCACGCCAAGTACTTCCTGCACATTCTCACGACCAAAGGTCTCGTCGGTCTTGAACGGGAGCTCGAACGCGGCACATTTTACGTGGGCGAGCAGGATGTGGAGGTTGTCGGGATTGATGAGCGCATGTTCCGGGGATGCGTCAAAGAAATAGGATGGGTGCCTGATGACGAACTGATCGACCGGCGCGCTCGAAGCCACGAGCACGGCAGCAGAACGGCTGTGGCGACGGCCTGCCCGCCCCGCCCGTTGCCAGGTTGCGGCAATCGTCCCGGGATAACCCGCCATGACCGAGACATCCAGGGCACCAATATCCAGGCCCAGCTCCAGCGCGTTGGTGGAAACTACGCCCCGAACGTGCCCCGCTCGCAGTCCACGCTCGATCTCCCGTCGACGCCCAGGCAGGTAGCCACCGCGGTAACCACGAATCCGCTGATCGTCACCCGGCACCCCGGCGAAGTCCTCTTTCAGATATGTCGTCAGGATTTCCGTAGCCAGACGGCTTTGAGCGAATACGATCGCCTGGAGGTTGCGTCGCAGGAACTCCCCAGCCACCCGACGCGTTTCTGCGAGGTAGGATCGCCGAATCCCAAGCTCTCGGTTGACGACTGGCGGATTGACGAACACGAACCATTTCTCACCGCTGGGGGCTCCACTTTCCTCGACGAGCGCGAATGACTGCTCGGTGAGCCGCTCGGCCAGCTCGCGCGGG
>DATBJG010000330.1:0-4154 GCA_036556585.1 Vicinamibacterales bacterium
GGTGGGCCGCGAGCTCAGAATCATGCCGATTTTCCCCTGCTCGATGATGGCGTAGGCTTTCGCCCCCAGCCCCGTATCCATCAGCAGCTCGTGAACGTCCCGGAGCCGACACACCGCCCCGTCAATCAGGTATTCGCTTTCACCCGATCGGTAAAGCCGCCGCGTAATCTCCACCGATCGCGTCTGGAGAGCCTCCTCGACTTCGTCGTGAAGTGCGCCATTGCCATTACCGTTGCCGTTGCCATGCCCGTTCCCATTGCCATTGGCTGCACGGACCAGCACTTCTGCAAACATCGCCCGAACTTCAGCGGCCGCGGTCGGCTTACGCGCATCGCTTCCGCTGAAAATCACGTCCTCCATCCGGTCGCCACGTAGACTCTTGGCGCTCTGCTCGCCGAGGACCCAGGTGATGGCATCCGCCAGGTTGCTCTTCCCGCACCCGTTCGGACCTACGATGGCCGTAACACCACGGTCGAAGGCTAGTTGAGCCCGATCGGAAAAGGACTTGAAACCGGAGATATCGAGTTGTTGCAGACGCATGGTGTCTTCTCTATTAGCTATCGGCTTTCACGGCGCCATTCGCGCGTCGGCGAGCTGATGGCTGAACGGCCAGTGGGGGACGGCCGAAAACAAAAAGCCGCACGACAGCCGCACCTGCACGCGGCCACCGAGCGGCTGGGAGCGCTCGAATCTGATTGAAAATAGCTGACTTGGTGAGCAAAGACCCGAATCTCTGATCCCACGCCCGACCACACCGTGTGGTCGTGCGGCCCCGGGATCAGCAACGGGTCAGTGTACCAAGCCCCAGATCATGGGGCAAGCCGAAACTAGTGCCCCAACTGTTGTGTTTCGAGACTCAATTGCAGTCAATCGACTTGGTCGTTAGACCTATCTCGCGGCAACGCGCTTGCGACCCCGTGCGTTGCGATTGAGTGTCTCAGCCTCGCTGAACAGACTGATCGCAAGTTTTGCCTGTGGGTCCGCGCTCAGCAAATGACGACGGGCCTCGGCCATGCCGAAGAGGGCTCGATTGATCTCGAATCGCACCATGGCACGGATGAATTCCAGATCGCTCTGAAAGCCAGCCTCGTCGTAGCGCGGGATTTCGGCCTTTGCGTACTGCTTGAAGTCCTCGAGCAGTGCGGTGTCGACTTCGAAGTTCGAGTTCACGATACGCCGATTCTTTGATTCGGCAGTGATGCGCTTGTCCCCCTCTGCCGTAAATCGCTGGGCGTAGCCGATGAATACCCCCCGGTTATACAGAGTGCGACCAATACGGCCGGGATTGAACCCTTCGGTCTGGCCGTCGAGCCTGTGATCCGGTTCGATCCCACCACCACTGAACACTCTTCGACCCGAGTCCGTGTATTTCAGATCGGCCTGAGTGTGCTCCCGCTCTTTTTGGTCGCGATAGGTGTAGGTCAGATATTCGTCGAAGGTTCCGTCCCACGGTCGCTGAATCATGCGACCGCTCGGCGTGAAGTACCGTGCGGTCGTCAGCGCAAGGCCTGCGCCCTGACTCACGCGATAGACCGACTGCACGAGGGCTTTGCCAAACGTCGTCTCGCCCACGATGAGCGCACGATCATGATCCTGCATGGCACCCGACACGATCTCAGAGGCGCTGGCACTATTGCGATTGGTCAACACTACAACGGGCAGATCGGTGTACTCGCTGTTCTCGGTCGCACGATAATCCTGATCCGAGTTGGGAACGCGCCCACGCGTATAGACGATGAGCTCGCCACGCGGCAGGAACCGGTTGGAGACGCGAATGGCCTGATCGAGCGGTCCTCCGGGATTGCTTCGCAGATCCAGGAGCAACCGCTTCATGCCTTTGCTCGTCAGCGTTTTGAGAGCCGCACCCAGCTCTCGATCCGTGTTCTCGGTGAAGTCCTGCAGGCGAACGTACCCCGTGGTCATGTCGACCATCAGCACCGCAGGGATACTAGGGATGTGGATCTCGTCGCGCAGGACGTCCATGTCGATCAACGCGTCATAGCCATAGCGCCGGACTGAAATCCGTACGGTCGTCCCGCGCTGGCCGCGCAGCTTGCCGACGGCTTGATCGCTCGTCCACCCCTTTGTGTTTTCCCCTTCGATGCGCGCGATGACGTCGCCCGTGCGAAGTCCCTTCTGGTACGCCGGAGATCCTTCGAAAACGGTGGAGACGGTGATGTCACCGTCGGTCACAAGAATCTGAATCCCAAGGCCGTAGTAACGACCCTCCTGACGTTCGCGAATCCGAGCGTAGTCCCTTGGACTCATGAAGCTCGAATGCGGATCGAGCGTCTGGAGCATGCCGTGAATGGCCCCGTAAATGAGCTGCTCGGTCTCGACCTTTTCGACGTAGTTGGCTTCCACAGCTTTCAGCGCGGAGTCGAAGACGGCATAGTGCTGGGGGATGTCGTCCTGAGTGGCCAGCACCCGCCCACCAAAAAACCCGCCAATCACCGCCGAGCCAGCAATGGCCAGAAGAGCGACCCACATTGACCTGTACGTACGCATGCTTGGCATGGTAACAAGAAAAGCCCAGTGGTCGCAACGACTTCCAGCCACGGGGAGGTGACTGTCCCTTGACCCGTCCCGATCGAGGTTTCTATAATGAGATCAGTCACTTAGGGAAAGAGTGGCGAGTGGTCAGTGGTCTCCCCACTGACCACCGACCACTGACCGCTGGCTACTGACCACCGGCCACTGTCTGGAGCAAGTATGTTTGGTTCAATCGGTATGGCGGAAATGGTCGTCATCTTCTTGATTGCCCTCCTGGTGTTTGGTCCCAGGAAGCTTCCAGAGCTGGGCAAATCCCTGGGCCGGAGTCTCGCGGAGTTCAAGCGAGCTTCGAACGAGCTTCGGAACACACTGGAAGATGAAGTCCGGATCGAAGAGCAGCGCGAACAGGCGGCACGTACCACCACTCAGGCGCCACCCGCCCCGACCGAGCCAGCGGCCGATGCCGAGCAGCCGGCGGCCGACACCAAGACGGGTGCCTGAACGGCATGGCCGTTGTTCCTTTCCCCGACCCGCAAAGCCAGAACGACCGCGACCGCTGGGATGACGCTGAAGAGCGTGATGCCGGCGGCAAGATGTCGTTTCTGGAACACCTCGACGAGTTCCGGAAGCGGCTGATCCGGGCGCTCATCGCGCTTGCCATCGGCGTCGCACTGTCGATCTTTTTCGTCGACAAGATCCTCGCATTCATCATGGTGCCCCTGCAGCAGATGCTGTCGCCAGGACACCAGTTCATCTACACCGAACCCACCGAGGCGTTCCTGCTCTACCTCAAAGCGGCCCTGATGTCCGGGCTGATCATCGCCTCGCCCTTCATCGCGCTTCAAATCTGGCTGTTCGTTGCCCCGGGACTTTACGCGAACGAAAAGAAGTTCGCGCTCCCGTTCATTTTTTTCATGACAGCGGGATTCGTCGGCGGCGCGGCGTTCTCACACTATGTGGTCTTTCCGCTCATGTGGGGGTATCTGGCGAGTTTCGACAACCAGTTCCTTACGTTCACACCACGAATTGCCCCGTCGTTCTCTCTTTACATGAGGATGATGGTTGCCACGGCCTTGATCTTTCAGATGCCGACGCTCGTGTTCGCGCTGGCTCGGATGGGCGTGGTCACGCCACGGTGGATGATCCGAAACTTCAAGTACGCAGTGCTCATCAGTTTCATCGTGTCCGCCGTCGTCACTCCTGGCGGGGATCCGATGAGCCAGGCGTTACTGGCGGGACCGATGTGCGGACTTTACGTCCTCAGTATCGGGATAGCCTGGGCGTTCGGAAAGCGTCGGAAGGCCGAAGAGGAAAGTTAAGTGTTTTCTGCAGAATAGGGCCTCTCGGAGGGGCGCTCGTTTGACTTCCGGATGTACTGGATCGTAGGCTAGCAACCTTACGCCCTGTTCCTGGGGAACGACCTTAGGGAGGGTTCGACTATGCGACGATTTTTGAACTTGGCGCTGCTGGCTGGACTCGGGCTGGGCATGTCTACCACGGCATTCGCCCAAGGAGCGTCGACCGCCCCTGAGGGGTTGCGCCCGGCGACGACCACGATTTACGGCGACACGGGGTTGTGGTTCCTCTCGACAGGGGAAATTCTGCCGGCGGGCCGCTGGTCGGTGAGCGCGTATCGGGTGAACTACGATCGGGAGCAGGGG
>DATBJG010000331.1:0-4425 GCA_036556585.1 Vicinamibacterales bacterium
GCGAGGCGATTCGGTGGCTGCGTTCGTCAAAGCACCTCCAGATCATTGCCATGGTGATTGGGCTTGCCGCGATGGGTTCGACCATCATCGATCAGCAGCTCAACATGGCTGCGGCAGCAATCAAGGGATCGACCGACGAGCTGACGGCCTTCCTGGGACAAGTGACGTTCTATCTGTCCATGGCCGGCTTTTTCATCCAGGTCGCACTCACCAGCCGGATTCAGGCGTTTGGTCTGGGCTTTGCGCTGCTGATCCTGCCGGTCGGCCTTGGCGCTACGGCAACGGTCATGTTGTTCACCTCGGCGCTGTGGGCTCCGGCGATGGCGCGCGGACTCGACAGCGCGCTGCGCTACACCGTGGACAAGACGACTCGCGAGATCCTGTTCTTGCCATTGCCCACCGACCTGAAATACCGCGCCAAACCATTCGTCGACGTCACCGTCGACCGGTTCGCACGATCGTTGGCCGCTCTCATCCTTCTCGTTTTGATCAAGCCCTGGGGGCTGAATCTCAACTGGCAGCAGCTCAGCTACGCGAGCCTTTCCATCATGGCGCTCTGGGTTGTTGTCGCCATGCGCGCACGATATGAGTATCTGGCCACGTTCCGTCGCGGTCTGGAAACCAAGAGCATGGTGTCAAGCGTGGGGCTCGGTCTCGAGGATGCGGCGACGCTCGAAACGCTCGTCGAGGAGTTGTCCGAACCCGACGAGGCACGTGTGCTCCACGCGATTGACATGCTCGAGACCCTGGACAAGCGGAACCTGATCACGCCGCTGTTGTTGCATCACGATTCGCCAGCGGTTCGTGCCCGTGCTTTGCGCGTCCTCGAATCGGCGCGGGCGGTCGTGGCGGCGCGGTGGATTCCCGCGATCGAGCGCCTGCTCAAAGACGACACGTCGGTGGTTCGTGCCGCGGCCGTCCGCGCCCTTGCATCGGTGCGGAGAGAAGACGCGTCGTTCGTCATGCGTCGGTACCTCGCCGACCCGGAGCCGCGTGTTGCGGCAATGGCGGCGGCCGTGCTGGCCGATTCTGGGAACGCTGACGATGAGCGGGTGGCCGAAGCGACGTTGAAGCGACTGTCGGATGACACGCGCACCGTGGCCACCCCGGCCCGTCTCGAGGTCGCGGCCGCGTTGGGGCACATCAAGAATCCGACGTTCCGCGGGTTGTTGCTTCCTCTGGTGTCCGACCACGACCTCGGCGTCGCCCGCACGGCTCTGCAGAGCGCGCGGCCTCTCGGGCCAAACGACGCGATCTTCCTGCCGAAGCTCATCGCGCTTCTCGGCCACCGCGAGCTCAAGCCCGTCGCGCGAGACGTGCTTGCCAGCTACGGTCACTACTTTCTCGACGCGCTCGAGTTCTTCCTCAAGGACCCCGACGAAGATCTGTGGGTACGACGCCACATCCCCGGCACCTTGGGCTCGATTCCAACCCAGCGGTCGGTAGATATCCTCTACGCCGCACTCGGGGAATCAGACGGGTTCCTGCGGTTCAAGATCATCACCGCGATCGAGCGTCTTCGCCGTGAACATCCCGAGCTCGTCTTCGCGCTTCCGCCGCTCGAGCAGATGCTTCTCAAGGAAACATCGCGCTTCTATACCTATCTGACGCTGCGCTACAACCTCGAGCAGCACGATCCACAGGTGTCAGGCTCTTTGCTCGTCCGTGCGCTCGGCGACAAGCTCGAACGGACGCTCGACCGCATCTATCGTCTGCTGGGACTGATCTATCCCTGGAAAGACATCAATGCCGCCAGGCACCTCATCACGCTCGGCGAGCGCCGCGCGCGGGCGGGCGCACTCGAGTACCTGGACAATCTGCTGACGGGCGTCATGCGCAAGCGTGTGATGCCGATCCTCGAGAACGCCTCGCTCGACGACTTGGTGCGCCACGCGAACGCGGTGCTCAAGACGCGCCCCCGCGATCTCGACGACACGCTTGCCCAGCTCGTCCACGACGACGACTCGGTGACCGCTGCCGCGGCGATTCATTTTGTCGAACGTCGTGCGCTCTGGGGACTCATCGACGACCTGGATTACGTCCTCGTCCATGCGTCGAATAAGTCGTACGTCGCGGAGGCTGCGTCCTGGGCCGTGACGGCGCATCGGCGAACGGCCACCAGTTCTGGGTCCAGACAGCCGCTCCCCGTGGTCGAGCTCGTTGATCGACTTCGCCAGATTGTGCTGTTCGACGGGATTTCGGTGGATGAGGTCTTCCGGATTGCCAGCACAGGACGCCAGGTCTGGCATGACGCTCACCGCGAGCTGGGCCGCTACGGTGATCGGCTCGACGAAGTGCAGTTCCTGCTGGATGGCCGTGTCCGGTTGTCGCTCGATGATGGGACATCGAAAGAGTCCTGTGCACCCGCCGCTTTGGCCTTCGAGGAATTGCTGGAAGGGAGCCCACTGCGGCAGACGATCCGCACGGTCGATCCTGCCGTTTGTCTCGTGCTGAGCGGAGAACAATTTCGCACCATGCTGTCCGACAACAGCCTCCTGGTGCAGGGGTTGGTCCGTATGCTGCTCGCGGCGCCGACAGCAGAACGCTGGCGGATGGTGCACTCGCCGGCTACCCAGACCGATGCGTGGAAGCCGAACGTCGGGAGTCCGATGCCGGCTCTCGACAAAGCCATTCAGTTGCGCCACAACCCTCTGCTCGGTCAGGCATCGGTCAACCAGCTCCTCGACCTGGCTGCTGTGGCACGCGAGATTCCCCTTCAGCAGGATATGGTGTTGTTTGCCGAGAGTGACGGCCCGGCTATCTATCACCTGCTCGCCGGCCAGGTCCGACTCGAAGCAAACGGCGCCCATCCCATCCAGGCCGGACCGGGTGCGACGATCGGTATTGCTGAAACGCTTGCGGGTGTGTCAATTGGACGACGAGCGACAGTCAGCGAGGCAGGTCACGCACTTCGTATCGATCGAGGGGAGCTGCTCGACGTGATCGAAGATCACGTCGATCTCCTGCAGGGAATTTTCAGCGGGCTGCTTCGGGCGAGAAGGTTCTAGAGACCCCTATTTGATTTCCTGACGGCCGTCTTCGTAAATGGCGGTCAGCGTGTCGCCGTCGATCTCGAGTGCCGAAGCGCGTCCCTTCGGAAAGAACTTCCCGTTCAGCATCCCGGTATCAATCTGGAAGACCCTACCTCCAAACCGCGTGACAATGCTGCGGCTGCCGCTCACGGTGTGACCGACCACAATCGCCTTGGCGCCAAGCCGCTCGAGGGTCATCTCGAGCTCGGGCGCGATTTTCTCTTCAGGGTCCGAGGCAAGTCCCCGGTACCACAGTGGTCCCGTTTCACTGTTGGACAGCGCGTTGGGATCCGTCGCAGTGGCCGCCGCACTGAGCTCGGCCCGCACCTTGTCATTGACCCCGTTGCAGCCAAGCATTGACGTGGCGGGATTGATCCCGCCGTGCACGAACACGATGCCGTTGATTTTCACCATGGTGTCGTGGGTCCTCAGCCAGCGGCCGTACTCCCCCTTGGGCCCGAACTCGATGAGCATTTCGATCGCTCCGAGCGGCGTTTCCTGCAGGAAGCGGCTACGGTGGGCGGCGTCATCGAACTTCTGGCCTGTGGCTTTCGCCTGCGCGGCGGCGGTTGCGGATACTTTCTCGTAGACGCGGTCGCGAGTCTCCTCGGATGTCCCGACGCGAAATGCCGCGTACTCCTCCTGACTCACATCGCGGAGGTCGCCAAGGAGTCGCATGGCCTCGTGATTGCCGAGCAGGGCGTGCACCCTGCCACCGGCACGCGAAGCCTCGCGCTCGAGGCGGCGAAGCAGATCCAGCGCGCGTCGAGAATCGTCACCACGATCCACCACATCGCCGGTTTGCACGAGCACTGCCCGCCCCCCGCTCCAGCGTTCGCGGCCGTCTACGAGACCGGCGGTCCGCAAGATCGCCACGAATCGATCGTACGCACCGTGAACGTCACCAATCGCGACAATCCGTTCTTTGGTTGTGACGGAGCACGAATCGGTGGCGTCCTGGGCGCTTCCAGGGGTCGCGGCAAGGCAGGCCGCGACACAGGCCGCGGCCAAAAGACGTTGCCCAGTGTGCATCTTTGACCTTTAACCTTTGACCTAGATCTGAAGCATCCCGGTGCTGTCTCCGAACTTGTCAGTGCGGACATCCAGCTTGTCGAGCACGGCAACCAGCAGGTTCGCCATAGCCGTGTCCTTCGGATTCTGGATGTGGCGCCCGCCCTTCAAGCGGCCGGATGCCCCGCCGGCAAGGATGATGGGAAGGTCCGTGTGATTGTGCTGGTTGCCATCGCTCATACCGCTGCCGTACAGCACCAGCGCGTGGTCCAGGAGGTTCCCGTCTCCGTCAGGTGTCGAGCGGAGCTTGTCGAGAAAGTACGCGAAGAGCGTCACATGGTACCGGTTGAGGACAGCAAACCGGTCCTTGTTTTCCTGCACG
>DATBJG010000332.1:0-9325 GCA_036556585.1 Vicinamibacterales bacterium
CCGATGGCACGTCGTCCTGATTGACATCGGGGGTGGGCACACAGTGGCCGTCGTGGTTGATGGCGATGCACAAAGCCTTGATACGTTTGTGGATGAGGTCACCCCCATCATCGATACCTTCGCCTTCCCGGAGCCATAGCCACCGACGCTGACTCCGCTGGGAGCTCGCCGCGGAGCTCCCTGACCGATGCGAGGACGCGGCTCCGGCCGCGTCCTCGTCGATGAACCTACTGACCGCCGGGCAGCGCGAAGCGCGCCAGCACGCCATCGGCAACCTCCCCGCCGTACACTCCACCGCTCGGAGGTGTGACGTGGTCGAACGGCTATCCCTGGTCATCGTCGGTGCCGGCCATGCCGGGCTGTCATTGAGCCATGAGCTCAACGCGGCCGGCGTTGAGCACGTGATCCTCGAGCGCGGAATGGTCGCGCAGAGCTGGCGTTCCCGCTGGGACAGCTTCTGCCTGGTCACGCCCAACTGGACGGTCCGCCTGCCCGGCGGCCCCTATGACGGCGATGATCCGGACGGCTTCATGCCGCGCGACCGCATCGTGGAACACATGGAGCGCTACGCCACCAACTTCGGAGCGCCAGTCCGCGAAGGGGTGGCGGTGACCTCCGTCCAACCCCACGGGGATGGCGGCTTCCTGATGGACACCAGCGCAGGTCAGATCAGGGCCGATACGCTGGCGCTCGCCAGCGGCGCCTACCAGAAGCCCTTCCGTCCGCCGGGCGCCAGCGACCTGCCGGACAGCATGCACGTCATCGATGCGGAGGGCTACAGGTCACCGGAAGCGCTGCCGCCCGGCCGCGTCCTGGTGGTGGGCAGCGGCCAGACCGGCTGCCAGATTGCCGAGGAGCTGAACGAGGCCGGCCGCGACGTGGTGCTTGCATCCGGCCGCGCTCCCTGGGTTCCCCGGCGCCTGGGGGGACGCGACATCGTGAAGTGGATGGCGCAGACCTCGTTCATGCACCACACCGCGGCTGATCTCCCCAGCCCCATGGCTCGACTGGTATCGAACCTTCTGGTCTCCGGCCAAGGCGGCGGCCATGACCTCAACTGGCGGACATTGCAGACGGCGGGTGTGACTCTGGCGGGCCATTTCCGCGGCGTGGAGGGCGACAACATCGTCTTTGCGCCAGATCTGGCCGAGTCCGTGGCCTTCGGCGATGCCCGCTATGCCGAGCTCCGCCCGTTCCTCCAGGAGAGCGCCGCCAAGCTCGGTGTGGAGGTGCCTGAGCTTCCCGAGCCAGCGCCGTTCGTGGCGGATCCGCCGGAGCGGATCAGCGCCCGCAACATCGACGTGGTCATCTTCACCTGCGGATTCCGACCCGATTTCACGAGCTGGGTCCACCTACCTGACGCGTTCGATGACATGGGCTTCCCCATCGCCACTGACGGACAGAGCACCAACGTTCCTGGGCTGTTCTTCATCGGCACGCATTTCCTGCGCAAGCGCAAGTCAGCCACCCTGTTCGGGATCGAGGAGGACGCGCCCATCGTCGCCGAGCGCATCGCCGCCACGCTCCACTGAGCCCGCCTGCTCAGGACGCTACCTGCGGGCGCTCGCCCCGTACCGGCTAACCTTCGACATCCCACCCGAGTCCATTGGCCCGGTGCAGGCAGCCCTGGCGGGCCGCAAGGGCTCCCTGGAGCAGATGTCCCGCCGGTGCCGACGGGCGCGCCCGCCCGGTGTACATCGTCCCGGTCCGCGGCCTGATCGGCTATCGCGGCCAGCTGATGACCGATACGCGCGGCACCGCGCTCATGCACCAGATTGGCGAGGGCGACGGACCGTGGGTCGGCGAGGTGATCGTGGGCGAAAACGCGCGCCCCGGCGACATGAACGTCAACCCCACCAAGGCCAAGCAGCTGACCAACATGCGCACCCACAGCCACGACGAGTCCCTGCGCCTTTCGCCACCGCGGCCGATCACTCTCGAGTCGGCCATCGAGTTCATCGCCGCCGACGAGCTGGTGGAGGTCACGCCTTCTGCGATCCGGCTGCGAAACGTGTCCTGCCCGCGGGCGAGCGCAAGCGCTGACTAAGCAGATGAAGGGGCGCCCAGCAAGCTCACAACCAGCCCTTCCCGTAACTTAAGGGGCTCGACAGCTGTTGGCGACATATGCTAACGTTAGGAACAGCTGCTTGCACCATAAGTTAGGAGGGCCACATGTTTCGGACGACTGGCGTCCCGATCCCGGCGCTTCGCGGGCATCAAGGCGGCCGCACGTTCTATCTGACTCTGCCGACAAACAAGGTGCTGAACAACTTCTTCCCGCGAGACATGGAGACAGATCCGGCATCAGTCCGCAGTCAGCGCCCATATGACCCGAATCGCGCTAAGCAGATTGGGCAGTACATGGCGGACAACGAGGACGAATACGTGCTTGGTGCCCTCACGTATGCGATGGACGTTCCCGGCTCCTTCACCGAAGTTGAGCCGGGATCCGATATCGGGGTTCTGACAATTCCGCTCGATGCTCGTCTGCGATCGACCGACGGTCAGCATCGGCGCGGCGGCATTAAGGACGCTCTAGACGCCGCGGAGAAGCTTGGGTCCGATCACACTGCATTGCTCATCTATGTCGAGCCCGATCTCCAGAAGCGGCGCCAGATGTTCAGCGACATGAACTGGCATCAGAAGCCGGTCTCGAAGTCGGTCAATGTCGGCTTCGATCGCCGGGATCCATTCGCGCGCGTTACCCAGCGGCTGGTGAGCGAGAATCCTCTCTTGCAGGACCGTGTCGAAACTGAACGCGCAAGTGTCGGGTGGTCATCCGAGAAGCTGTTCACGCAGGGCGCGATCTATGACGCGCTGAGCCGGTGCGTGGCCGGCGTTGGCGGACGTGTAAGGAATCGCGATCGATGGGAGGATCGCGACGATGAGCTGTTCAAGATCGGCACCGACTTCTTTGACATGCTCGTCTTGGCCCGCGGTGAGTTTGCCCAAATCGTGCGTGGGGAAAGCACAGCGCCACAAGTGAGAGCTGATTCGATCCTGGTGAGCAGCACAACGCTTCGGGCCATTGCGGGCGCATATTTCCTGGCGCGTCGTGCCGGGTTCGCGGCAGGCGACCTGGTAACTGGATTGAGCTTGCTGGATTTTTCGCCAAAGAACCGCCAATGGCAGAAGATCGGTTTTGTGACGCCCGGCCGGTCAACGCCCAACGCGCGGCTCCAGGAAGTCAAGGCTGCAACCGAAATGATTGCTGGAGCGATCATTCCGACATCGGGCGAGGACACGTGAAACAGTTGAGCGCGAAGTCCCAGACGGAAGCCACGATGTTCAAGCACCGCGCACCGACTGAACCCGACAGGCAGGGTTTGGACCCTCCGACCCAGAGTTTCTGTCGGCCATCTGATCGACGCGCTCAGTCGCGCCAGGGAGCCTGCTGATGCCTCCCCCGAAACGCCAAGTCGCCGGAACCCGTCGGGCCAAGCCGAACGCGCGCCCAATTACCCAGCACGAGATGGTCTTGCTGGCCATGGCGCATGCCTCGAACTGGTCGACATCACGCATTCCTTATGAGGACTTGGTCCTCCAGGCTTGGCAGGATTTTCCTGCGGAGTTCAGCCTGCGCAATCATCCGGAGCATCCCGACGCTTCCGATATCCACAAGCGCCTGTACCAGACGCTCCGACCCAACGGGCTAGCAAGAACGCTGGGGAACAAGGTTTTTCGCCTGACAGACAAAGGTCTCACTGAGGCAAAACGTCTTGAGGGCTCCCTGCAGGGACGCCCACCGAGTACCGAATCGAGCAGGCTTTCACGTGAGGAGCAAGCCGTCGTTGAAGATGCGCTGGCGTCCCGTGCCATCGGAACCTGGCGTGCTAATGAACCCGACAAACTGATCGACTACGACGCCCGAATGTTTTTTGGCTTTAGCACTGGCACAGCCGTGCGAGAACGGAACATCCGTGCGACTTTCGCAAGGGGGGCGTTCGACAAGGCATCAAAGCTTGGCATCACCGGCTCGGACGAACTGGTTGCGCTCGCAGATGACCTGATGACTCGATTCGCTCATCTTTTCGAAGAAGGGGAGGGAGTTCGAAATGCCCGTTGAGCTCGTCGATACCAAAATCAGCCCGGATATCCTCGACACAATTGGCCGTACGTTCAAGTTTCGGCACGCACCAGGTGTTGCCGAGTGGTTGAAAAACGCTCTGGACAATTACTTGCGTCTCCGCGCGGCTGATATCGAGTCGCGTCCAGGCATGTGGCCGGTGATTCTCAACTTGATTGACGGCCCTTCAAGGCACGGACCTAACCTCGCTGTCATCGACTTCGGGGGCACGACATACGAAGCGATCGACGAGTTTTTCCTGCTTTGGGGTTCGCATGCTGCAGCGTCACTCGGCAAAAAGGTTGGCGAGGTCGCCCTGACCGGAGGACACGGGAACGGCGGCAAGTTCTACATGCGGCAGATGTGGAAGAACGGTGCCCGTTTCCTGACATACCTTGATGGGGTTGCAACGAGCCTCGTCGTTGAGCGTCGGGATGACGGAAAGACCGGCTACTGGGAATTCAAGGACCAACCGAGGACATGGCGCGAAGCGCTCGAAACAGCGCTTAACCCATCGGAGCACCTTGGTGGCGCCGCACCTGTGATTCAGTTCTTAACAAATTCGGACCCCGCCCTGCTGGCCGACCTTGAGGAAGGCCGGCGTGGATTCACCGTAGTTGTGGGGCGTCGGGCCGAACAGGTGCTTTCGACCAACGATTTTGTGCGTGGAGGAAAGTGGGATCGGCAGAAGCTGGTGGACGCCATTAGGGATGCGCCTCAAGCTCGAAGGCCAATCCGCGAGTTGAGCATCTCTGTGTTGGCTAACGGATTACCGGTCCTCGAACGCCTCATTCCTGAATCCATCGAAGATGATCCGGAATGGAACCAGATCGAAGTAGACCTCCCGGGTAGCGTTGTCGGCAGCCCCGTGGACGATGCCGGCAACCTTCGCTTAAAGAAGGCGGCGACGCCGTTGACCGGTCGTCTAAAGGATCGGAACGTCGTCACGATCCTCGATGCGCAGGGCAATCCCATTGCCACGTACGGCGTCAGAGATTTACCGATCCCAGGCCATTCGCCTGTCATGGACTTTTTGTACGCGGAGCTCGATCTAGACTTCGACGGCGTCCAGGACCTTATCCAGAATGAGCGGGAACACCTAGTTGCTGGTCCGGTGACCAACAACATTCTCGAATGGTTGAGCGATCAAATCTGGGAGCGAGTCAAGGGTCTCGAGGAATCGCAGAAGCAGACGGCGGAGCGGAAAGAACTCGAATTGGCCGCACTGCTGAATGACGCACTCAATCGACACGCGAAGCGATTCCTCGAGGAGTTGCAAACTCAGATTCTTGTCGACTTGATCGATGACCCGACAGGCGGGGGTCCAGGACCTGTCGGCGGGGACGGCACCGCGAACAACGGCAAAGGAACCGGCGGTGATGGCGCTGGAGGAACCAAAGAGGTCCCTGGTTCTGAGCAGAAGGCCCGCCGGCCACGATTCCCACAAATCCTGCTCAGCAATTTTGACCCCGATCCAGCGACTGGTGGCAGTGAGACCAAGAACCTGACCGATCGTCACCCGCCACTGGAACAGGATGACACGGACAAGGTACACAACGTCTGGTGGATCAATACCCAGCACGTATTCGCACAACAGGCGATGAAAAGGGGCGGTGCGAAAGGACTCGCGTTTCGAAGCTATCAACTTCATATGTTCAAGGACGTCGTCCAGCGGGAGGCGCTACGTTACCGTCAGCGGCGCGAAGCAGAGCTATCGCTCGACCGAGTGGAGAACGAACTAACCGAGATGTCCAACAAGTTCCTAGGCGAGTTGCCCTACCAACTGGTGCAGGAGCTACTTGACTAGGACATGAAGCACGGCATCACGATCCTGGACGTCTTCAGTGGGGCGGGGGGCCTCTCGCTAGGCTGGCTCTCGGCGATGCGAGATTGCGGCGCAAACCTTATCGGCCTCGTCGACGCGGATCCAACCCTCGCACCGGTCCATAAAGAGAATTTTCCGGGCACCCGGTCGCTGACGTACAGCTTTGCCCCGGTTGATTCCGGCGACGTTGAGGAAGTTCGTCGGGCTCTCAACGTCGGTCGCAGTGAGGTAGATGTGCTTCTCGCAGGCCCGCCCTGCCAGTCGGTGTCCTCGGCGGGGAAACGGGCCGCGCACCATCTGGATAATCGGCTCGCGCTGCGCGTTGCGGACCTTGCGAGGGCCCTCCGTCCCAAGGTAGTAGCAATCGAAAACGTTCCGGAATTCGCTTGGGCCGAAGACGGTAGACTCGTGGGCCGCGTCCGGGTCCAGTTGGCGAGCAGCGGATATGAAACGCAGGTCGCAATCCTAAATGCGACGTCCTTCGGTGTACCGCAAGTTCGCCAGAGGTGCTTCATTCTGGCGGTTGCGCGCGAGGAATACAGACGCGCGCCTGGATCCCTGGCGCCGACTCCTAGTACCTCGACGATCATGACGGCACGATCACCCGTTAGCGGTCATGGAGATCTGCCGTTACCGCCGACGGTTCATGATGCGATTTCCGATTTGCCGCAATTGTTGGCGGGCGAGGGTGCCGAGGTAGGTTCCTACGACCGCGATCCGTTCACCGCATACCAACGCAGGCTGCGAAATGGTCTGTCAAAGCTATTCAACCATGTTGCAGTGAATCACTCTCCGGAGATGGTGGCCGCGCTCGCGAACCTGGGACCGGGCGACACTCCGCAGCGGCAAGCGAACCACCCGCTCCGGCGCAAGGACTACTTCCGGTCGGCATACGCCCGCCTTGTGGGTGACGGCGTGGCCCCCACAATGACAACCCAAACCCAGAATCCGGGCTCCGGGCGCTTTACGCATCCGACCCAAAACCGCGTGCTTACCGTCCGCGAGGTCGCCCGCATTCAAGGGTTTCCGGATTCATTTCGATTCCTTGGAGACAACGGAACTCAGAGACGGCACGTCGGCAACGCGGTCCCTCCGGCGGTCGCGGCCGCTCTGGCGGCCGGGCTCTCTCGCTACTTGTGACCGACGTTCCAACGCCTCCCAGCGGCAGTACGAGCAAGGCCATGAAGGCGGTGCGGTCGTTCGACACGACACCCGAGTTATTGCTCAGGAAGGCACTCCACCGTCGGGGCTGTCGCTATCGGTTGCACGTCCGAAGCTTGCCGGGCACTCCCGATATTGTATTTGCGAAATATCGCGTCGCAATATTCGTCGACGGTGACTTCTGGCACGGTCGCAAGTGGATTCTTCGCGGCTTGCCCAGCTTGGAGTCTCAATTTCACTTTAACGCACGATACTGTTTCAACAAGATTAGAAGCAACATCGCGCGCGACGCACGCGCTGATGCGCTGCTGCGGCAGCTTGGATGGGAACCCATCAGGGTCTACGAGAGCGACATTCTTCGGTCGGCGCAAACCGTCGCCGACCGCATCGCCGAGCGCATCGCTTCGCGACGGATGGATTGACTGTCACGCGGACAGTTGTTACAAGCGGTCAATGAAGTTCGATAAGGGAGGGGTCGAACGGGCCCTCGATGCGCTCCGGCTAAGTGAACGCCAGTGGGACGTTCTGACGAGTCGATTAGCAGTAGGGCGCAAGGCATCCACCCTCGAAGAAACGGCAATTCCGTTTGGCGTCACCCGAGAGCGAATCCGCCAGATCCAACGGAAGGCAAGCGACAAGATCATTGGCGCCTACAGCCGCGGGGCGCTATATCCGGTACTGCGCGCACTCGAGGAAGCAGAATTGGAACCGCCGGCCACGATGAGCCGAGCGACCGAGCTGCGGTGGGTCCAGCAAGCATTGGGTGAGCCGGCGGTCTCGCCGAATGCTGCCGAACGCGTCGCAGTTGCTGTTCGGTGTCTAGTCGTCGGCGGCAGCCCTCGCGTTGTGGATCGATGGCCGCGAGCAACGTATCGCGTATGCAGCCTGCTGCCCCTCATTCGCGAACATCCAATCGTCGCTGCCCATGCATTCGAGCGGCACCAGACCGAAGTTGAAGCGAATCGCCATTGGACGTACCAGGAGCTGGCGGAGTTCGTGCTTGGGAAGGCAGGCAAACCCCTGCACTGGCGAGAAATTCGAGATCGCGCTGAGAAGGTTGGGCGTCGGGACTTCGTGGGTTCACAAACACTACTTGGGGCGCTACAGGCGAGGCCCGACAAGTTCGTACGTGCCGCAGCAGGAACCTACGGGCTGACAGAATGGGGCGGCAAACCGGCAATACCATACCCAGATCTCATAGCTGGATTGTTGGCGACCGCGGGGCACCCCATGTCATTCGGTGAGCTCCAGGCGAAGGTGAATGCCGCGCGCGAGATCAAGCGGGCATCGCTTGTGATGTTCCTTGGCATGCATCCTCGCTTTTATGAATCAATTACCGGACTCTTCGGGCTACGGTCGTGGCTGCCGGAGCCGCACCGGCAGACCTTGAGAACATCGCCTGACTACATCGAGGACACCAAATCGGCTGAAAGGGTGCGACGCAGCGAAACGCATGGATACGACGTTAGACGAATCGTTACGGAGGATCGCGCGCCCCCAGGCAAATGACTGGGGGTCGGCCTTGGGTCCATTGAAGCAGGAGGCACGTCGAAATGGCCGTTATTTCGAAGTTCATACCCGTGGAGGGAAGCATCGGCCATAGGCAGCCTACGACCGTGGAGTGTGCCTGGCGTGGCTTCGATGCGGACGAGGGCCGAATGCTGCAGCTCGACACGTTTGGGTCGACAACAAGGAAGCACCCCGGCAAGCAGAGCCAGACCCTGCAGCTCGACCGCAGCGCTGCCTTGGAGCTCGTCGCCATCATTCACAGAGTTTTTGCCGATACCCCGTAGTGCCCGATCCCATTCAGCGAAGTCCTATCTTCACAAGCCTCCCTAGTTCGCTACCTAACACCGCCTGTCTCGATTGGCCAAGGGGCACGCTTATCAATAGTGCAATTGACTTTCGGGCGACCGTGGATCGCGCGCACGCGGCCGAGCGAGAGCGGGATTCTGTTGCCGTGAGAAGCACGTCGGCGCATAGTGCCGCCTGAACTTCACGCCCACGACCAACCAGGAGGTAGACGCGATGCCAATCAGCGTTGTCTGTCCTCCCGGCCGCGCGGAGTAGCCGCCGCACCGTCTTCCTGACGCCAACGGCGCTCCTGCGGGCCGGGACACACCGATTCCCGTCCCCCCGTTCAGGAGCGCTTTTTCGTGCAACCCACGACCTCGCCGTCCGGGGTCGCCCTCGATTGGCCGCATGGTGAGCCGTACGAGGACGTCCCGCTCGGCACTCTCAAATCCGGCAAGGAAGCCGAGATCTTCCTGGTG
>DATBJG010000333.1:0-14907 GCA_036556585.1 Vicinamibacterales bacterium
CGACACGATCGCCAGACCGGCAACCGGGACCCGCTCTTTGGGCTCGCGGAATGCTTCGGCCGTCATGGCGGCAATGCCGCCAAGCGTCACACACAACGACGGAACGATTGCGACGAAAGAGTCGAACATCAGGGGCTCGGGATTCGGGATTCGGGATTCGGAGTTCGGGATTCGGGATTCGGGGTTCGGGAATTCCGATTCGAGATTTGTGATGCGGGAGTCAACAAACCGAATCCCGAATCCCGACTCCCAAATCCCGCGTCACGAGCCGTGAGCCTCTGCGAGCGGCTGACGCGGTCCACCAACCGGTTCACTGCAGGCTCCATCGGTCGCAGGAAGAGCGTGGGCGCCACCCCCATCAGCAGCGCCATCACGAGCGTCGGACCAAGCGCCCACCATTCTCGCGCGCTGAGATCGCGCAACGATTCGTTCTTCTCGTTGGTGACCTCCCCGTAATTCACGCGCTGAAACATCCACAGCATGTACACAGCCGAAAGAATCACGCCCAGTGCCGCCCAGATGGCAAAGCTCGGACGCCACCGGAAAGCACCCAGCAGAATGAGGAACTCGCCGACAAACCCGTTGAGCCCAGGCAACCCGATCGACGAGAGCGTCACAACCAGGAAAGCGGCGGTGAGTCGAGGCATCACGCGCTTGAGGCCACCGAACTCGGCAATGAGCCGGGTGTGCCGGCGATCGGACAACATGCCCACGATGAGGAACAGTGCACCGGTGCTGACGCCGTGGTTCAGCATCTGGTAGACAGCTCCTCCAACCCCCTGCGTGTTCATGGCGGCAATCCCGAGCACGACGAAGCCGAGATGGCTCACGCTCGAGTACGCCACCAGCTTCTTGAGGTCGGGCTGCACCATGGCCACCAGGGCGCCGTACAGAATGCCGATGACGGCCAACCCTGCCAGATAGGGTGCGAAGACCACGGCCGCATCCGGGAACAAGGGAAACGCGAACCGGACCAGTCCGTACGTCCCCATCTTGAGAAGGACTCCAGCCAGAATCACCGACCCGGCCGTTGGAGCTTCGACGTGGGCATCCGGCAACCACGTGTGGAACGGAAACAGAGGGACTTTGATGGCAAAGGCCAGCGCGAACGCGAGGAAACACCAGGACTGGACCCGCCGGGACAGTGGCAGCTCGTACAACCGGAGCAGGTCGAAACTGTACGACCCGGTTGCCACGTCATGGAGATACGCCAGCGAGATGATCGCAATGAGCATGAGCACGCTGCCGGCCATCGTATAGAGCATGAACTTGACGGCCGCGTAGACGCGCCGCTCGTATCCCCAGACACCAATGAGGAAGTACATCGGCACGAGCATGGCGTCCCAGAACACATAAAACAGGAAGAGATCGATCGACACGAACACGCCAATAATCGCGCTCTCGAGCACGAGCATGCAGGCCGAGAATGCCCGCACACGCCCGTGGAGCGAGGCCCACGACGACAACAGGGAAAGCGGCGTGAGAAACGCGGTCAGGACCACCAGAAACAGGCTGATCCCGTCCACGCCCACGGCATATTCGATTCCATACGCCGGAATCCAGGCGTGTCGCTCCACGAACTGGAAGTCGGCAGACGCGCCGTTGAACTGCGCCCACAGGACCAGTGTCAGGGCCAGTTCCGCCACTGACCATCCCAACGCGAACATGCGTACCACCCGTTCGTTGCGGTTGTCACGGTTGTTGATGAACAACAGCAGGACCGCTCCGAGAAGCGGGAACACGATCAGAATTGAAATCAACGGGACAGGCATGCTCAGTTGAACAAGTAGTACCCGAGAATGACGACCACTCCGAGAAACAACGCGGCGGCGTAGCTGCGTACCGAGCCCGTCTGCATCTGGCGAAGCGCCGTCGCACCACCACGCACCAGCGCCCCGATGCCATTGACCGACCCGTCAATGACGCGCACGTCCATCCCCTGCCACAGTCCCTGCCTGGATACCATCTGCACAGGCTCAACGATGGCCGTCTGATAGATCTCGTCAACGTAATACTTGTTGGTCAACACGCGATAAACGCCGGCAAACCGTGTTGCCAGTCGCGGTGCGGCGTCGGCACTCAAGAGAAACAGGAATGTCGCGAGTCCGATGCCGCCAAACGCGATCACCGTAGACACGAGCATCAGCGGCAACTCGACGCCGTGGCTCGACTCGGATCCGGTTGGTGTCGAGATCTCGCTCGTCGCCGCCGCATCGATGGCTGCAGCACTCGACTCGAACGACGGTGCGAGGAACCGTTCGATTCGGTTGTCGCCGCCGAGTGCATGTGGAACGCCGACGTAGCCGGCCACCGCGGCACCGACGGCCAGCACGATCAGCACGGATGCCATGGCCGGCGGCGCATCGTGCAGATGGAGAGGATGGCCACCGCCGTGGGGATCACCGTGCCCGTGCGACGCGACGCGCGAAGCTCCATGAAAGGTCAGGAAGACCACGCGGAACATGTAGGTGGCGGTCAGCAGTGACGTGAGAATCCCGACTCCCCACAGCAGGACGTGGCCGTGCTCGAACGTTCGAAACAGGATCTCGTCCTTGCTGAAGAAACCGGCAAGCCCAGGCACGCCGGCAATTGCCAGCGCCCCTGTCAGAAACGTCCAGTACGTCACCGGCAACGCTCGCTTGAGCCCACCCATCCGCCTCATGTCCTGTTCGCCGGCCAGAGCATGGATGACCGCGCCAGAGCCAAGAAAGAGCAGCGCCTTGAAGAACGCGTGGGTATAGAGATGAAAGATGCCGGCTCCGAATGCTCCCATGCCCATCGCCAGGAACATGTAACCCAGCTGCGATACGGTCGAGTATGCGAGGACGCGCTTGATGTCGTTCTGGACGAGCGCAATGGTGCCGGCCATGAGCGCGGTGACCGTACCCACGATGGCCACGATCAGCAACACGTCCGGGGCATGGCTGAACAGCACGGCATTGCGTCCAATCAGGTATACACCGGCGGTCACCATCGTGGCGGCATGAATGAGTGCCGACACCGGTGTCGGACCTTCCATCGCGTCTGGCAACCAGACGTAAAGAGGGATCTGCGCGGATTTCCCGGTGGCGCCTACCAACAGCAGTAGCGCAATTGCGGAGACAGTACCAAACTCCGCCTCGGGCGCCATTGGCGCCAGTGCCGACGCAATCCGCTGGAAATCGAGCGTCCCGAACTGTACGAAGGCGAGGAGCATCCCCAGGATGAACCCGAAATCACCCACGCGATTGACGATGAAGGCCTTCTTGCCGGCATCGGCGGCCGACGTTTTCCTGTACCAGAATCCAATCAGCAGATACGAACACAACCCAACCCCTTCCCAGCCCACGAACATCACCAGGAAGTTCGACCCGAGCACCAAAACCAGCATGAACGCTGCGAACAGGTTGAGGTACGAAAAGAAGCGCGCGTACTCGCTGTCGGACTCATCGTGCATGTAGGACGTCGAGTACACGTGAATCAGGAACCCGATTCCCGTCACCACGAGAATCATGAGCGCCGCCAGCGGATCGACGCGGAGCGAGAACGGCGCGACAAAGTCACCCGCCTTGATCCACGTATAGACGTTCTGTTCGACGGCGTGAAGGTCTGCCGATCCAAACAGGAACGGCCACGCGGTCGCGAGCGCGATGCCGAACGACGCGAGCATTGCCGTGCAGGCGACGCCGCCTGACACGAACTTGGACAGGCGACGACCCAGCGCGGCGTTGACGGCAAAGCCAAGAAACGGGATGAGCGGAATGAGAACCAGCATCAGCGGCTTTCGCGCGTCACCATTTCAAGGTTTTGAACGCTTCGGGATTCAAGGTCCCACGATGTCTGAACATCGCAATGACGATTGCCAACCCCACCGCGGCTTCGGCCGCGGCGACCGTCATCACGAAGAACACGATGATCTGGCCATCAACCGACCCGTGAAAGCGGCCAAACGCGACGAACGTCAGATTCACGGCGTTCAGCATGATCTCCACGGCGAGCAGGATCGTGATCAGATTGCGGCGGAGAAAGACGCCCGCCGCGCCAATGGTGAACAACACCGCCGACAGCACGAGGTAGTCGTTCAGCGTGGCCATGAACGTCTCGTCACACCTCTTTCTCGTGCCGCCGGGCGAGCAGAACGGCGCCCACCATGGCCACCAGAATCAAAATCGAAGTCACTTCGAACGCAAACGCGTAATCGCTGTACAGCACCGTTCCGATGAACCGCACGGACGAAAGCTGTTCCACCCGTACCGAATCGAACGAGGCGCGCCCAAAGAGCGCCCGTGAACCGCGCGCCACCGCCCAGCCAAGTTCGACGAGGAGAAACACGGCAAGCAGAGCACCGAACCATCGCGCACCCTGCGGCTCGACCAGCCGTTCCGGATCGATCGGCTCTTCGCGCGGAGCGTTGAGCAGCATCACGACGAACAGGAACAGCACCATGATCGCACCCGCGTAGACGATGATCTGCGTGACCGCGACAAACGGTGCGTCGAGCAGCACGTAGAGGCCCGCCAGGGCACCGAACGAGGCGATGAGGAGCAGCACGCTGTAAATCGGGTTGCGCTGACCAATGACGAGCAGCGACGTGCCCACCGCCACCGCGGCAAACACGTAGAAGAAGGCCAGATCACCGGCCAAAGTAGAGCACTCCCGCGGATGTGAGGAGGAGGTTGATGACCGCGAGCGGAAGCAGGACCTTCCACCCGAAGGCCATCAACTGATCGTACCGGTAACGTGGCAGCGTCCAGCGGATCCAGATATAAAAGAAAAGAAGCCCAGACAGCTTGATCAGAAACCAGATCCAGCCCCACGACTCCGGCAGAAACGGACCATGCCAGCCCCCGAGGAACAGATCGGTTGCCACGGCCGAGACGGTGACCATGTTCACGTACTCGGCCAGAAAGAACATGGCAAAGCTCATGCTGCTGTACTCCGTGTGATACCCGGCAACGAGCTCCTGCTCCGCCTCGGGAAAGTCGAAGGGGGCGCGATTCGTCTCCGCAATGCCAGCCGTGAGGAACACGAAGAATCCAATCGGCTGCAAAAAGATCGACCACTTCGGGATGAAGCCCCACCAATAGCCGGCCTGCGTGTCGACGATATCGCGCAGCGACAGCGATCCCGCCACCACGAGCACGCTTGCCAATGCCAGGCCGTACGACAGCTCGTAACTGATCATCTGGGCGGATGATCGAAGGGCTCCGAGAAGCGAGTACTTGCTGTTGGAACTCCACCCGGCGAGGACGATCCCGTACACGCTCATCGATGCCACGGCAAAGATGACGAGCACGGCCACGTTGACATCGGCCACCTGGAGCGGAACCGGTTCCTCGAGCAGCCCGAAGAACGTGGTGTCGCCGCCAAACGGGATCACCGCAAACGCCGCAAACGCGGCCGCAGCCGAAATGATCGGAGCCAGCACGAAGAGGTACCGGTCCGCCGCCTTCGGTCGGAGTTCCTCCTTGAACAGCAACTTGACGATATCGGCCAGCGGTTGAAGAACCCCGTGGGGCCCGACCAGATAGGGACCGTAGCGTTGCTGGATGAGTGCCGCGACCTTGCGCTCCATGTACACCATGACCGCGGCCGAGTTCAGCAGCATGAAAAAGACGAAGAGCAGGAGCGCAATCTGCGCGACGACAATGGGGATCATGGTCTAGTGCGACGCAATAGCGGGAACAGGTCCTGCCCGCCAGGGTGCGACGAGTGGACAGCGTCCCTGCTGGACGTGCGCGATGTATTCCTCTTTGAAGTGTTGCAATGTCGTCAGCACCGGTGTTGCGGCCGCGTCACCAAACGCACACAACGTCTTTCCGGTGATGAGGCCCGCCACGTTTTCCAGCAGGGCGATATCCCGCTCATCGCCGTCACCCCGCTCGACCTTCAACAGAATCTTGAACAGCCAGTCGGTCCCCTCACGACACGGTGTGCACTTTCCGCATGACTCGTGGCGGTAGAAGTGCAACAAATTGAGCGCCAGCCAGACCATGCACGTCGAGTCGTCCAGCACGATGATGGCCGCCGATCCGAGCAGTGAACCCGCCTTCGCAATGCCGTCGAAGCTCGCCTGAACGTCGAGCTGATGCGGCAGCAGAATCGGCACGGACGACCCGCCCGGGATGACGGCTTTCAACGTGCGTCCGTCGCGGACGCCACCGGCATGAACCTCGATCAATTCCCGGAGCGTCGTCTTCATCGTCGCTTCGTAGACCCCGGGCCGCGCGACGTGACCGCTCACGCAGTACAGCTTCGGGCCCCCATTCTTTTCCGGGCCGAGCGCCGTGTACCACTCGACACCGTGAAGGAGGATCAGCGGAACGTTGCAGAGCGTCTCCACGTTGTTGACGGCGGTCGGACATCCGTAGAGGCCCCAGGTCGCGGGAAATGGCGGTTTGAGGCGCGGCTGCGCACGCTTTCCTTCGAGCGATTCGAGCAGCGCTGTTTCCTCCCCCGCTTCATAGGCCCCGGCCCCCCGGTGGATATACACGTCGCAATCGAAGCCCGTTCCAAGAATGTTGCGGCCGATGTACCCCGCCTTGTAGGCCTCCTCGATGGCACGCTCGAGCACCAGTTGCACATGGTGAAACTCGCCGCGAATGTAGATGTACGCCACCTTTGCGCCAATCGCGTAACAGCCAATGAGACATCCCTCGATCAGGAGATGAGGGTTGCGCTCCATCAGCAGATGGTCCTTGAAGGTCCCGGGTTCGCTTTCGTCAGCATTGCACGCGATATAGCGGGGTTTATTGGTCTTCTTGTCGATGAACTGCCACTTCATGCCCGTCGGAAATCCCGCGCCGCCGCGACCCCGCAAGCCCGACGCTTTCACGGCTTCAATCACCTGTTCGGGTGTCTGGGCAAGAGCCTTCCGCAGTCCCTCATATCCCTGCCGACGCTGCAGATAGAAATCGAGCGTGAACGAGTTCGGTTCACGAACGTAGCGTATGAGCACCGGATCCATTGTGTATTCAGGCCGGGTTTCGGATTTTGGCTCTCGGATCTCGATTCATGATTTACGAGAGCCAAGAGCCGAAATCCGAAAGCCGTCTATTTCTCCACCTTGTGAACGCAACCGCTCACGGCATCCTCGCCGCGAGCCTTCAACGCTTCCACGAGCGCCCGGGCGGCTTCGGGCGCCAGACATTCATGCCACGCATCGTTGACCATCACGACCGGTGCGCGATCGCAGGCACCCAGACATTCGACCTCGAGGAGGCTGAACGTCCCCTTGGCGTCAGTCTCGCCAACGCCAATACCAAGCGCGGCGGAGAGTTCTTCGGTCACACGTTCGGCTCCGAGCAGCGCGCACGACAACGTTCGGCAGACCTGGAGAACGTAGCGGCCCATCGGCCGCGTGTAAAACATCGTGTAGAACGACACGACATCCTCGACCTCCGCCGCCGTGCATCCAATCACCTGCGCCACATGCTGAATCGCGTTCAGCGTGATAAAGCCGCGCTGTCGTTGGACGAGATACAGGGCGGGCAGAATGGCCGAGCGCCGCTGTTCCGGCGGATAACGTCTGGCGATTTCTTCGAACCTGACGCGATTCTCTGGCGTGTATTCGAACGGCTGGCCATCGTCGGTCGGCTGCGCGCGCATGGATCGCTGGTGCGCGCCCGCATAGTCCATCTGTGGATGGAAGCTCATCGATCCACGTCTCCCATCACGACGTCAATCGACCCGATGACCGCGATGACGTCGGCAATCATGCCACCCTTGATCATGGCTCCGAGCGCCTGGCACGCGAGGAGCGACGCCGATCGGGCCTTGACGCGCCACGGTCGATTGCTTCCGTCGGATACGACATAGAAGCCCTGCTCACCCCGTGGACCCTCGACGGGCACATACGCGCTCCCGACCGGAACGGTGAAACCCTGTGAGTAAATGAGGAAGTGCTGAATCAGCGCCTCCATTTCCGTGTAGACCTTGTCCTTGGGGGGTGGGGTGACGCGCGGATCGGCAACGGCCCACTCACCCGTCGGCGTGATCCGCGCAAGCGCCTGCCGGCAGATCGAAAGGCTCTGCCGGATCTCTTCTACGCGAACGAGATAGCGATCGTACACATCGCCGTTGGCGCCGGTGGGCACGTTGAACTGGAACGTCTCGTAGCCACCATACGGGAAGACCTTGCGAACGTCGTACGTCCAGCCCGACGCCCGACCGATGGGACCCGACAGCGAGTACGCGACGGCATCGTCCTTCGAGATCTTCCCAACGCCGCGAGTGCGTTCGAGAAAAATGTGGTTCTTGGTCAACAGGTCTTCGTACTCGTCGAGCTTTCCGGGCAGCCTGTCCAGAAACCGCGTGACGGCATCATGAAAGCCCCGCGGGAGATCTTCTCGGAGGCCACCCACGCGAATGTAGCTCGGAAACATCCGGAATCCGGCAATCAGCTCGTTGATGTTGAGCAGTATCTCGCGCTCGCGGAAGCAGTACAGCATTACCGACACCGCACCAACTTCCATCGCGTGAGTGCCGAGCCAGACGAGATGACTGTTGATTCGCTGCAATTCGACGAGCAGGACGCGGATCCATCGCACGCGATCAGGGATCTGCAGACTCAGCAGCTTTTCCACTGAGAGACAAAACGCGTAGCTGTTGGACTGCGCGCTCAGATAGTCCATTCGCTCGACGAGCGGAATGACCTGCTGCCACTTTTTCTGTTCGGCGGTCTTCTCAATTCCCGTGTGCAGGTAGCCAATCGTGGCCGACGATGACACGACCGTTTCGCCGTCGAGCTCCAGCACGATTCGCAACACCCCATGCGTGCTGGGGTGTTGCGGCCCCATGTTCACGGTCATGGTTTCAGTGCGAAGCTCAGGCATAAGAAGACTCGAATTCCTCACCCCGCAGCATCTTCCAGCAGCTCGCAGATGACGTGCAGGAGCGTGCGATGAACCTCCTGCACGCGCGCGGTGGACGTCTCAGGCACGTTCACGTGCACATCCGCCAGCCTCGCGACCGTCCCTCCATCCCGACCCGTCAACGCCACAGTCGTTAACCCGAGCTGACGCGCACTCTCGAGCCCAGCCACGACGTTGCGAGAGGTTCCGCTGGTGGAAATCGCGAACGCGACGTCGCCGCGCCGGCCGAGCGCCTCGATCTGTCTCGCAAAGACGCGGTTGTAACTCGTGTCGTTGGCAATCGCGGTCAGCACGCTCGTGTCGGCCGACAACGCCAGCGCGGCAAGAGGACGCCGATCGCGTGCAAAGCGACCGACGAGCTCGGCTGCCAGATGCTGCGCGTCCGCAGCACTGCCACCGTTCCCGAACGCCACGAGCTTTCCGCCGGCATTCCACGCCCGTTCGATCGTCTCGACCACTGCCAGCACCACCTGCGGGCCTTGTCCCAGCACGAGGTGATGAGCCCTGATTGTGCCGGCCAGCGCCTGTTCGAAGACTTCCGTCCGGGAGCGAGGAGACATCGTGTCGACCTACGTACTGCCGCTCCGAATGCGGCGGTCTTTTTCGATGTTCGCGCGGAATTCTTCTTCGGACACCTGCAGCGGTTCTCCGGCGCGTACAGGCACCTTGACCTGAACCGGATAGTCCTTGCGCAGCGGGTGTCCCTGCCAGTCGTCGGGCATCAACAACCGGCGCAGGTCGCCATGCCCTTCGAAAACGATGCCGAACAGATCCCACACCTCGCGCTCCAGCCAGTCCGCCGACAGCCACACGTCTTTCAACGTGGGCACGCTCGCCGCAGCCTCCGGTACGCGAACTTTGACGCGCAAGCGAGAGGCGCGGCCGGAGGACGCCAGGTGATACACCAGCTCGAAGCGCGGCTCGCCGGGCCACCAGTCGACGGCGGTCAAATCAGCCAGAAACTCAAACTCCAGCTCGGGATTGTCGCGCAGCGTTCGCATGACCGGCACGAGCTGATTGGCGGGCACAATGACCGTCGCCTGATCCGTCTCGGCGCCTTCAGTGATCGCCACATCAGGCACGAGGGCACCGAGTCGCGCAATCAGGGCTGGAACATCCATAGATGAAACGAACGTGTCGGCAGACCGCACAGGAGGTGACGTGGATCTCTCAGGCGCGTTGCTGCGCGATTTTCTTCTGCAACTGCACGATGCCGTAGATCAGCGACTCGGGGCGCGGCGGACAGCCAGGCACGTAGACGTCGACCGGCACCACCTGATCGACTCCCTGAACGAGCGCGTAGTTATCGAAGACGCCGCCAATCGACGCGCACGCACCCATCGAGATGACCCATTTGGGTTCCGGCATCTGATCGTAGATGCGGCGGAGCGCGGGGGCCATTTTGCGGGAGAGTCGACCGGCGACGATCATCAGATCCGACTGGCGGGGAGAACCGCGAAACACTTCCGCCCCGAACCGAGCAATGTCATACCGCGACGCGCTCATTGACATCATTTCAATCGCGCAGCAGGCCAACCCGAACGTCACGGGCCAGATCGAGGAGCGTCGAGCCCACTGCACCATCTTGTCAACGGTCGTCGTCAGAACAGGGATTTCTGTATCCATGCCGAGAAACTACTCCGCTTCACCCTGTTGCCAGTCCAGCGCACCTTTGCGCCAGATGTAGACGTAGCCAGCCAGCAGGATGGCAAAGAACAACACGATCTGCAGGAAGCCGGTCCATCCGAGCGATCGCAGCGCCATGGCCCAGGGATAGAGGAAAGCCACTTCGATGTCGAAGAGGAGGAACACCATGGCGACCAGGTAGAACTTGATCGACTGGCGTTCGCGCGCGTCGCCCACCGGCGGCATCCCGCATTCGTAGGGCGCAAGCTTTTCGGGTGTGGGGTTGTGGGGGCCAAGCAAGCGTGACAAACCGAGCGCAACGGCGCCGAATCCGACGCCGAGCACCAACATGAAGAGGATTGATAACCAGCCCTGCATGGCGACCGCAGCCCGTCCGACGCGAAACGCCGGCCCGTCCAGCTTGTGAATATTTTCGCAAGCGTGCGCGTTAAAAATCCGCCGGACCCGCACGCGTCAGGTCGGCGGCACCTCCGGCTGCGGCCCCCGACGGCCGCAGCAAAGTCCTCATGCTATCGGACCCCTTCGCCCTTTTCAAGTTTCGACAGACTCACGAACGTTTTCGCGCCCGCTATAATCGCCGCGTGCGCCGAATTGCATGGTTCTCTCCGCTCTCGCCGTCACGCTCCGGCGTGGCCGCGTACACCGAAGAAATCGTCCCGCGTCTCCGCTCGCACCACCACATCGACGTGTACGATCAGCAGCGCGCGCACGACTTCGTCTGGCAGCACCACCGCCAGCCGTACGACCTCATCGTGTATCAGTTCGGCAATTCTCCAGCCCACGACCACGCCTGGGCCTACGTGACGCGCTATCCCGGGCTGGTCGTGCTGCACGACGCGCAACTCCATCAATCTCGGGCGCTCCAGCTGCTGCGGGACCATCGCGAAAGCGCATACCGCGCCGAGCTGGCGTTCAGTCATCCGGACGTGCCAGCGGGCGTCGCCGATCTGGTCATCGCCGGGCTTGGTGGATCGCTATTCTTTCTCTGGCCGCTGTTGCGGCCCGTGATCGAAACCGCACGACTGGTCGGCGTTCACGACCCCCATCTTGCCGCATGGCTCGAGCGACAGTTTCCAACGATTCCGGTCAGCGTGATCTCGATGGGCGTCGGAGAGGTGGCAACGACCTCGGCCGACGCGCGGCGCATTCGCGGGCGTCACCGCATTCCGGACGATGCTGTCGTGTTCGCGTGTGTAGGGCTCGTCACACGCGGCAAGCGGGTCAACGAGATCCTGGAGGCATTCGTCCGCGTCGTCCGCTATCGGCCGAACATCCGACTGATGTTCGTGGGCGATCAGTTGGGTGATATCGATCCGCTCACCGAAGCCCGGGCTCTTGGTCTGAGCGACCACGTCATCGTGACCGGTTATGTTGGCGATGACGAGCTGGCAAGCTATCTGGCAGCCGCCGATGCGTGCCTTTGTCTCAGGTGGCCTTCAGCCCACGAAACATCCGCGGCCTGGCTCAGGTGCCTCGCTGCCGGGCGACCGACCGTTATTACAGACCTCGCCATGACCGCCGACGTTCCTCGGATTGACGCGCGCACCTGGCTCGAGATTGCGACACGCCGCAAGGACGGCACGGCACAAGAGCCCATGTGCGTCAGCGTCGGCATCCTCGACGAAATTCGATCCATTGAACTTGCGCTGGCGCATCTTGCCAGCGACCGGGCGTTGCGGGAGCGGCTTGGACGGAACGCTCGCGACTGGTGGTCGCGCCATCATACGCTGGAGAAGATGGAACTCGAGTACGAGGCGACCATCGACCGGGCAATGAAGAGCCCCGCGCCGACTGCAGCCGGGCTACCGCCACATTTTCGAGAGGACTACAGCGATTTGACCCGCCGGATTCTGTCTGACTTCGGGCTTGACCCTGCGGAGCTGTTTGCCAACCGACAGCAGGTGTCGTAATGCGTGCCCGACGACTACAGCTTCAATGCCGCAAGCTGGCGATCGAGCTCTTCGAGAGCGTGCGTGAGCTGTTGTTTCCGCGCGGCATTCTCGGTCGCCGCTCGCTGGCGATCGAGTTCGATACGTGCGAGGCGTAGAGATTCGGCGCGGCGCACGAGTTCGGGATCCACTTCGCGCCCGCGCCCCTCGGCGAGGCGTTTGCGCTCCTGCTCGCGCTCTTCCATCTGTTCAGCGATACGTGCCTGTGCGTCAATCAGTCCTTCACCAGCATCACCCATAGGCTGCATTATAGCTGGTGCTTCGCCGACTTCGGACCCGATTCAGCACCTGGAGGGACGAAGTGAGAAAGATCAGGAATCGATGCGTTCGGGGTGCGCGTAGATGTTGAACCTGTCGCCGCGCACGAATCCGAGCAGCGTGATGCCGCCTTCTTCGGCAAGTTCAATGGCCAGACTCGACGGAGCGGACACCGCCGCCACGAGAGGAATACCGGCGAGCAACGCTTTTTGCACAATTTCGTACGACGTGCGACCACTCACGCAGAGCATGGACTCGGAAAGAGGCAGACGGCCCGCGAAGAGCATACGACCGACAACTTTGTCGAGGGCGTTGTGGCGACCGACATCCTCAGCAATCAGCTCGAGCTCACCGATTCGATTGAAGAGCCCTGACGCGTGCAGGCCACCGGTGTCGGCAAACACCGCCTGCGCCGCCTTCAAGTGTGTCGGCATGGCCAGCACATGCTCGCGTGTCGTCGTCCAGGCGGCGGTCAACGGCGAGGCGGTCACGCCCAGTGACTCGAGCGTCCTGCGTCCGCACATGCCGCAGGAGGAATTCGTCATGACTTGGCGGCGCGATGCCAACAACGCCGGGAGATTGGCCGCATTCGTGCCCAGGAGCCGCACGTCAATGACATCGTCCAGACTGTCCGAGCAGGAAAGATCAGCGGCGCTTTTGATCACCCCTTCACTGAAGAGAAATCCCGCGGCCAGATCGCGGTCGGCACCGGGCGTGCGCATGATGACCGAGAACGGTTCACCGTTCAGACGAACTTCCAGGGGCTGCTCGGAAGCAACCAGATCGCTGTCGGGCTTCTGCCGATCGTCGGCACACCGAACAATCTCGACCCGCTCAAACGCGGATGGCATAGACGTATCGTAGCGCCAAAAACGTCGCGCTGACCACGTATGATTCCGGACAGACCATGGTGACCTTTGCGACCGTGATTGGCGCCATCTTCATCATCTGGCTCATTCTGGTTGTGTTCTTTACGCCAGGTATCGACTACTACGTCGAGTCCCGGCAGGACGCCTGCTCTCCTGAGTTCAGCTACAAGCTCGTGGCCACGTCCCAAGCCGTCTTTTATCGCGGCAACCGGGTCGAGGTCCTGACAAACGGCGCGAATTTCTATCCCGCCATGCTCCAGGCCATCAAGGGAGCAACCCAATCGATCAACCTCGAGTGCTACATTTTTCACCCAGGCAAAATCGCCGATCAATTCATCGAGGCGCTCATCGAGCGTGCGTCGGCAGGCGTCAAAGTGACCATCGTGGCGGATGCCATCGGCAGCGCGCGTCTGGGCGGCACACCCGTGACCCGTCTGCGCGGGGCCGGTTGCCGGATCGAGTTCTACCAACCTCTACGGTGGTACCGTCTCGCGCGGCTCAACAATCGCACGCATCGCGAGTTGCTCATCATCGATGGACGCGTTGGGTTCATTGGCGGTGCCGGCATTGCGGACTGGTGGGCCATCGTCGAGGGAGCGACACGCCCGTGGCGCGATACGATGGCGCGCATCGAAGGCCCCGTTGTCACGGCCATGCAGGGTGTGTTCGTGGAGAACTGGCTCGAATGCTGCGGCGAGATCCTGATAGGTGACGAATACTTCCCTCCTTTGACAATGGCCGGCGACACCACCGCGCTCGTTGTCAAGAGCTCGCCTTCCGATCGTGCCACCGTGTCGCGTGTGGTCTTCCAGCTGCTCATCGACGCCGCATGCAAAGAGGTGTTGATTGCCACCCCCTACTTTCTGCCAGACAAAGCGCTGAGGCGAGTACTGGTTGAGACGGTTCGCCGGGGCATTCCGCTGTCAGTGATCGTTCCCGGTTCAAACACCGACCAACGCTGGGTTCGGCTGGCCAGCCGTCGAATGTACGGCCGGTTGCTGGAAGCAGGCGTCAGGATCTTCGAATACGAGCAGGTCATGATTCACGCCAAAGCGCTCATCGTAGATGGAACATGGGGAGTGCTCGGCACGACCAACATCGACAACCGGTCATTCGAGCACAACGACGAAGTCAACATCGTCATGCGGGACGAAGCCATTGCGCATCGGCTGACGGCCGACTACCTGCGCGATGTGGACGACAGTCGAGAGATCACCTTGGACGCGTGGCGGAACCGTCCGCTCTGGGAAAAGCTGATTGGAACGGTCGCGTGGATTCTGGAACGACAACAATAGTAGCCGTCAGCCGTCAGCCATCAGCCGTCAGCCATCA
>DATBJG010000334.1:0-4731 GCA_036556585.1 Vicinamibacterales bacterium
TCCGCATCTGCCGGGTGAATCTCGAGCACGTCTTCAGCATGCCAGCTGATGTTGGCCGTTCGTCTCGTTTGAGCACCAACGTTGTATTGCGACAGGATGCGGCCCGTTGTCAGGATGAGCGGGAACTCCGATGACGTTTGCTCGCTGGTTGGCACGTACTCCGTCAGCCAGAACTTGCCCTTCCCACGCACGAACGTACCAATATGCATCGTTGGCGTGCCCTCGGGGGCGTTGGCGTTGCAGGGCCACTGAATGCTCCCGAGCCGGTCCAGCTTTTCGTAGGTCAGGTCGGTAAAAGTCGGCGTCAATTGCGCGATCTCATCCATGATCTGCGACGGGTGGTCGTAATGCATCGGATAGCCGAGGGCATTGGACAACAGAACGGTCACTTCCCAGTCGGCAAGTCCCGCCCGTGGCTCCATGACCTTTCGAACCCGTGAGACACGACGCTCGGCGTTGGTAAAGGTGCCGTCTTTTTCGAGGAACGAGGAGCCTGGCAGAAACACATGCGCGAAGCGGGCGGTCTCGTTCAGGAAGATATCCTGAACGACCACACATTCCATCGCAGAAAGAGCGGCCTCGACGTGATGCGTGTTGGGATCGGACTGCGCGATATCCTCGCCCTGGACGTACAAGCCTTTGAAGCTTCCGTCAAGCGCGGCATCGAACATGTTCGGAATGCGCAGACCCGGCTCGGCCTCGAGCGGCACACCCCATGACGTTTCAAACGCGCCACGGACGGTGTTGTCCGATACGTGCCGGTAGGCGCTGAACTCATGTGGAAACGAGCCCATGTCGCATGATCCCTGCACGTTGTTCTGACCCCGAAGCGGGTTGACGCCAACACCCTCGCGCCCCAGGTTGCCGGTGGCCATTGCCAGGTTGGCAATGCACATCACCATCGTCGTTCCCTGGCTGTGTTCGGTGACCCCAAGGCCGTAGTAGATCGCTCCGTTGCCGGCGGTGGCATAAAGTCGGGCGGCCCCGCGCACGAGTGCGGCCGGAACGCCGGTGATGCTCTCGGTTGCTTCTGGTGAATTTCTGGGTTCGGCGACGAATTTCTTCCACTTCAGGTAGGAGTCAACCTCACAACGTTCGTCGACGTAGCTCTCTTTGGTCAGGCCCTCCGTGACCACGACGTGCGCCATGGCGTTCATCAAGGCCACGTTCGTGCCAGGTCGAAGCTGCAGGTGAAAATCGGCGCCGACGTGTGGCTGCCTGACGAGCCCAATCGTCCGCGGGTCGGCCACGATGAGCTTGGCTCCCTGCCGGAGGCGCTTCTTGATGCGGGACGCAAAGACCGGATGACCCTCGGTCGGGTTGGCGCCGATCACCATGATGACGTCCGATTTCATCACCGAATCGAACGCCTGTGTCCCCGCCGATTCACCCAATGTGTTCTTCAGTCCGTAGCCCGTCGGCGAATGACAGACGCGCGCGCACGTATCCACGTTGTTGTTGCCGAAGGCCGCGCGAACGAGCTTTTGCACGAGGAATGTTTCTTCGTTGGTGCACCGTGAAGAAGTAATCCCTCCAATCGAGTACTTGCCATACTGAGCCTGAAGCCGCCGGAACTCGCGTGCGGCGTGCGCGATGGCCTCTTCCCAGGTGACTTCGCGCCAGGGATCTGTGATTCGAGCCCGCACCATCGGCTTGAGCGCGCGATCCGGATGCGTGGCATAGCCGAACGCGAATCGTCCCTTGACGCAGGCATGGCCGTGGTTGGCGTGGCCGTCCCGGTTGGGGGCCATCCTGACCACCTGATCCCCTCGAACTTCGGCTTCGAACGAGCAGCCGACACCGCAGTACGCGCACGTGGTTGTGACCGACCGCTCAGCCGTGCCGAACTTGACCACGGATTTTTCGCTCAGGGCTGCCGTCGGACAAGCCTCCACGCACTGTCCGCACGACACGCACTCGGACTGCATGAACGGTTCGTTCTGGCTTGCCGCGACCTGCGAGGCGAACCCTCGGCCTTGAATCGTCAACGCAAACGTGCCCTGAATCTCATCGCAGGCGCGAACGCAGCGAGAACAGACGATGCACAGGGACGGATCGAAGGAAAAATACGGATTGCTGATGTCGGTGGGGACATTTTGATGGTTCTTGCCGTTCAAACCGTACCGTGTCTCCGTAATGTCGAGAGCCTCCGCCATATCCTGCAGCTCGCAGTGACCGTTGGCGGGGCAACTGACGCAGTCGAGCGGATGGTCGGAAATGTAGAGTTCCATCACGCCGCGACGGAGCTGCAGCAGCTTGGGACTTTGCGTTCGGACCTTCAAGCCGTCGGCAACGGGCGTCGTGCAGGACGCCGGATATCCACGTCGTCCTTCGACCTCGACCAGACAGAGGCGGCAGGACCCGAAGCTCTTCAACGTGTCGGTCGCACACAGTTTTGGAACGTGACATCCGGCCAGGCCCGCGGCACGCATGATGGACGTGCCTTCGGGGACGGTCACCTTTACGCCGTCAATTTCGACGCTCACGAGCGTTTCCCGCTCGGTGGGGGGTGTGCCGAGATCCTTGTGGTTGATCGCGTACATTCAGTGCTCTCCGAAGACCGGTCGGCGGGTCTAAAGACCCGCCGCTACAAAACCTGCATTGAAACGTCGTCGGGGCGGGTCTTTATACCCGCCCGCCCCTGATGAAGTCCTCACGAAAATACTTGAGCGCGCTCTGCACCGGGTAGGGCGTGAGCCCTCCGAGCCCGCACAGCGACCCATGTACCATGGTATCGCAGAGTTCTTCGATTAAGGCCAGGTTGAGGTCGCGATCAACCCCGGCCAGGATGCGGTCGATGACCTCGACGCCCCGCGTCGATCCAATGCGACAAGGTGTGCATTTTCCGCAGGATTCGATGGCACAGAATTCAAGCGCGTACCGCGCCATTCGGGCCATATCGACTGTATCGTCGAACGCCACGATTCCGCCATGGCCGAGGAGTGCCCCTATTCCCGAGAACGCCTCGTAGTCGATAGGTGTCTCGAATTGAGACGCGGGAATATAGGCTCCAAGCGGTCCTCCCACTTGAACCGTGCGGATCGGCCGCCCTGACCGCGAACCGCCACCGTAGTCGTACAGCAGGTCTTTCAGCGTCACACCAAAGGCCTTTTCGATGAGTCCTCCGCGCTTGATGTTGCCCGCCAGCTGAATGGGCAACGTCCCGCGCGACTTGCCCATGCCATAGTCGCGATAGAACGCGGCGCCTTTATCCAGAATGATGGGCACGCTTGCGAGCGAGATCACGTTGTTGACGATGGTTGGCTTGCCGAATAGACCTTCGACGGCGGGCAGCGGCGGACGGACGCGAACTTCGCCGCGCTTGCCTTCGAGGCTTTCGAGCATCGAGGTCTCTTCGCCGCAGATATACGCACCCGCCCCGATGCGCAATTCAAGGTCGAACGCCTTCTTCGAACCAAGCACGCTCGAGCCGAGGTAGCCCTTCGCATATGCGGCGCCAATGGCATGTTCAAGCGTTCGCCGGGCGTGAGGATATTCGACCCGCAGATAGATGAATCCGCGCGTGGCGCCAACGGCAACCGCTGCTATCGTCATCCCTTCGATCAGGACGAAGGGATCTCCTTCCATCACCATTCGATCTGAGAACGTGCCCGAATCGCCCTCGTCCGCGTTGCACGTGATGTACTTCTGAGAGGAGGTTTGATCCAGTACGGTCTTCCATTTGATGCCAGTCGGAAATGCGGCGCCGCCCCGTCCCCGCAAACCTGAGTCCGTCACTTCCTGCACGATGGCCGCGGGACTCAGCGTGAGTGCTCGCTGCAATCCCCGATAGCCCTCGTGAGCGAGGTAGTCGTCCAGGTTGACGGGATCGATGATTCCGACCCGAGAGAAGGTGAGCCGTTCCTGCTGCTTCAGGTAGGGGATTTCTTCGGTTTCACCCAGGCGGCTGGTGTGCTGGCCACCTTCAAGGAACTTGGCGTCAAACAGTCCCGGAACGTCCGCAACCTGGACGGGGCCGTACGCGGTTCTTCCGGATGAGAGTCCAACCTCTACGAGTGGTTCCAGCCAATAGAGACCACGAGAGCCATTGCGCACGAGCTGAATGTCGATGCCGCGCTTGCGCGCCTCGTCGGCAATGGCCCGAGCGACATCCCCTGCACCAAGGGAGAGTGCGCCGGCGTCGCGAGGAACGTAAACTGTCATAGACATTGGCGATTGGTGATTGGTGATTCTGTGATTCGTTGGCGATTGGTGATTGGTGATTGGTGATTTATTTGGTGATTAGCGAGTTTCCCATTCCGCCACGATTCGGTTGAAGCGCTCCGCGGTCACGCGGCCGTACAGGTGGCCATCAACCATGACGGCGGGTGAGAGCGCGCAATTACCCAGACAGTACACAGGCTCGAACGAGAACGTTCCGTTCGAGGTCGTCTGATGGAACCCGATACCCAGCCGGCTCTTGGCGTGCGCTTCGAGCTCGGTCGATTGCATGGCCTGACACGACTCGGCTCGACACAGATAGATCGTGTGACGACCGGGCGGTGTGTCGCGGAAGTAGTGATAGAAACTGATGACGCCGTGCACCTCCGCCCTCGACAGGTTCAACTCCTCGGCCACGATTGGTACGACCTCGGGGGGCACGTATCCAAGCGCATCCTGGATCGCGTGCAACACGGGCAAAAGCGCGCCAGCGCGATCCTTCAGGCGCCGTGTCAGGTTGCGCACGGTTTCTGCAGTGGGAGTATCTATTGGCATGACGGTCTCTGCTCT
>DATBJG010000335.1:0-6200 GCA_036556585.1 Vicinamibacterales bacterium
GCACCAGGGGGTCGGCAATGACGAGCGACGTGTCGTGGAGAATCGGATACTTCGTTCGGATCAGATCCGATCGTTCGAGCGCCGATTCTTTTGTCCGTCCGCCGATCTTGAGAACGCCGCCTTCTTCTTTCATGTACTCGAGGCCTGGTATGCGACCAATGTCGACGAGATGACCCGTGGCGCCCATGCGGAGCTTGAGCAGCGGCAGCAGGCTCTGCCCTCCTGACAGCACTTTGGCCTGGTCGCCATGCTGGTCAAGCAGCGCAACCGCTTCGGCGAGCGATCCAGGCGCGTGATAGTCAAACGGCGCGGGAATCATAGGATCTCCTTTTATTGGTTCGCGTGGGGCCCCACCCCCACGCGCTGCCGTCGCTTACGCTCCGGATCTTGATTTGCAGCGATCATCCGCTTAGTCGTCGTTTCGCGTGGGGCCCCCGGCCTTCGCTCATCTGCGAAGCACCGAGCTTTCATGACCTTTCGAAGCAATCAGCGCGACCAAATCCAAAACACCGCCAGGAGCAGGATCACAACGCCAATCCACATCATCGGTCGCCGCACGGCGCGTCTGGCGGCGCGCCCGGCGACAGCGGACCCGAACGATAGCACTTCGATGGGTGCTGTGGCGGTGCCTTCTTCTGGTGTGGCCCGCTCTGCTGGCGGTGCAGGATTGGCCTCGCGAGTACGACTCACGGGCTGCGCAGGCGCCGACTTTTCGAGCTCGGTGCGAGCCGCTGTCACGAACTTGTCGAACATCTGGTCGCTGACGTCCTGAATCATCCCGCGTCCGAATTGGGCCAGGAGGCCCATGACGTTGACCTGCGACGTAATCTGAACCTCGGTCTCCCCAGGACCGTGTTCCAAAAGCTGGCTCGTCATCCGCAGGTCGGCGCCCCCCTTGCCGCGGATGTCTTGCCCAGTGGCTTTGATTGCTGCGGTCCGGGTCGTTGGGTCGAGCCGCTCGAACGTCATCGTTCCCTTGTAGCTCGTGGCCACAGGGCCGACTTTGACGGTGATCGTGCCGGCATAGGTCTGATCGTCAACCTTGTTTGTAATCTGCGCGCCTGGCAGGCAACGCGCGACACGGGCGGGATCGGTAAGGAAGTTCCATGCCGCCTCGGGCGACGCCTTCACCACGAACGACTTGGAGATCGCGAGAGCCATCAGTTCAAGCCGCAAGCTCCGGCAGGAGCCGCTCGAGAGACTCGAGATTATGTGCGGGGCCAAATCGATCGATAAACGGCATGGCCGCATGCATGGCGCGCGCGGTCGGCTCGAAGCGCGGGTCACCTGCCAGCGGGTTCAGCCAGACCACGCGACGGGCTTTGGATCTGATCGCGCGCATGGCAGCCGCCACAAGCGTGGTGTCGCCGCGGTCAAGCCCGTCGCTCATGATGACAACGACAGACTGGGCACCAATGAGCTCCGTCCCATACTTTGAAACGAACTCCGTGAGACTTTCTCCGATCCGCGTTCCACCCGACCAGTCGGGTACGCTTGCCGCAAGCCGGTCGAGCGTGTGGCCGATCTTGCCCGGTGTGAGCCATGGGGTCAGTCGTGTGAGCGACGTGTTGAACGCGAAGACTTCAGTCCCCCGGGCCAGCTTCTTGAGCGCCAGCACGAACGCCAGCAGAAAACGGACATGGACATCCATCGAACCGCTCGTATCGCAGAGCACAACGAGCCGCGGTTCGTCTGAGGCTCGGCCACGCCTTGCTACCCAAAGCATCTCGCCACCGGTTGCGAGAGCTCGCCGAAAACTTCGCCGGATGTCGAACACCCCACGGCTCTTGACTGGCGTCAGACGCCGGCTTCGTCGCACGGCCCAACGTGGCACCCAGCGCGAGAGCAGCTGCTCCATGTCCGCAAGATCTTTCGCCGAACATTTCTCGAACGGCTTGCGCCGAAGCGCGATCTCCGGACTGTAGGCGGCCGTTTCACCAACGGGCGTTTCCGACTCCCCTTCCACGTTTTTTGCCAGATATACGGGCGACCGACGACCGACCACCAGATTCCCTCTGGTGCGCGCCTGCTGCCGTGGCTCCTGTGCTGCCGCCCCAGCAAGGCTCCAGTGTTGGTTGAAGATTTCTTCGAACACCTCGCGGTCGCGCGGGCGAATCTTTAACGTCGCGAGCAGGGCTCGACGGACTTCTTCGCGATCTCCGAGATCGATGAGCGTCAGTGCTCTGGTGCCGTCGACCTCATCGCCAATGCCAATCGTGACCCCTCGGCCGCGCAGGGCGCCGGTAAACCGCGCAAGGTGAAAGACCAGATCCGCGTTCATCCGCGTTCCACCTCGGCGCCCACCGCGTCCGCGACGAGCGCATCAATTGCCGCACGGTCGAGATCGTCGATGTCGTGGCGATCCTTGAGAAAACAACCAAGTGTCTGGACGATAACGTCGGCGTCCAGATGCTTGCGGTGCAGCCGCACGAGCGCCTGCGCCCAGTCGATGGATTCCGCAACTCCTGGAGCCTTCGACAGCCGCTTTCGTCGCAGGGCCTGCATGACGCGACCAATCTGGCGCGCGAGCTGTTCGCTCGCGCCCGGGACCTTCGCGCGGAGAATCCGCACTTCTTTTTCGAGCGCTGGTTGCTCGAGATAAAGATAAAGGCAACGGCGCCGCAGAGCATCGCCAATTTCACGGCTCCGGTTGGACGTCAGCACCACGTACGGAATGTGTTCGGCGCGGATAGTTCCAAGCTCCGGGATGCTCACCTGAAAGTCCGAGAGGACTTCAAGGAGGAACGCTTCGAACGCCTCATCGGCACGGTCAATCTCGTCGACGAGGAGCACCGGTGGTCCCTCGCGCCGCGTAATGGCACGGAGCAGCGGACGCTCGAGCAGAAACGATCGGTCGAAGATCTGGCTCTCGATGTCAGCCGCGGACTGGCCACCCTGCTCTGCTACGCGCACGTGGAGAAGCTGACGGGGATAGTTCCATTCATAGAGCGCCGTGTTGACGTCGAGACCTTCGTAACATTGGAGACGGATCAGCTCGGTATCGAGGGTTCGAGCGAGCACTTTGGCAAGCTCGGTCTTGCCACCACCCGCTTCGCCTTCGACGAGCAACGGCTTCCGCATCTCGCGGGCAAGGAAGACGGCCGTGGCAATCGCTTCGTCGGCGACATATCCCACGCGCTCCATTGCATCGAGCAGCGACTGAATCTCGGGGCTCACAGAGGGACCTCAGGAGACGACTGCAGCCACGTACCGATCGGGGGCTGACACAAAGCGTTCCCGGCACCCGCCACAACAGAAGTAGTAGGTCCGGCCATCATGGTCGGCTCTGTGTTTGGCGGTGGCAATAGTCACCATCATCCCGCACACAGGGTCTCGTGCCTCGGCCGGAGAAAAGGGGTCGGGAGTCTTTTCGGCGGATGCCGGAGAGAAAAGACTCCCGACCCCTTTTCTTTGGACGATCTCGGCCAGGATGCTGAGCGCCACCTCTTCCGGCGCGCGTGCGCCGATATCGAGGCCGGCGGGGTTGGCAATCTGGTCGAGCGCGGCAGCCGGTACTCCGCCTGCGATCAGCGTCTCGCGAATCTGACCAAATCGCGTTCGCGACGCGACAACACCAAGGTAGGCGGGCTCGAAACCGATCGCGACCTTCGTGGCTTCCTCGTCGCGTTGACCAAGCGTCGCCACGACGGCAAAGAGGCGGCCGTGGCGTGATGCCCGCGGGCCGTCAAAGTCTTCTTGGCTCACGCTTGCGAGAATGCGATCGGCATCGGGGAACGCCTCGCGATCGGCATCCGGGTCGATCGCGTCAACGGCGTAACCCATCACCTTGCCCAACCGCGCCAGTGCCTGCGCGGCTGGCGAGACCCCGAACACGAGAAGGCGTGCGGCCGGCAGCACCGGATCGAGATAAATATCCACACTTCCCCCACTGTGGCACGTCATCGGAAACGTCGTCACGCCGGCGCGGTGGTCACCGGCGGGATTCGGCGACAGCGAAATGAGACGGGGCGTAGAGCCTTTGAGCGCTGCAAGCGCTTCTCGAATGACCGTCGACTGGATGCAGCTTCCACCAAGCCAGCCGTGGCACTCGCCAGACTCGGTGACGAGCGACGTATTGCCAACCTGCGCGGAGCTCGCCGGCTCCCGACGCACGACAACCGCCAGGACGAACGCCTCCCCTTTTCGTGCGAGATCGGCCGCTAGTTGCAAGACGTCGGTGCGCATAAGAATTTTCTGCAGGTCTCGCCGAAGCGTTTTCGCGCGAAGGCGGAAAGGCCTGCGCTACGTACTGCTACTACCTGCTGGCCGATGCTTTGATGCGCTCAACGTCTGCGGGCACGTCGAGATCGGTGAGCGCCTCAGCCGGCCAGGTCACACTCCGAGCTTCGTGGCGATGACGTTTGACCACATGTTTGCCGCACCCCTGCCCCTCCGACACGGCAAGTTCGTGAAAAAGCGACCGATCGTAAAGCATCGGCGGCGCGTTGATCCCCTGGTAATCTGAGATGACAAGAGGTCCGTCGCTTGTTCGAAACTCGTTCACGAGCGTACGGATCATTGCCGTGGTCACGAAAGGCATATCAGCGAGCACAACCACTGCCGCCTGGGCCGACGACTCGGAGACAGCGTGAATTCCTGCGCGCAGGGAACTGTTTACGCCCGCCTCGTAATTCGGGTTGAACACCGTCTGGCATTTGAGCGATCCAATTGCTTCACGGACTCGATCGGCCTCATGGCCCAGGACGACAAACACCTGATCGAGCCCGGCGTTAACGACCCGACGCACCGCACGATGAACCAGGGTCTCGGCGTCGAGTTCCAGCAAAAGCTTGTTGTGTCCCATGCGCGTTGAGGTCCCCGCCGCGAGGACGACCCCAGCAACCGCGCCGGTTCGTTCAGATGGCATGAATGGCGGCTCCTCTCTCGCGCAGGTGTCCGGCCTGCTGGCGCGCGTGCACCGCCAGCAGTTCGGCAACGATGCTGATGGCAATCTGCTCAGGCCCCTCGGCACCCACGTCCAACCCAACGGGCCCGAACACGCGCTCGTCCTTCTTACCAACCTGCCGAAGTATTTCTGCCGCACGCCCGTGTGGCCCGAGTAGTCCGATGTACGACGCCTCGGTTTCGAGAAACAGTCGAAGCCAATCGCGATCGTGCGCGAAGGCGTGCGTTTTGACCACAACCATCGTGCGAGTGTCCACACCCAGCACGTCAGCGTGCACGTCGGGCCTTGCTTCCACAAGCCGACGTGCAGCAGGAAAACGCACTGCGGATAGATAGCTGGACCGGTGATCCACCACCGTCACGGAAAATCCTGCATCGGCCGCATACGCGACGAGCGGCACCGCATCATCGCCGGCGCCGCACACGATGAGCGTCGGCGGCACGACCAGGACGTCCGTGAACACGAGATGCGAGTCGAGCCTTTCGAGCCGCGAGATACCACGCGTCATGGCAGCCGACGCCACGCGCCGCAAATTGAGGTCGAGCTGGGAATGACCCGTTCGGTCCTCGTGGTGAGCTGTCGAACTCACGAGGATGGACCGACCGACATGCGTCGGACCATCGACAATGGTTGCCGCCGCAAAGGTTTCGGATTCTCTGAGATAGTCACTCACCCTCCGCAGATGGTCCAGCGCAGAAGGTTCCGTGGCGGATTGGACGAAGACATCTACCGATCCATTACATCCAAGGCCCAGGCCCCACACCGTGTGATCATCGGAGCCGGTATCGTAATGAAGAAGCCGAGCGACACCAGAATCAATCACGGACCGGGCAACTTCGCGGACGTCGGCTTCGAGACATCCGCCGCTGACGCTGCCCAGTGTCTTTCCGTCACGCTCGATCAGGAATTTGGCGCCGGGTCTGCGATAGGCCGAGCCCGCAATGTCGACCACCGTGGCGAGAACGGCACGCTCTCCAAGCTCAGCCAGACGAATGATGCGTGCGCCAAGCTCGGCCGTTTCGCGCCAATGTTTCATGGGACACTCTGCGGCCTACTGTATATCGTCCGACCAAAGCAGGTGTCAATTTCAGATCATCTCGCGCCCGGACCTCCACCGCGGCCCGTCGGAGCCTCTGCACCCGCACCTGCCCCGGTGCCACGGCCGGCAATGGCGTTAGGGGGAACCGGGTACACGCCCATGCCGTGGTAGGAGTTGGAATAGATGGTTTGATATCGAATGCCGTTTCCGTCCTTGTCGACCCAACCCATCGACTGTTGAAACAGTCCAGGCTCC
>DATBJG010000336.1:0-8367 GCA_036556585.1 Vicinamibacterales bacterium
ATCTCGAGGAGCGCGACATCCGCCACGTGTACATCCGGCCGCGGACCCCGCATCTCAACGGCAAGGTCGAACGCTCCCATCGCGTGGACGACCAGGAGTTCTACCAGCTCCTCGATCGCGACGGGATTACGGACGACATTCACCTCTTCAACCAGAAGCTGAAAGAGTGGGAGGATTATTACAATTACCACCGACCGCACGGGGCCTTGGCGGGCCAGACGCCGTACGAACGGCTATTGGCAAAGGCGAGAGCCCGAGCGTCACCGGCGTCCTGAGAACTTACAGCGCTCAGCCAACAGCCTTCAGCCTTCAGCTCGGACAGCCTTCAGCTTACCGCCCTGCAGCTGGCGTCCAACCGTCGCCTAACCCGTAGTTAAAGGTGATGAACGGGAAGACCTCGACCTCGTGGATCCTGCCCGATCGAATCTTGAACGTTTCCATAGTGACCATGTTCACCATCATGGCGAGGCCCCGTTGCGGCGGCATGTCCGGGAGGTTCTTCAGCTCACCAGGCCTTCTGGTGCCGTCGTGAATGAACAGAGGGAATGCCGCCGCGAGTCCTTTCTGCTCGTCGATGATGAGGACGCGCCGCGGCCAGATTTTTTTGATGCCCGAAAAGATCCCCGTGTTGAGCTGCTCGGTGCAGGTCATCATGCTCAACTTCGAGAAAGCGCGGCCGATCGGGGTGCTCGTATTCGGCAACGCCGGTGACGGCGCGGCGCGCCCGGGCTTGTCGTTCTTGACCGTCTGATAGCCGTTTTCATGGCGCACACACGTGTCCGCGAATGCGCCAATGCTGCCATCGTCGCCCGTCAGGGCGTCGAAGTACGAGTTGGCGGCCCAGATCATGACTTCCCGCGACGTCCGTTCAGATGGGGCGATGTCTGCCAGAAGCCCGGGTCTTGGCGTTGTCAGCAGCTCCATCGCTTCCTTCGCGACATTGCGATCGACCAGATGCTCGATCTCGGTGATATGGCGGCGCTCCACCTTCAACCGGATGACCGCAAGTGCAGGCCTGCCCTCGATGTTGAACACGGTTTGAAGAGCCACTTGACCGTTGACGGGATCGGCCGCATGGATTTTGAAACCCGTAGGTTCCACGGTGGCGCGCCACAACACCCCTTCGCCGATATCAAGCCGCGCCGTATTTTCGGTGTACCAGGTCTCTTCCGAAGTAGGCACGCTGGCGAGATCCTTCTTGAGCACTGACGTGACATAGGCATCGATGATCTGCACCAGGCACGCCCGGTCGCAGGGCCTGATTCGACTCTCGTCCCAAGGCTGCTTGTGCCAAGGTCTGGTGGAAGCCGTTTGCCCGTGCAGGCTGCCAGAAATCAGGACACTGAGCGCACAGGAAGCCAACAAGAGTTTCTTCATCACCAATCTCCTTGAAGACGCCTGACAGAATACACGCTCCATGGTCACGAAACAGCTCTCAGCCCTGTTGGCCCGCTATTTGCTCCGACCCAGAATTTGTGCGTGCATGTGTTCAAGGCACCGAAAGACGGACGGTCAAGAGCCGGCAGCCACGAAATACCGCGGTCTCAACTTACATGATCGAGGGTCGCGCCGATCGGTGAGGCCTCAGGCGAGGTAAACTGCAGCACCATGCGCTGGACACCAGGAGGGCGAAGCGCGGATATCGAGGACCGGCGGGGACAAGGCCGCAGCGGAATCCGCCGTGCCGCGCCGTTTGGGGTCGGCGGCCTGTTGATTCTCGTGGTGCTGAGCCTCCTGACCGGGCAGAACTTTCTGTCGCTCCTGGATCCTGGAGTCACCGAAACAATCGACCCATCGTCCGGACCGCCGGCGGCGTCCTCGCCTCAAGAGGAGGAACTCGTCCAGTTCGTCTCCTTCGTGCTCGACGATGCCCAGAACACATGGGAGCGGCTGTTACCCGGGCGTTATCAGCGCGCCGCACTGGTGCTCTTCCGCGATGCGGTTCAATCCGCATGCGGGTTTGCGGAAGCGGCGACGGGACCGTTCTACTGTCCGGGCGATCGGAAGGTGTACATCGACCTCGGGTTCTACGCGGAACTGAAACAGCGGTTCGGCGCACCTGGCGATTTCGCGCAAGCGTACGTGCTGACGCACGAGATCGGCCATCACGTGCAGACGCTGCTGGGTATCGAAGGGCGCATGCGGCAGATGCAGCAGGCCCGTCCTCAACTCTCGAACGAGCTTTCGGTTCGACTGGAACTGCAGGCCGATTGCTTTGCTGGCCTCTGGGGAAATTCCACCGCGCAACGCAACATTCTCGAGCAAGGCGACGTCGAGGAGGGCCTGAATGCCGCTGCGGCGATCGGTGACGATCGGATTCAACGCATGTCGGGGGCTCGTGTGGCGCCGGAGCGATTTACCCACGGATCGTCTGAGCAACGAGCTGAATGGTTCAGGCGGGGACTGCAGGCAGGGCACATCGAGGCGTGCGACACGTTCGGGCGATAGATCCTCAGACGACCAGTGAACGATCGACGCTTATCTGTCGACGATTTCCCGCGAGCATGACATTGTCTGTCGATTCTGATGACGTTGAACCGTTGTCTAGATAGGAGAGGTGTATGACGTGTCGCGGCTCGAGAGGCGCTTCATGCGTGGCATTGGTTCTCCTGGCCGTACCCGCCTGGGCGCAAGCTCCATCTGAGAAAGGTCGTACAGCGCTCTCGCTTGAACAGATCACGGCGAAATGGACCGGCGATCTGAACGGGATGGCCGAACGCCGGTTAGTTCGTGTGGTGACGACCTACAGCAAGAGCCTGTTCTTTGTTGACAACGGGACTCCGCGCGGCACCGCGTATGACCAGGCTAAATTGCTCGAAGAGGCGCTGAACAAACGGCTGGCCAAGGGCCAGCTGCAGATTCAGGTCCAGTTCGTGCCGTTGTCGCGCGATGAATTGCTGCCGGCGCTTCTCGATGGCCGCGCCGACATTGCCCTGGCGCACCTGACGATCACACCCGAACGCCAGCAGTTGGTGGACTTCGTCGATCCGTGGATTTCCGGTGTCAGCGAGATCGTCGTGACAGGCCCCGATGCTCCACCGGTCTCGACTGTCGACGACCTTTCCAATCGCGAAGTATTCGTCCGCGAATCGAGCAGCTACTATGCGAGTCTCGTTGCACTGAACCAGCGTTTCGAAGCTGAAGGAAAGCCACCAGTCAAGCTCGTCGCCGCGCCGGAAGAGCTGGAGGACGAGGATTTGCTCGAGATGGCCAACGTCGGCCTCGTGGACACGCTCGTCGTGGACAATCACAAGGCCTGGTTCTGGCAGCGGGTGCTGCCGAAGTTGAAGCTGTATCCAACTGTCACGTTGCGGACGGGTGCCGACATTGCCTGGGCTATCCGGAAGGACAGCCCACAGCTCAAGGCAGCGCTCAATGAGTTCCTCGCGACCAATGGCCGCAACTCGCTGACCGCCCGTATGATTTTCCGCCGTTATCTGCTGAATACACAGTACGTGAGAAGTGCTGCGGCGGACGCAGAAGCCAAGCGGTTCAAGGCCCTGGTCACGCTGTTCAGGAAATACGGGGCGCAGTACAACATGGACTGGATGCTGATGGCGGCTCAGGGATTTCAGGAATCACGCCTCGACCACTCGGCCCGAAGCCATGTCGGCGCTATCGGGGTCATGCAGGTCATGCCGCAGACGGGGGCGGAGCTCAAAGTCGGCGACATCACGAGACTCGAAAACAACGTCCACGCCGGGATCAAGTACATGCGACAGGTGATCGACCGCTACTTCCGTAGTGAGCCCATGGACGAGCTCAACAAGGGCCTTTTTGCGTTTGCCGCCTACAACGCCGGTCCGGGACGCGTCCGCCAGCTGCGGCGTGAGGCCGAGGCTCGCGGACTCGACCCCAATGTCTGGTTCAACAACGTGGAGCGTATTGCCGCCGAGCGCATTGGTCGCGAGACCGTTACGTACGTCAGCAATATCCACAAGTACTACGTGGCGTATTTGTTGATTCAGGGAGAATACGTGCAGCGCCGCGACCTGAAGAAAACCTTACCGCGAGCGTGAGGAAACATCCGGGATGGTTCAACCCCGCATGGCTGCCGCGGTCACGAGCACGGCGTTCAGCAACACGTACGACGCAGCGGTCACCCACAATCCCCGTCTGTCCCACCGGGCGGCTCCTTGCTCGTGCCCGCGATCGTGCAGTACCTGCGCGTAAATCCCCGCCAGCGCGATCAAGAAGATGTAAATCATCGCCAGGATATGGATCTGATCCAGCAGGGTCAGGTGTTCGTTTCGGCCGATAACTGATTCACCGACGCGTTGATTGACGAGTACGGCAAACAACGTTCCCGCGAGCAGATTGATTCTCCGCCGCCCGTTGTAGGCGCCCAGCAGGAATGACAGCGACGACAGCGCCACGGCGACATAGACGCCGGCAACCAGCGTAAAGAAACTCAATCGCCTGGTGCGCTCGATCGACATCAGCACGACGAGGCGGGAATAGTCGCTCTGACTTCTGCCGGCGAACGCTGGGTCGCCGAATACCGTGTCGTAAATGTAGGTCTGAGACTGAACCTTGAAATCGGTAATGCGCCAGCTATCGAGCACGATGTCCCGGCTGGGTTTGGAGCCGGCCTGATCGGGGGTAAAGGAAAACTCAGAGGCCGGCGCATTGGTGTTTTCGAGCACGACGCGCAAGACGTGACGGTCGAAGGGGTAGTTCTCCTGGTTCCAGCGATGGCGGAAGGTCCCCGAAACTCTGACGTAGGACCAGTACTTGCCCGAACGTTCGGACGTGGACGCCAGACGCGTCTGGATTTGGACGGCATCAGGGAAGTCCATCACTTCGAGAGGCTTCAGATCGGCCGTAGGGCACGTGCTCCAGAACCAGAAGTCTGCGCCAAAGGATCCCTCGGCCATATTGAAGTTCTGGAGCGAAATCAGGTAGGCGCCCACCTCGCAGGTACGTTGCGGTCCTGCGGCCATGCCGGCTCGTGGAAGGCACACGAGTAGTGCAGCGATCGCGAGGATCCGCCGGGCAGCGATCGTCGAGGTCGTCATGATGGGCTCAGAACTTCGCGACAAGCGCCACTGATGTCAAGGTGTCGGTCGTCTCGAAGCCCGGTACCGGTTCGTTCACATAGCGGACGAGGGTCGAGACCTTGAGAGAGAATACGGTTGTCAATTTTGCCGTCAGCGCTATGGTGTTGTCGAACCGCCAGTCGGCACCATCGGCCAGTGACGCCGCAAATCTCACCTGATCGCTGAGCTCGGCCGTTTCAGAAATCGCCAGTTTGTAGAAGGCTCCGGCAAACGCCTGGGCGGAGGACTGGGTCTCACCGACGACCCGCACTTCGTTCGCCCAGCCAAGCCCGGCTTCGAGATCCAACTGGTGAGGACTCGGCCGGATTGCCGCGTACTGCACGCCACCATCGATCATGTTGCGATGTTCGATCCCTGCAAAGGTATCGCGCAGGTACGCATATTGGCCAAATACCGACCATCGCTCGTTCAACGCTCGTGTCGCCCGGAAGGAGGTGGCGAAGGACTGAGCTTGCAGCACATCCTCGGTCTCGTTACGCACGTACGCGGCCTTGGCCGCAAACATCCATGGCGCTTCCCGCACGATGTACTCGCCCCGCAGCCCAAGCGCGTTGGTCGACGCGTTGCCGCTCGTCCCGACGAAGGACACCTCGGCCGAACCTTCGCGCGGAGGCGGCGGAGGTTGCTGCTGGGCCACGAGCGTCGATCCGGATCCTATCAGCAAGGCCAGGGTCAGGAAGCACACACGAACAAGCATCGAAACGCTCCTTTCTCGAGCCAGATCCGATCCGGAACCGGCTGCCGTGCAACCCTGGTACCGTCCGTCGGCTGCGGGTCGCGTGCGGCGGAACCAATAATTACGGCCGTCCGTTGCTTTCAACGGGTTTGGAACCACGACAGTTCGTGGTTTAGACGGCCAGAACCCGGGGGGTCTGTGACGGGTCAGTTCGACGCGCACGAGCTCATCCGAGCACTCATGGTTTCGAGCTCGGAATGGAGTCCAAATACCGGCAGCGGACTGGCGTCGCCGCCTCGCACCGACCGGATGAAGACACTCGCATCATCAATGGGCAGCATGGCGACATTGGCGCAGAAGTCGGGCCACAGACCATCCTGGCGCAAGTACTCCTCGACATTTGACACATAGAACACCGAGACGGGGACGCCTTTGGTCTTGAGGTAGTCACCAATCGCGCGAATGGCTTTGCTGCCGGCAAAGTTGCCGATGACGGGCACGAGCAGGTTCTGCGATTCGAAGTTCTTGAGAAACTGAAATGTTTCTTCAGAGGAAAGATAGCTGCGCGGTTGTCCCCCGCGATCGGTGGCAAGCATGAGATCGCGGTACGAAGGCTCATTTGTGCGGCGGCGCCCTGCCGTTTGCGTCGACGAATACTGTATGGCCGGGCCGTACGCGTAAAAGGCGCGATACACGTGCTGAAGCCTCAGCAGGTCGTCGGCCCCCAGCTGAAATCCGTGCGTTTTGACCAGATGGTTCACGATCGCGCGCATGTTCTGCGAATACAGTGCATCCGACGATTGGACCTCGAGGTACGCGTCAAAGATCTCACCGACAGTGGAGGCAGCGCCGAGCCCGTCCGGTCGCGTCTTGGAAAAGAGGCGTGACACGAATTCAGCACGATCCGCTGAGAGCTCGAACAGCGCCTTATACATGAGGTGGGTATTGAAGTTCCCGCGCCGGATGTCCACGATGAACGCCATCCTGGGTTTGAGTGCGGCGATGTAGGTGAAGTTCTGCTCCGGCCCCACACCCAGATACACGCCATGCGGTTTGACCGCCCGCACAAGGTCAGGAATGACCTCCTGCAGGGCTCCCTCATTCGACAGCAGATTGTCGGACCCGAAGGTTCCCGGCCGCTCCGAAAAGCCCTGCGCGATCTGCCAGAACTCCTTGTCATCGAGCCGGTCTGGCAGCGTATCGACGGCAGCCCGAGGGATCGGGACGAGCAGCGGCCCGAACAGCCAGATTGCGAGCAACCAGCACGCCAGTGGCGCGGGAATCCGCCGGTTGGACATGGGTCAGATTGTAGGGTTCGAAGGTTCCAGAGTTCCAGGGTTCTATGTCCAGACCTCTCTGGCCGTCTTCACGACGAGTTCCAGCTTGCGCCATTGTTCCTCAATGGTCAGCAGATTGCCTGCCGCAACGGATGCAAAGCCGCATTGCGGGCTCACGGCCAGATTCTCGATCGGCACGTAACGGGCGGCCTCTTCGATTCGGTCGAGAAGAAATCGAGGCGATTCGAGGGCCGCCTGCTTGGTCGTGACGAGACCAAGGACCACGTTCTTGGTGTGCGGCAGCCAGCGGAGTGGTTCGAAGCCTCCTGACCGGCTGTCGTCGAACTCGAGGAGAAAAGTGTCCACGTCCAGGGTGTGGAAGAGCCGCTCAGCGATCGCATCGTATGCACCTTCGCTGTACCACCGACTGCGGTTGTTGCCGCGACAGACGTGAATGGCGCACGTCACGGTCTGTCGATCGAGGCCGCGCAGCGTCGCATTGTCGCCGGTGATGGCGGCTTCCAGGGCTTCGTCCGGGTCTGTGCCTCCCTGTCGCATCCGGTTGCGTTGGTCGGCATCCAGATAGTGCGAATAATAGGGAGCATCCAGCTGGATGTAGCCGACGCCTTGTGCGGCAAGGTACTGGATCTCGTCGCGCAGGATTTCCGCGATGTCTGCGAGCAGCAAAGCCCGTGTCGCATAAAAGCGATCGGTCACTCCTGTCTTATAGCTCGCAAACATGAAGTTTGAGGCTGCCGGCAGCGTGACCTTGAACGGGCCGCCAGCGTTCTGCAGCAGAAACGGCAGCTCGTGTGCCGTCAGCTTCTGGAGCTTTCGGAGCTTCGCACCGGCCACACGGGCCTTGGTGGGCTCCGTTGCCCCGCCCGGGCCCTTCCACTCGAGCAGCACGTGAGCCTGCGTGAAACCGTCGACCGCGTTTGCCAGTTCTGAAAGCCATGACCCGCGGCGCATCTCGCCGTCGGTCACGATGTCGAGTCCCAGATCGCGCTGACGGCGGAGTGCTTCGCCAATGGCGCGATCCTCGATTGCGCGAAGATCCTCGGTGGCCAGCTGGCCATCGGCGAACGACTCACGGGCGTCCAGCAGCTCAGGAGGACGGAGCAGGCTTCCGACATGATCGGCGCGGTAGCGAGCGGACATCTGCGTCTGAAGTCTACCGTGGAGGTCCGCTCATGTTACGCAAGAACTCCGGCAGATTGCGAACGAATTCGCGGACTTCCGGCACGTTCGTATAAGCGAGCCAGAACGCGAACAGCGTCAATCCGAGGCCGAGAAATCCGTTCCAGACGGCAAACGGGCCTTGCCGGGCGAACCTGACCGGTGTCCCAAGCAT
>DATBJG010000337.1:0-4747 GCA_036556585.1 Vicinamibacterales bacterium
TCTCCAGGTATTCCGCACCCGTATACGGCCGCGCGCGCTTCGTGTCGGCACGTTTTCCTGCTGCAACGGTGTCTATGGACATGAACTGACCTCGCTTCTGATTTGGAGTGAAGTGTGTCATTCTACTTTTCCCGAACGTCAGCAACCACCCTTGTCGTCTCGGTATGACCCGCTGTCGGATTGGTATGGCGTCCGCAAAGTGAAGTTTTCGTAGAATGTGGAATCTGGAGAGTCACATGATGCATAGGCAGTTGCGGGTAGCGGGACCTCTGCGCGCGGTCCTGGGCGTGGCGGCCATCTTTCTGCTGGCGTCTGCCGGAATTGCGCAACAGAGCCAACAGGCGCCTGCGCGTCAGAACCCGCCGACTCCGGGATTCGACAACGTCGAGGTCAAGTCACTACACGTCCAGGGGAATGTCTGGATGCTGGTGGGTGGTCCGTTCAACGCCGCCGTCCAAGTTGGTGACGATGGCGTGCTTGTCGTTGACACCATGGTGCAGCCGTTGGCCGACAAGATGCTCGCGGAGGTGAAGAGACTGGCTGGCGACAAAACGATCCGGTACATCATTAATACGCATGCGCACCCGGATCACACTGGAGGAAACGAAACGATCGCCGTGGCCGGTCGTTCAATTGTCGCTGGCAACTTCGCGGGGCAGGTGGGACCCGATGCCGCGAACAGCGCAACGATCTTTGCGCATGAGAATGTTCTAACCCGCATGAGTCAAGCCGGCGGCCCCGAAGGCGCTGGCAACGGTGATCAGAAACTGCCGTTCAAAGCATTACCGACTGACACCTTTTTCGACGAAGAGAAGGACATCTTTTTCAACGGAGAAGGCATCCAGCTCATCCACATTCCCAACGCCCACACCGACGGCGACATCATGGTCTGGTTTCGCAAGTCGGACGTTGTCGTGGCCGGTGATCTCTTTGTGATGACAACCTATCCCATCATTGCCACGCAGCAGGGTGGCAACTTGAACGGGATCATCACGGCCTTGAACCGGATACTCGACATCACGATTCCCAAGGATAGGCAGGAGGGAGGCACATACGTCATCCCCGGCCACGGCCGGCTGACAGACGAAGCCGATGTCGTGGAGTATCGCGACATGGTCACGATCATCCGCGATCGTTTCCAGAACGCAGTTAAGAAAGGCATGACGCTCGAGCAGGTGAAGGCGGCGCGCTTGACGCGTGATTATGACGGGCGCTGGGGCGCGACGACGGGGTTCTGGACCACCGACGCATTCATCGAGGCTGCCTACAGGAGTCTGTCGCCGGCAACCGGGAAGACGTCAACGGCGAAAAGTCGATAGCTTCTCAACATTCATTCCGGCTGGAGAGCCATGATGAGGGATCACAGGTTGGAGGCAAGAGCCTCCCGATACTTTGAAGGAGCGGGCATCGCATTGGCGGTCCTCGTTCTGAGTCTGGCTAGCGCGAACGCCCAGCAGCCGCAGGCTGGTCAGCCACCGGCTCAAAGTTCACCACGGGAAGCCAGTCCGATTGATTTGACCGGCAACTGGGTGGCAATCGTGAATGAAGACTGGCGCTGGCGGATGATGACGCCGCCCAAGGGCGACTATGCCAGCGTGCCGCTCAACCCCGAAGGACGCAAGGTCGCCGATACCTGGCAACCTGCAATGGACGGGCGATGCGAGGCATACGGGGCGGCCGCATTAATGCGCATGCCGACGCGGGTGCGCATTGCGTGGGAGAACGACTCGGTCTTGAAAGTCGAGACGGATGCCGGTCAGCAGACGCGTCAGTTCTATTTCACCAAGCCCGCCCAGCAATCGGGACGCACGCTGCAGGGCGTGTCGAGTGCTGAGTGGCAAATGGCTGGCGGTGGAGGTCGGGGTCAGCCACCCGGTCCTGCGCCGGGAGGCGGCAACGCTCCAGCTGGTGCCGGTCGCGGAGGCGGAACACCACGATCCGGAACGCTCAAAGTCGTGACGACCAACCTGCTGGCCGGCTGGCTTCGGAAAAACGGCGTGCCCTACAGTGAAAATGCGACCGTCACCGAGTATTACGACCGGTTTAGAGATCCGGTTGGAACCGAGTGGCTCGTGGTGACCACGATCGTGACCGATCCAACGTACCTCCAACAGGACTTCGTGACCAGCTCACATTTCAAACGGGAGTCTGACGGATCCAAGTGGTCGCCGGCGCCGTGCAGGACCACGTAGGGACCCAGATGAATTTGGCGTGTCGAGATGCGCTAATCTACTGCTGAGGATGAGATGAACAATCCGCAACCTGTCAGAATCGCCGCTCTTCTGTTGGTGCTGACGACCTTTGCGGTGCCCGCTTCTGCTCAGATCGATCTCTCTGGCGTCTGGGCACCGATCTTCCACGAAGATCAGGTGGAACGAATTCCAGGACCGGACGCTGGCGACTATGCCGGTCTCCCCATCAATGATGCGCTCCGCCTGCGCGCTGACACCTGGGATGCGTCACTCCTGACCATGCCCGAACATCAGTGCAAGCCACATCCGTCGACATACGGTTTCCGTGGCGTCGGTAATCTGCGGATCTGGTCGGATGTCGATGCGACGACGCAGCGAATGATACGGATCAGCACTCATATTCAATGGCAGGAGCAGCATCGGGATATCTGGATGGATGGTCGACCCCACCCCCCCGAATACACACCGCATACCTGGCAGGGCTTTTCAACCGGGCGATGGGAGGGCGACACGCTCATTGTCACGACGACACACCTCAAAGCGGGCTGGATTCGTCGGAACGGACTGGTTCTTTCGGATCGCGCCACGATGGAAGACCGGTTCTACCGTCACGGCGATTTCCTGACACACGTGTACATCATCCAGGACCCGGTATATCTGACCGAGCCGCTCATCAAAACGAATGGATTCCGACTGCTGCTGAACGGGCGGATCGATCCGTACCCGTGCCAGTCGGTTGTCGAGGTTCCACGGCCGAAAGGTGTCGTGCCGCACCACCTGCTCGACACGAACCACGCGTCCGAGGAGTACGCAACCAAGCACCAGATCCCCGTCGAGGCCGTTCGCGGGGGAGCCGAGACAGCGCTGCCAGAGTACGCCGCGAAGATGCGCACGATGAAAGCCCCGGCGAAGCCGGCGACCTCATCGTCAGGGTCTCAACGATAGACGTTGGTCGAGGTCAGACCCCATGACAGAATCGTCGTGGGGTCTGACCCAAGCGTGATCATGTTCCCTAGCCTGCCGCTGGCGGTCGTTCTCGCAACAGCGATGTTGCTGACGCCCGTCGCGTCGCAAACGCCGGCGTCGGCTCCAACCTTCAACAAACACGTCGCCCCTATTCTCTACTCGAACTGCGTCACCTGCCATCGTCCCGGCGAGGTGGCGCCGATGTCCCTGCTCAACTACTCGGAGGTCAAACCATGGGGCCGCGCGATCAAGGAGAAGGTCCTCGCACGCGACATGCCGCCGTGGTATGCCGATCCGCAGTACGGGAATTTTCGGAACAACCGCAGGCTGGCACAGGCCGACATTGATACTCTCGTCGCGTGGGTGGACGCAGGCTCGCCCGAAGGCGACGGCACTGCCCCGCGCCCACCGGAATTTCAACAGGGTTGGACGAGCGCAATGACGCGGCCGCCCGACCGAGTGCTCGAGTTGCCGTTTGAATTCGAGATCCCTGCAAACGGCGATGTGCCGACCTTCACCGTCTGGCTCAAGCTGCCGTTTCGCGAAGATGTCTTCCTCGAGGCCATCGAGTTTCGTCCCGGCAACCGCAGCGTCCTTCACCATTCGAGCGTGACTGTTGGCGGACTGCCGCCTGGAACACGTCTTGGGAAAGCCCCGGTCTGGCCGGACGGGCCCGTTGTCGATGGCATTCCCCTCTTTGACGATGGAAAGCCGTTTCGGGCCAGTTCGAGCGAGGAGTTCGGCACACCGCTCTTCTTCTACGTACCCGGCGGAGGATTTCAGCGGTTTCCCTCCGGGATCGCGAAGCGAATGCGTGCCGGTCAGCATCTCGTGTGGGGTTTGCACTACGTCACCACCGGCAAACCCGAAAAGGATCGGTCGCGAATCGGCCTTTGGTTCAGTAAACGAGCGGCTCATCACGAAGCCTTCCTGTTCACGGTTAATCAGAAAGTGAGCGTGGAGGGCAAGGAGCTCGGTTCAGATGCGCGGGGACGGACGACGCTCCCCAGCATCCCACCGCGGGTCGAGAACTGGAACATCACAGGTTCGCTCGTGGTGAAAGACGCGATCACCCTCTACGCCCTGTGGCCGCACATGCACTATCGCGGCAAGGACATGACGTTCTCGGTGAAGTATCCGAACGGTCGTGAGGAAACCCTGCTGAGCGTGCCGCGCTACGATCCGAACTGGCAGATCACCTACGAGCTTGCCAAACCCTTGAAAATTCCCGCCCGCAGCACGATCACGGCCGTGGCACATTACGACAACTCTACCAAGAACCCGAGGAATCCCGGACCCGATCAAGAAGTGACCTGGGGACCGCAAAGCTGGAACGAAATGTTCCTGCCGTTCCTTGAAGTGTCGGTGGATGATCAGGATCTGCGCTTCGAGCGGCTGCAACAGGAGTTCGGGAGGTAAGACAGACGAGGAACAGAGATCAGGAGACGAAGAACAAGAGGTCAGGAGTTCCCACCACGTCTTCCCGAGTTACAGTCTTATGGACTATTTGCGACTCTATTCTGACAACAGCGGTAACAGTCGCTTCGCCGAGGTCGATCTGGCCATCAGCGAGCCTGACTACCAACCGC
>DATBJG010000338.1:0-17999 GCA_036556585.1 Vicinamibacterales bacterium
CTCTTCTTGGCAATGAATGCCTCTTTGACGAACTTCCCGTCTTTCTGGAACACCTGGATCCGATCGTTCACGCGGTCGCACACATAAAGCAGACCGTCGTTGGCGAGGTCGGCGCAATGGACGGGGCTGCGGAATTGCTGCAGCGGTGGCGCATCCGGCTTGTAGGGGCCCTGATCGGTGTCGTCGGGCTTGTTGCCGTACGCACCCCAATAGCGTTTGAGTTTGCCGGTGTCAGCGTCGATGACAGCCACACGTTTGTTCAGATAGCCGTCCGAGAGATAGGCTTCGTTGTCTTTCGGATCGACAAAGATCTTGGCGACCCGTCCAAAATTCACCGGGTCGTTGCTATTGGCGAGCCACGTCGCCTGTCCCTGGGCGTTCTTGGGTCCGGGTCTCGGGCCTTTGTGACCCGATTGCATCAGGAACTTGCCGTCCTTGGTGAACTTCAAGACGTGTGCGTCTGGTCCACCGTTGCCGCCGACCCATACATTGCCCTTGTGGTCGACGAAAATGCCGTGATTCGAGTCGGGCCACTCGTAGCCCTGACCTGGTCCGCCCCAGTGACGGACCAGATTCCCGGCCGCATCGAATTCAAGGACTGGCGGAGCACCGGCACAGCATTCACCGGTCGGCGGATTCAGTTCGAGGCCTTTCTCGTTATTTCCAAGCGTGGAGGAGCTGCGGTGAATGATCCAGACGTGGTCCTGTTCGTCTACCCAGACCCCAATGGTCGATCCCAGGAGCCAGTGGTTTGGCAGCGGCTTCGGCCAGAGCGGATCCACTTCGAATCGTGGCGCCTGGCGACTGTTCCGCGCTTGCGCGGAAGCGGCACGTTCGAGCAGCCGCTCGCCGAGACCGAGCGAGACCAGGACGACGGCAAACGTGACGGCGATGAAGAGGTTGCGTTTTCGCGTCAAGAGATCCATCCTTTCGGCCTGCTGCCGGCGCCAGTATACGCGGATGCACGGCGCTCCGCCTCAGGTTTCTGCTTGTGAACGCCTGGAGAAACAACGGCTCGGTATTCGGAACTCGCCGCGGGGCGGTGGCGGCAGGTATCTGTGCTCTGATCCTGGGGCTGACGCCGAGCCTGCGCGCCCACGACATCCCGACCGACGTCACCATTCAGGCATTCATTAAACCCGAGGGACAACGGCTGCGCCTGCTGATGCGTGTTCCGCTTGGCGCGATCGTGGACGTGGACTATCCGCGATTCGGTCCGGGATACCTGAACTTGGCGCGCGCGGACGATTCCCTGCGCGAGGCGGCAAGGGGTTGGATCCGGGACTTCGGCGGAGTGCATGAAGGCAGTACACGGCTGGGCCCCCCCGACATCATGGCCTTCCGCGTGTCGCTGCCATCCGACAAATCGTTTGCGACTTACGAACAGGCGTTGGCCCACGTCATCAGTGGGGAGAGACTGCCGCCGGCGACGGAGCTGTACTGGAACCAGGGCGTCCTGGATGTCCTCTACGAATATCCCATTCAATCGGCCCAATCAGATTTTTCGATCGAGCCTGGGTTAGAGCGCTTCGGGATGCGGGTCAACACGGTGCTTCGATTCCTGCCAGTCACCGGTGTGGTCCGCGCGTTCAATTTTCACGGGGATCCGGGTCTGACGCGTCTCGATCCCCGCTGGCATCAGGCGGCCATTCGGTTCGTCGGGCTCGGTTTCCGGCACATCCTCGATGGAATCGATCACCTGCTCTTCCTTCTGTGTCTGGTCATTCCCTTTCGCCAGTTCCGACCGCTCATCGTCATCGTGACCTCGTTCACCGTCGCGCATTCGATCACTCTGATTGCGTCGGCATTTGATTTTGCTCCGAGCGCACTCTGGTTTCCGCCTCTGATCGAAACGCTCATTGCCGCGTCGATTGTATACATGGGGCTCGAGAACATCGTCGGGTCGTTCGACGGCGGCCGGTCTGCGCCGGTGCACCGGCGATGGTTGATTGCGTTTGGATTCGGGTTGGTCCACGGATTCGGGTTCTCATTCGCGCTCCGCGAAACACTGCAGTTTGCCGGCTCACATCTGCTCACGTCGCTCGTGGCCTTCAATGTTGGTGTGGAACTGGGGCAGTTGCTGGTCCTGCTGATCGCAGTCCCCGCGTTCGGCCTATTGTTCAGGTTCGTCGTCGCCGAGCGCATTGGAACCATTCTGGTTTCAGCTCTCGTCGTTCATACGGCCTGGCACTGGTTGGGCCAGCGGGCCGACCAGTTGCGCCAACACAGGTTCGAATGGCCCGCGTTCGACCTGATGCTCCTCGTGGGCCTGACCCGGTGGCTCATCCTCGTCGTGCTCGTTGCCTGCGCTGCCTGGCTGATCTTTGGTGTGTTCGGACCGCAGATCGTCGGAAGCCGCAAGCGAGAGGACACCTTGGCCGGCTGATGGTTCTTCCGATCATTTGGTAGAATCGCGCATTTCGACTGACGGAGGCTTCCGTGGTGAAGGGGTTGCTATCGATGTGCCTGCGTGGATGGCTCGTGGTGCTGTTGTTGCTGACGCTGGCCGGACAGGTCGGTCAGGGTCAGGCCGGCGGAGGCGCGTGCGATCGGGCCTGCCTCGAAGGTTTTGTCGATCGGTTTCTTGACGCGTTCATCAAGCACGATCCCCAGCAACTGCCGCTCGCGCGCAGTGTGAGATTCACGGAAAACGGCCAGCGGCTCGAGCTGGGCGACGGATCGTGGCGGTCGATGGTTGGAAAGGGAACTTATCGATTGTTTGTCAGCGACACAACCGCGGGCCAGGTTGCCTTTATCGGAACGCTGCGGGAAGAGAACGTCAAGCTCAAAGAGGGTGCGCTCGTACTCATAGCAGTGCGCCTGAAGGTCGATAACCGGCAGATCAGCGAAATCGAGACGTTCATTGTCCGCAGCGAGCAGGCCGCGCAGAACGTCGAGAAGCTGGGAAAGCCGCATCCCGTCTATCTCGAAACCATTCCCGCCGCCGAGCGAATGTCGCGCGAGGATCTGATCAAGACGGCCAACATGTACTTTTCCGGCATGCAGTTGAACGACGGGAAAGGTGTTTATCCCTTTACCGACGACTGCGAACGGTTCGAGAACGGTAACCAGACGACCAATGTCCCTCCCCGTCCCGGAGAGGTTCGAGCGGATCCCAAGACGGCGAGCACGTATTCCTCCCAGTGGGGGTGCAGGGAACAGTTCGAGTCGGGATTGATCCACTTCGTCACGCGCATTCGCGATCGGCGGTTCGTGGCGGTGGATCAGGAACGAGGCCTGGTCTACAGCTTCGCGTTCTTCGATCACGCCGCCGGCAGCACCCGGAACTTCCAGGCTCCAGATGGGCGCCGCGTCACCGGCGGTCCCACGACGCCTTGGACCTGGGAACTCGCGGAGCTCTTCAAGATTGAGAAAGGGAGGATTCGCAGGATCGAGGCCATCCTGGAGCGGGCGCCCTATGGAATGGGTTCGGGCTGGAGCTCGTGGGAGGATTCAATGTCCGATCGTGCGAGATAACGCCGAAAGCTGGATTTTCTTGTAGAGGAGGACAGCAACGTCATGCCGATGCGTACGCGCACACACCCGTTGACGCTGATCGCGGCCCTGGTTGGTCTGGTCTATCTGGTCGAGGATCGTCGTGCCACTGCACAAGCCAACGATCCGGCCGTCGGGAGCTGGGTGCTGAACTACGGCAAGTCGGTATTCATCCCGGAAAACACCCTTCAGCGGCGAACCGCGACGTTTGAAAGTGCGCCGGACGGCTTCAAACACACGCAGCTGACGCTGCTTGCCAACGGCAGCACGTCTCGGGTGGAGTACACGGTCAAGTTCGACGGCAAAGACCATCCGATTGCCGGATCCGCCCTCGATACCGTGGCTGTGAAGCGGGTTGATGCGAACACCATCGAACGCATCGGCAAGGTGGGTGGCAAAATCGTCGAGACCGCTACGCGCACGGTCTCCGCCGACGGCAAGACGCTGACGATTACCACAAAAGGCAATCTCGACGGAACCGAGTACAGCAGCACGCAGGTGTACGAAAAGCAGTAGCGGGCGGAGGACCTGACGAATGTCATTGTCGGACATCGAAATCGCGCAGCAGGCGAAGCTGCAGCGCATCGTGAAGATTGCCGAGAAGCTGGGAATTCCGGACGCGCACCTCGAACCCTACGGCCACTACAAGGCCAAGGTCTCGCTCGACTTCATCAGCGGTCTCAGGAGCCGCCCCGACGGCAAGCTGATCCTCGTCACCGCGGTGTCCCCGACACCGGCGGGGGAGGGGAAGACGACGACCACGGTCGGTCTGGGGGATGCGCTCAACAGGATTGGCAAGAAGACCCTCATCTGTCTGCGCGAGCCGAGCCTTGGTCCGGTGTTTGGGATGAAGGGCGGCGCGGCAGGTGGCGGGCATGCGCAGGTCGTGCCCATGGAAGACATCAACCTGCACTTTACCGGCGACTTCAACGCCATCGCGCTTGCCAATAATCTGCTTGCGGCCACGATTGACAATCATCTCCACCACGGCAATGCGCTGGGGATCGATGTGCGCCGCATTACGTGGCGTCGCGTGGTGGATATGAACGACCGCGCGCTGCGCGACATCGTCGTCGGACTTGGTGGGACGGGCAACGGGTACCCGCGTGAGGACGGCTTCGACATTGTTGTCGCCTCGGAGGTCATGGCCGTCTTCTGTCTTGCGACCTCGCTGGCAGATCTCAAGCATCGGCTCGGGAACATGGTGGTCGCCTACACGCGCGAGCAGAAGCCGGTTCGAGTCAGCGACCTCAAGGTTCAGGGCGCCATGACCGTCTTGCTGAAGAACGCGCTGGCGCCAAACCTGGTGCAGACGCTCGAGAACAATCCCGCGTTCATTCACGGTGGTCCGTTCGCAAACATTGCACATGGTTGTAACTCCGTCATTGCCACCACCACAGCGCTGAAGTTGGCCGACTACGTGGTCACGGAGGCAGGATTTGGCGCCGATCTTGGCGCCGAGAAGTTCATCGACATCAAATGCCGCAAGTCCGGGATCAGGCCGTCTGCGGTGGTCATCGTTGCCACGATCCGGGCGCTGAAGTACCACGGAGGCGCTGATCTGAAAGAGATTTCGATCGAGAATCTTCCCGCCCTGGAGAAAGGCATCGCGAACCTCGAGCGGCACGTCAACAACGTGCGCAACCACTTTGGCTTGCCGTGCGTGGTTGCCATCAACAAGATCGCGCACGACACGGATGCCGAAATTGCCCTGCTGAAAAAGAAGATGGCGCACCACGAAGCGCCGGTCATCCTGGCCACGCATTTTGCCGATGGTGGCAAAGGTGCCGAGGAAGTCGCACGCGCGGTCGTCGAGCTCATCGAACGAGTGCCGGCCGATTTCAGGTTCGTGTACGACGATGCGATGCCACTATGGGAAAAAATGAAGACGGTGGCCACCAAGATCTATGGCGCCAGCGAAGTCACCGCCGATACCAGGATCAGGAGCCAGATCAAGAAACTGCAGGAAAGCGGTTACGGACATTACCCGATCTGCGCCGCCAAGACCCAGTATTCGTTTTCAACCGATCCGAACCTCCGAGGCGCTCCGAGCGGGCACGTTCTCAACATCCGCGAGGTGCGTCTCGCGGCCGGGGCCGAGTTTATCGTCATGATCTGCGGCGAAATCATGACCATGCCGGGCCTGCCGAAAGTGCCGTCGGCCGAACAAATCGACCTGACCGCCGACGGTAAGGTGGTGGGCCTGTTCTAATGCAGGCTCTCGGCGTTCGGCTCTCGGCTCTCGAGAGACCTCCGAGGCCCGAGCGTCGAAAGCCCAGAGCCCAACTATGCGCGGTGCGGCGTTTCTGCTTGCTGCGTGTCTCGTCCCGGCTGTGGCCGCGGGGCAGTCGAATTCCCCCGCGGGCTCGGTCTCGGTACCGATCCTGCCGATCGAACTTCCATTTGCGTTCGACGGCGCCCCCGCACCGGTTCCTCCGGAGGTCGTCTCACGGGATCCGTCGGGCCGCGTGACGGTCCGCGTGGTGAGACTTTCCGCCCCGCTGCGGATTGACGGTCGCCTCGAAGAACCGCTCTATTCGACGGTTCCGCCCATCTCAGACTTCATTCAGGTCGAGCCGCAGGAAGGCGTGCCGGCAACGGAGCGGACCGAGGTGTGGGTGTCCTTCGATCGCGACAACATCTACGTGTCGTTTCGATGCTGGGAGACGCATCCTGAGCGGCTCGTGGCCAACGAGATGCGTCGCGACAACTACGCGATCTTTCAAGGCAACGATCACATTGCCTTCATGTTCGACACCTTCTACGACCGCCGAAACTCCGTGCTCTTCGAGTTCAACCCGATCGGCGGACGGCTCGATGGCCAGGTGACCAACGAGCGACAGTTCAACGGTGACTGGAATCCCATCTGGGATCTCGAGCCTGGACGGTTCGAAGGAGGATGGACGATCGAGGCGGCCATCCCGTTCAAGTCACTCAGATACCGGGCAGGACGGGCGCAGATCTGGGGGTTCAACGTTCGCCGCGGCAATCGATGGAAGAACGAGACCTCCTTTCTCACGCCCATACCAAATGCGCTCGGGGATCGCGGCATCTTTCAGGCATCGCTGGCAGCCACGCTCGTCGGCCTCGAGGCGCCGCCCGGGTCGAAGAACATCGAAATCAAACCATACGTGGTGTCGGATGTGACGACCGACCGGCTCGTCATTCCGCAGATTTCGAATGATGTGGACGGCGATGTCGGTTTGGACGTCAAGTACGGGGTCACGCAGAACCTCACGGCCGATTTCACGTACAACACCGACTTCGCACAAGTGGAGGCTGACGAGCAGCAGATCAACCTGACGCGGTTCAGCCTGTTCTTTCCGGAGAAGCGCGAATTCTTTCTCGAGAACCTGGGACTCTTCGGATTCGGCGGGGCGTCTGGCGATACGCCAGTCCTGTTCTATAGCCGCCGCATAGGCCTCAACGGGAATCGCGTCATACCAATTGACGTTGGGGGGCGGCTCACCGGACGAGCCGGGCGATACAGCGTGGGGCTTTTGGACATTCGCACGGGCGATGAGGTCGTGTCGCGTACCCAGGCGACCAACTTCTCGGTTGTGCGCGTCAAGCGTGACATTCTGCGTCGCAGCAGTATCGGGCTGCTCTACACAGGTCGATCGATCACTCCTGATGGGAGAGGACGCAATCTCGCGTACGGCGCCGACGGCACGTTTGCGTTCTTCGACAATCTGGCCATCAACACTTATTGGGCCCAGACGAAAAGTGACGGCGTGTCAGGGGACGACATCAGCTATCGCGCTCAGCTCGACTACTCGGGCGATCGCTATGGCGTGCAAGTGGAGCGGCTCGTTGTCGGTGACAACTTCATGCCGGAAGTGGGGTTCGTCCGACGCGATGACATGCGGAAGACCGCCGGCGCGTTCCGGTTCAGTCCACGGCCGATGAACATCGGATCGATCCGCAAGTTTTCCTGGAACGCCGCGATGGTCCATATCGAGAACGGCTCGGGCCGGTTGGAGACGCGCGAAGCGGCGGCTGATTTTGGTATCGAGTTTCAGTCGAGCGATCGCTTCGGAATCGGATACAGCAACAACTTTGAATTTCTGCCGCGGCCCTTTCAAATTGCCCCCGGCGTCATACTGCCCATTGGCGACTACGCCTTCGACAGCATGCGCATTGGCTACACATTCGGCCAGCAGCGCCCGGTGTCGGGCAGCGTGTCGTTCGAGCATGGCACGTTCTACAGCGGCCGCCGGACTGCCCTGAGCGTGACGCGGGGCCGGATGAACCTCTCGCCGCAGTTTTCAGTCGAGCCCACGTACTCCGTCAACTGGGTCGATCTTCCGGAAGGTGCGTTTACCACGCAGCTGCTGGGGTCGCGCGTTACTTACACGCTCACGACACGGATGTTCACGAGCGCGCTCGTGCAGTTCAACTCAGGAAACCATATCGTGTCGGCCAACGTCCGACTCCGCTGGGAATACCAGCCGGGCAGCGAGTTCTTTGTGGTATACAACGAAGAGCGGGACACATTCGGTCCCCGGTTCCCGGAACTCGCGAACCGGTCGCTGATCGTCAAAATCAACCGCCTGTTCAGGTTCTGAGCTTCCCCCCTCGGCGCCAGTCGGGCCCCTCTGAAAAGGCGTGCACTTGCAAACCAGATTCTGTCTGTGGGCGTTCGTCTTCGTGTGTTCGTTCCTGTCGACCATTCCCGCAACGGCATTCGCACAGAGCGATCCGGCTGCCCCGCGAAAACAGTGGGTGACGTTCACCATTGATCGAGCCCACAGCCGTCCTGTGCATTTCAAGGAACACCCGCTCGAAGAGCTTACGGGCGTCGAGCTTGGCGAGAGACAAGTCGGGCCCGAATTCAGTTCGGCAGACGGGCGAACCACGGTCGACATCTTCGAACTGAACCGCCAAATCCGTGGCTGGAGTGTGGCCGGCTATCCGCTCGGAGCGGGTAACGGTGCTTCGCTCATGCTCAGGTACTCCTACGAAACCCTTCCCGTCACGCGTTTCGAGATCAGAAGCCCCTCGGGTTCCGAGTTGTACCTGTTGACCGACGGCAGCTCGAAGGACTTTGCCATTGGCGTCATCGTGTCCGATCGGCAGCGGGGTTGGGGATTGGGGGCTCATTCGTTCTTTCTTGCGGGATTCGGTAAGCTGAGCGGAGAACGCGGCCCTGGCGATCGATACCTGGGCGAGGCGGGTGCCGGGATCAACTTCGGACCCCTCGGCTTTCAATTTGCGGTCAAGGTCGCGTACAACAAATTATCGGATCCGCGAGCTCACAGTTTCTACACTGTACCAATCTCATTCCGGGGGACGGTGAGTCTCTAAAACTAGGTCAAAGGTTAAAGGGCAAAGGTCAAAGGTACCTTGAGCGTACCTTGACACCCTACCTTTGACCCTTGCCCTTTGACCTTTGACCTTGTCAAGTCGACCGAATAAGTGGGTCGTGCTCAAGCGCGGGCTGAGCAAGAAGTGCCCGCACTGCGGGCGTGGCCCGCTCTTTCGACGATGGATCGTGTTTCTCGATCGATGTCCGGTGTGCGGGCTCGTGTATCAGCCGAACCGTGGTGATATCTGGGCGTTCTGGGTGGTCAGCGACAGGATCCCGATTGCGGCGGCCATCGTGCTGATCTACTTCGGGTTTCGCGTGCAGTCGTGGCCCACCGCGCTCCTCTTCTTTTTTGCACTGGCAATACCGCTAGTCCTGACGATGCCCCATCGACAAGGATTGGCGCTCGCGCTCGATTACTTGACGCGCGCCTATTGGCCAGACTCGACCGACGAGCTGCCAAAGCTCTGACGCCTCCAGTCTTCAGTTGTCAGTTTTCAGTTGTCCGTGGTAGTCAGTCCTGCTTGAAAACTGTCGACTGACACCTGACAACTCCCTCAGGCGGGCGGTTGTCCGGAGACCGTTGGAATTCCGGGAAGCTTGCCGGCCGCCAGCTCCTGATCGATGAGCAAGAGCCCGAGTCCGGTGGAACCCGCGAGCTTGAGGCGCCCCAAGATGGCTCGTGCGCTGGCTTCCTCTTCCATTTGTTCGGTGACGAACCACTGCAGCATCACCTGAGCGGCCCGATCGCGCAGTCGCTCGGCCAGCTCGTACAAGACCGCAATGGACGCCGTCACCTGCTGTTCGTTCTGGAGCACGTGTGCGACGAGCGCTTCGGCTGTTTGCCACTCGGAGGGCGGCTGCGCAATGGCCGGCAGGACGACTTTTTGATCGCGCTCGACAAGGTGGTCGATCACCTTCTGCGCGTGCATGAGTTCGTCGCTGGACTGTTTGCGCATCCACGTCGCGAAACCAGGAAGGTCGTGTTCGGCGAGCCAGGCAGACATCGCCAGGTATTCATGCGAAGCGCGAAATTCCAGTGTCAGATGTTCGTTCAGGCCTTGCAGCAGTTCAGGATGCATAGTGACTGAATCGAGCGTATTCCCGGAAGAACTTCAGACCAGCCCGCACGTCGAGCTCGACGCGGATCTCAGAGTGCGGGCTGCGCTGAAATGAGGCTCAGGGAAACTCCATCCGGTCGGTGTCGCCCTCGAGTTCGGGGAGCAATTCAGCTTCCATGGCCGTCTCGTCCGCCGCCGTTCCGGACATGCGCGGGGCCACCGGTGCCGCCAGACGCGGTGCCTTCCGGGCCGGTTTCCGTGCACGTTTGGCCGATCGCGACGACTTGCTCGAGGCTTTCTTCGCCTTAGCCGACTTCTTCTTCGCCGCCTTCCGCTTGGGCGCTGCCTTCTTTCGACCGGCCCGCGCGGCCTTCTTCTTGCGCTTCGCCATAGCGATCCTCCTGGTGAAGGGGAGAGAGTATACCTGATTCCAGCGTTTGGTCGCAGGTGTCAACGAACTTCAGATTGCGCCGGAAGATCTGACAGGGCGCCGACCACGTCTGAAATCTGGTCGAGTGCCCAGTTCGCCTCTTCGTCTGTAATCACGTACGGGGGCATGAAATAGAGCACGTTTCCGAGCGGGCGGAGGAGCAGGTTCCTGGAGAGAAACTGACGGGCGAGAGCAGGTCCCACGTTCGCCAGATATCCCGGGTCGCCTTCAGAAACGTCCAGCTCGAGAATGCCGACACCGCCAATGACCCGCACGTCGGCCACGCCCGGAAGGTGACGGAGCGGCTGGAGCCGGGTCCGGAAAAGGGCTTCGAGCGCCGTCACGCGCTCGAGCACCGCCTCGGTCCGAAACAAATCGAGGCTGGCGACCGCCACGGCACAAGCCAGTGGGTTGGCAGTGAACGAGTGGCCGTGAAAGAACGTCTTCCGCCGATCTCCCAGAAAAGCATCGAAAATTGCATCGGTACAGACGGTGGCTCCGAGCGGCAGATAGCCAGCCGTCAGTGCCTTCGACAGACACATGATGTCGGGCTGAATCGGACCGTGCTCGCACGCAAACATGCGTCCCGTCCTGCCGAATCCGGTCATGACCTCATCGGCAATGAGCAACGTCTGATGCGTAGTGCACAGGGTGCGGACGCCCGAGAGGAACTCGCGCGGCCAGACGATCATGCCTCCGGCTGCCTGCAACATGGGTTCGACAATGACGGCTGCAACGCGACCCCGATATTCGGTCAATAAACGGTCGAGATCTGCCAGACAAGCAATCTGACACGCCGGCCGGGAGAGGCCCAGCGGGCACCGCGCGCAATAGGGGCTGTGCGCACGACCGGCGTCGAACAAAAGGGGACCAAAAGGAGCCGTAAACGGCGATGCCTCGCTCACTGACATGGCTCCGACCGTGTCGCCGTGATATCCGTGCCTGATTGCCAGGAAATGGCGTCGATGTGGCTGGCCGACCAGCTGCCAGTATTGATACGCCATCTTCAATGACGCTTCGACGGCCGTTGAGCCATCATCGGAGTAAAAAACGTGTGTCAAGGGGGGCCCAATCGCGGAGACCAGCCGCTCGGCGAGCTCGACGGCGGGAGCGTGCGTAAAACCGGCAAAGATGACGTGTTCCAGCCGGCGAGCCTGAGTCGCAAGTGCCTCATTGAGCTTTGGATGGCTGTGACCGTGAATGTTGACCCACCACGAGGAGATGCCATCGAGAATCCGACGGCCGTCATCGGTGTAGAGATACACGCCCTCTCCGTGCGTAACCGCGAGAACTTCGGGTGCCGTCTGCATCTGTGTGTACGGATGCCAGACGTGCGCGCGGTCTCGCGAGGCCAGGCGGTCAGAATCGTTCATGAAAGGAGTCGTCGGTCGGGGTCGAGCGAACCGAGCGCCCATTGACGGAGGCCTTCGCTCGTCAGTCGTTCGAGGCGCGGCAGTTCGCCAAGCACGGGTACGGCCCCGAATCGTTCGATCGCGGCACGGTTTTCGGGAGACGGCTCGCCAACCATCACGACGCCAGCAATGTCGAGTTTCCGCGCTCTCAAGGCCGCAACTGTCAGCAAGGTATGGTTGATGGTGCCAAGCGTGGTTCGGGCGACCACCAGCACCGGTGCGGCAATCCGGGCCATCAAGTCCACCATGAGTTCTCGATCATTGAGTGGAACGAGCGCACCCCCGGCTCCCTCGATTATCCAGCGCGCCCCGTCATCAGTCCCGTTGATGTGTGACAGAAGATCGCTCAACTCAATATGTCGCCCGGCCAGCCGCGCTGCCAGATGCGGCGACAGTGGTCGCGGCAGCCGAATCGCTGACGGCACGATTTCGGCCTCTCCACATCCGCCGAGCACACGGACGCTTTCGGCATCGTCATCCACTTCGATGCCGGTCTGGACCGGTTTCCAGTACCGCACGTGCGTATGCGGGCGAAGGCGGTGCATCAACGCCGCGCAGACGACGGTCTTGCCGACATTGGTGTCGGTGCCGCTCACAAACACGCCCTTCATCTGAACTCCGCACCGACGCCTGCACGATCGACCTGGTCCAACACCCCCTCGAGCGTGCTTGCAAACCGTTCGAGGGTGGGCTCGTCCAGCCGCGAATTGATGGAAACGCGCAGGCGGCTCGTACCTTTGGGCACGGTGGGTGGCCGGATCGCGCGAACATCAAAACCGGCGTCCGCAAGCGACGCGGCCACTGCCGAGCTGCGTGCCGCATCGCCAAGCACGATGGGGATGATGTGTCCACCTTCCGCCGGCGTCAAACCCCGACGCGCCAGTCGCGCTCTGAGCGCCGAGGCGAGCTCGACAACCCGGCTTCTCCGATCCGGTTCGGTTGCCACAATCGTCAAGGCCGTCTCCAGAGCTTCCGCCAGGCTTGGAGGGGCAGCGGTGGAATAAATCAGCGTCCGCGCGCGCTGAATCAGATAGTCGATCGCCCAGCTCGACCCGGCAACAAACGCTCCGGCAACGCCAAGGGCTTTTCCGGCCGTGTTGATTGAGAGGAACACTGAATCCTTGATGCCGGCTTCCTCAATCAACCCCGCTCCCTGGTTGCCGTACACCCCTACTGCGTGCGCTTCGTCAACAATCAGTGCGGCGTCCGAACGACGACAGAGCGCCGCATATTCAGTGAGCGGAGCGCGATCGCCATCCATACTGAATAGCGACTCGGTCACGACGAACTTCAGACCGGGACTGTTCTCGGATGCGAGGAGTCGGGACAATGTGTCAACGTCGCGATGCGGGAACACGACGCGTCGCCCTTTGGAGAGCCGGATGCCGTCAATGAGGCTGGCATGGTTGAGCGCGTCGGAAAACACGACATCCTCAGGCTCGAGAAAGGTACTAAGGACACCGATGTTGGCAAGATAGCCAGAACTGAAAAAGACGGACGCATCGCTCTTCTTGAAGCGGGCGAACTGACGTTCGACCCGAGCGAACACGTCGCGGTGCCCGCGAAGGAGGCGAGAACCCGTTGCTCCGCAACCTTCCCGGCGGGCGGCGGAAATCAGGCGTTCCACCACGCGCGGATCGTTGGCGAGCCCAAGGTAGTCGTTTGATGAAAGGTCGATCCCGGTCGGAGGGATCAGCGTTCGGCGCAGGTCCGCGCGCTCGATCGCGGCCAGGCGTTCTGCGATTCGCCTTTCGAGCTTTGGAAGGGACATCTCATGAACGATGACAACTCAGCCGTCGCGCCCTTGTGCGGTCGGCATTTGATCAGGAGAGCTCAATCGAAGCCCAAGCCGTTCGAACAGCCGTGAGTCGTCATCCAGGCCGGGATTGGGCGCGGTCAGGAGCCGCGGGCCCAGAAACACTGAGTTTGCCCCTGCCACGAAACACAGAGCTTGCGCCTCATCGGAGAGTGATGTACGCCCGGCGCTCAGCCGTACCATGGCTCGAGGCATCGTAATTCGCGCGGTGGCAATCGTGCGGACGAGCTCCAGGACGTCAAGCGAAGGCTCATCGGCAAGTGGCGTGCCTTCCACGCGCATCAGCAGGTTGATGGGAACACTTTCAGGATGGGGCTGTTGCGTTGCCAGCTGCTGGAGTAGGCGGCAGCGATCACGTCGTGATTCGCCCATTCCGACGATGCCGCCACAACACACGGAAATGCCTGCGCGCCGAACGTGGGCCAATGTCTCGAGACGATCCTGATACGTTCTGGTCGTGATGATCTGATCGTAAAACTCGGGTGACGTGTCGAGATTGTGGTTGTAAGCGGTCAGGCCCGCCTCCGCAAGTGCCAGGGCTTGCCGTGCGTTCAACATACCCAGGGTGCAGCACGCCTCCATTCCGAGTGCGCGAACGCCGCGTACCATGGCAAGCACGGCCTCGAAATCCGGGCCGGCCGGTACGTCGCGCCAAGCGGCGCCCATGCAAAAGCGTGTGGCTCCCTGAGCCCGAGCTGATTCGGCCGCTGCGAGTGTTTCGGCAACGGAGACAAGCCGCTCGGCTTTCACCTGGGTGTGGTAGTGGGCAGATTGGGGGCAGTAGGCGCAGTCTTCGGGACAACCACCAGTCTTGATGCTCAGGAGCGCACAACCCTGCACATCGTGAGGCGATTGCCAGGCGCGGTGCGCCGTCTGAGCCTCAACGATGAGATCCGGCAGGGGAAGCGCATAGATTCCTTCGATCTCGTCGAGCGTCCATGTATGACGCAAGGCAGCGTGAGACACGGCCTTGACGTTAGCATGATCGGTGGTGAGTGGCCAGGGGGTGAAAAAGGGGTCGGGAGTCTTTCTTGGGGAAGTCGCTCAAAAAAGACTCCCGACCCCTTTTTCACCCTGCCACTAAAACCGTACGCCCATCGACATCAGGAACGTGCGGCCACCGTCGATCCCGGGGCGTGGACGCGGATAGTCGGCGGGGCGGACGGCCTGTCCGAAGCGCGCCCCCTGAACGTAGTTGAGTGCGAGTCCGTTCTCATCCTTTGGTCCCGCGTTGTCCGGCGCGACGGTCGTATCCCATGAAATCAGCTTCTGGTTGTTGAAGGTGTTGAGCACCTCGAACTTCATCCATGGAGCGAGCGTCTGCCAGACCGGGACGCTATAGGTAAGCGCCACGTCGAACAACCCGTAACCCTCGAAGGCTTCCGAGCCCCGCTCGTCAAAGAACAGTTGTTGCGTTGGGACCCCTGCGTAACCGGGATTGTGCGACAGCTGAATTGCACTCAAGGCGGCGCCGTTTGCCACGAGGCTGTAGGTTCGACCCGAGTTGACGCGCCAGAGCGGTGCGATGTCAACGCTGCCGTACCGGTTCAACCCGAGCCGATAGACGCCCCACAGGCGCACCCGATGACGCTGGAAGTCGTCGAGGCGCCCGCTCGGGAAGTTGCGGCCCGCCACGAGCAGTTCGGGATAGTCCCCCTCCGGCGATCCGATAGCCGGCGTGCTCGCGCCCTCACCCTCGAACGTCCCGTCATTCTGGAGCTGGATCGTCCAATCGCCCCAGATATGGAGGTCGTCAGTGATCTGATACCCGGTCTGCATCTCGAGACCCTGGTATTGGCGCGTTGGCGCGTTGCTGTTCTCCCAGACAATGTTGTCGAAGGTTCCGAACGTGGCGCCGTCGCGGACGACTGTCGTCTTGCCGTTCTCGATGCGAATGACGTCCTCGACGAGATTTGTGGCATCCCGCCGAACGTACGTGACACGCGCGTGCGCCTTCTTCGTCAGTTGACGGCCGATGCCGAGCGTAAATTCCCTGGTCAGCGGCGAAGACAGATCATCGGCAAACCGCACGTTGTCCCGCGGGAATGTGCCGCTGACGAGCACCGAGTAGTTTGCCGGGGAGAAACCGGGCGCGAAATCGAGCCCTTGTCCAGCCGGTCCGGTATAGGTCGTCGTATACCGGTCGGCGTTGCCGACGTTTGAATTGCGGGCGAACTGAACGTCGCTGTACTTTCCGGCATAGTGGCCGTAGGTGGCATACATCGCCATGCGGCCATCCCCAACAGGGTCGTAGCTCGCGCCGAGCCGCGGCACGATCGTGTTGACCTCGATGCCGTTACTGACCGCCGTAGCGTCGCTCGTGACATGTTCGTAGCGGAATCCCAGGTCGAATGACAGATGGCGTCCCGCCGTGATCCGATCCTGCAGGTACAGCGATGTCGTCGACACGTCAATCTGTGCTCCGCGAACCGGCATCCAGGTCTGCAACCGCGTGGACCCGGGCACGAACCGCGGGATGATCCGGCCGTTGGCATCAAGAACCGGTGCGCCGGCTGGTCCAACCGCAAAGTCCGCGAGAAACACGTAACCGGTCGAGGTTTGCGAGTTTCCGCCGACGCGGGTTGACGTGAACTGCTCGATGCCACCTTTGACGTCGTGACTGCCGAGGCCGGGTGTTGACACGAAGTACGCGAGGCTGGCAGTCGTCTGACGGTTGTTACGATCTTCGGGGTCCGTCGAATCGAAATATGGCGCGTTGTACTGATACATCGTGCCGGTCCGCGTGAGGAACGGCGAGTCCACGATATTGGTGCTCGTGTTGCCGTTGTTACGGACGCCCCAGTGTTTCTGCGAGTACTGCGCCGTCGCGAGCAGACGTGTACCCACGACGCCAGCGTAGTTCGCCACAAACAACCGATTGGGCGTATGCGGATGCACGTACGCGCGCGGATCGATACTGAACGGCAGAGACGCTTGGCCAGTGGTGAGGTCGTTGTCCACGAACGATCCCCGTAGCGTGTGGCCGGGACTGACTGACCCCGTCAGTTTCAGCTCGTATCGATTGTTGTCGGTTTCCGTCACGAGCGGTGCCGCCGTTTGCGGGAAGGCCCCTTGCGTGCTGCTGCGTTCCCATCGTCCCGCACCAAAGAACCAGAGCTGATCTTTCACGAGTGGTCCACCGATGATGCCTTCGTGAACCTTGGACAACTTGCCGACCCGCTGGGTGGTCTCGAACGGCGTTTCGACGCTCCAGGCCGGGTTGCTCAGATTCAGGCGGAATCCACCGGAGAAGCTGTTCCCGCCCGATCGTGTAATGACGTTGACCACGCCGCCGGAGAATCGCCCATACTCGGCCGAGATTCCGGACGTGAGAACTTGCACCTCGCCGATGGCTTCCTCGACAAACAGGTTGTTCGACGACCCGAGCACGTTGTCGTTCACATCGACACCGTTGATGAGCCAGACGTTGTCGTAGGCAAATCCACCCGACACGGTGACCTGGTTGGCGTTGGGTGTGTTATCGGTCAACCCGGCCGCCAGATCGGCAATCAGAAACGGACTGCGGCCGACCGGAAGGACCACGGTTTCGGACTGGACGAAATTCTGCGACGTCCTGGGCTGTAGCAATGCCGGCTGGGCGACGGCGGTGACCTGAACTGTCTCTTCGACCACGATGGTCATGCCTGTGTCGACCGTCGCGGTTCCACCGAGGGGCACGCGCGCCACTTTCTGCTGCCTGGACAGCCCCGCCAATTCGAATGCCATGGTGTACTCACCAGGCGGCAGGTTTCTCACGAGATAGACGCCATTGATGTCGCTCGTTGTCGTGCGAACACCGAGGAGCGCTGGTGAGCTGACAGTAACAGTGACACCCGCCAGCGCCTGGCCATCGGCACTCGTCGTCACGCGGCCAGTGACGAGGCCGGTTTGTTCACCCTGCGCAGCGGCCCGAGCCGACGCCGCCATGAGGAAGCAAAGGACGAGACTCCACGACGCGAGACGTTTCATGCAAGCACCTCACAAGACTGAGACCGAAGTCACCGCACGAATGCACGGGTGACCGTTGCCATGTTGGAACAGCACACGGCGTGCCACAGCGCGCAATTGTTCCGGTATGTCCAGGTCAGTCTTCGACCTACAGGTGCTGGCACAAATGAAGGCGCCTCAAACGCTAGAGCTGGGACTTGTGCCGAATTGGCACACTTGGGTCAGTTTCTGACAAAACTGCGAGTCGAATTTCTCAAACTGCGTGGAGTTCGGAAAGGTACTCTCAGTGAGGCCGCTCAATACCGAGCACCGCTCTGAGGGCAAACAGATCCTGACGCATTTTTGTGATGAGTGAGAGGAGGGTTTTATCGCGAAAGAGCATCTCGCCCGTTGCCATTTCGAGTCCGCCAATGAGGGCATCGAGTTTTGCTTTGGTCGCGTCGTCCTTGGGCACGTCCGCCATGTCGCACTCCCACGTTTCGAGGTGCGTCGTTGCACCGCGAAGCATTATATGCCGAGGCTGACGGCT
>DATBJG010000339.1:0-7842 GCA_036556585.1 Vicinamibacterales bacterium
CCGCAGTTGGCTTGACGATTTGCCGCGCGTCACCCTTTTTCAGACGCGAGGAGGCGACTTCTTCGACTATTTCACGCTGCTAGATGTTGTCACGGGAAAGGGCCGCGGCATCGTAAAGCAAGGCATCGTGACGACGCCCCCATGTCAAGTCTCCTATCAAGGAATGCAGCGTTGCTTCCCTTGCGGCTTGTCCCGATACACTTCGTGGCACGCGGCACACGCATCGGCGACGGTCCCGCTGACTTCGACCATCGCGTCCAGGTTCTTGGATTGCGCGGCCTTATAGGCGGCCCGTCCTGCATCCGCAAGGCCCTGTGCGGCCTTCCGGTAGTCCTCTCGCTCGATCGGGACAGGCAGGCCGTTCTCACACAGCCGGCCCGGAATCATGATGAGGTTGGCGGTCTCGGAGAGAGCCATCGCGCTGTTCTCAACCGCCTGCCATCCTGAATAGACATTGGCGTACACGTCCGTCGCCCCACCTCCACCCTCGTTGGGCTTCTTCGGCGCGGCAGGGTCCTGCTCCTGAGTATCGAAAATGATGTTCGAGTGGGGAAACGGGATGCCGCGCATCACCTGCGCAAGGGTCCCGTAGGCTTGCGTGGCTGGCGGAGCCGCCGCGGGTGCCGCCGAATCCGGTGAAGGTGCCCGGTTACAGGCGATAGTCATTATTACGAGCCCTGTCAGACAACACACGCGGTTCATCTCAGCCCTCCTCTCTCCAGCTTCGAGCTCCTACAACGGTGACATTCGCTACAGCGCAGGCGGGCGTCACATCTCCGGCCGCTCTGCAACGTCACTTCGCGGTTTCCGGCCTGTCGTCCCAAAAGAACGGGGGCAGGTTCGCTTTCGTGTTGCGGACGATGTCGAGTGCAGCACGACGGGCGTCGCTGGAGATCGCAGCAAAGGGTCCGCTCGAATCATGGCCCGTCAGCACATCGTACAGACGCTGGTAGACGCGTTCTTTGACGCGCGACGGCATGCGATCGAAGATCTCGCTGTAGATCATGTAAGACAGCGGGTAGCGAAACACGCGCGTTCGCAAGTCGAAGTCGCGGAGCGACCGGCCGCGCGCGTCGCGCGGACCGCGCTGCGGAAACATCGTCGTAAACGTCGATGTCCCCTGAACGGGCTCTTCCAGCCTTGCTTCGTCGGCAAACACCATGTAGGTCACCAGCTCCTCGATCGCAGGATCAAGGGTTTTCCAAGCGGCATCGCCAACAAACCCCTGAAGCTCGGCTCGACGATATCTGGCGCTGACGCTGTTGATGAGGTTCGTCATCCCGCTCTGATGCTCGAGCACCATGAGGGCGACGATGTCGCTGAATGGCGTCAGGTAACGAGTGGTGTCGAACTTGTGGGCCAGTGTCGTGAGGTTCTGGTTGTCCGCCTCCTGGAGGTCGACCGGACGAAGGGGATCCGGCGCAATCGCGTTGCCGAGGTGTCGTTGCGAACCATGTGTACCCGTGACGTACCAACCGCCCCACCGCTCATTGAACGGCGTGCGATGATCGGTTCCGCGGAACAGGTTGGTCGTGAATGCCGGAAGTCCCTCGGCATCAGGGAACACTGACGCGACCACCAGAGCGGGAGCTCCATGATTGCCCGGTCCATGACAGAACATACATTCGACGCCCCGACGCTCGAATTTGGGTTTCTCGGCTTTGCCGGCCGAAAGCGTGTAGAAGGCCACCCCGCGCACGGGATCCAGCGCCGTCAGTTCCAACACGTCGCCGCCCGGCACCGTGCCAACCGCCACAGCGTCGTTGAAGTAGATCGCGCGAGGATTTTGGGGCGAAATGAACGCCTGCTGGAAGCTCGTCTTTGAAAAGACCAGGACCTGCGAATCCACACCGACATCGAGGCGTTCGAGCAGGCTGGTCAGATACCCGGACCCAGGGCGAAACTCGAGGTGCGCCTCGCCACGCTCGATTTGCCGCGCCAGGCGAGCGATGGGATCGAGCCAGGCCCGGTGATCGCTTGCCTGTGCGGCCAGCGGGCGCGACCCCGCGAGCATCCAAGTGACGGGAAGCAGCACGCCCACGAGGGCGCTGAGCAATCGATATGGTTTCTTCATACGGCCGGGTCAAGCTCCCAGTGCCGGCATCGTCGGCAATCTCCGGGGCCGAGGTGTTCGACCTGTGGATTTCGTGAGCACAACCAACGTGACTGCCAGACAAACCGTGGAGGCATACCGCTCGGCCATACTGTTTCGCCGCTCTTGCACGTCCACGGCGCACGGACTGTCTCGAGGGTCAGTTCGTCTGCAGTGCGCTCCGCTAGAAGATCGCAGTGACGATGAATCACGCTCGCTCCCTCCGTTTGGTCCTCGGCCCTCGCGACGCTATTCGCGGCCGTGCGCGAGCGCGCTCACATAGGCGCGCCCCTCCGCAACCAGGTGTCGCGGCTCCAAGTCGAGGCGCCAGACCAGAGTTTTTCTCCCATCGGCGGGAATATTTCCCAGCGCAGGTTTCGGCTCCTGGTCGAGGCGGTCGCGAAACTGCGCGAGTTTCGTGTCTATCTCGATACCCGCTTGCGTCATAAGTGCCTCCGCCGGGAGCCAGAGCAAAGATTGTTCCGGCCGCGTGCCCTCACGGGGCGTAGATGCCGTTCAACGTTTCCATAATCTGTTCGTACGAGACGCGGTCCACACCCGCTCGCACGCCCTGCGCAACTGGCACCACGTCACGGAGCGACAACACACCTCTCAGCGCGCCGGCCTCGTCAACAACGACGAGTCGTCTCACCCGTGCGGCTGCCATTTGCTGCAGCGCACGGGCGACAGTATCGGTGACCTTGCAGGTAATGGCTGGCATGGTCATCGCCCCGGCCGCTCGAACCTCCGACGGGCGGCAATCCTCCTCCGCCAACGCCAGGGCAACGTCACGGGCGGTCACAACCCCGACCGCGCGGCCTGCGGCATCGACAATCGGAACGAATCCGCCGTGGGAGTCGCGCATCTTCGCCACCACGGCGGACAGGGTGGCATCCGCGGAACAAAACGCGGGCCTGGCATGCATCACGTTCTCGACCTTCATGGCGACCTTCCTCGCCGCGCCAAGCGGCGCACACCAACGAACCCTGAGCGCTCGAAGCACGCGGCTCAATTTTCAGCGTTCTCTTCGGCTTCAAAGAATTCGCATGCTGCGCATTCCTCGTCAGTCACATTACGCGGCGTCTGATACGGCCGAACGCAACGCCAGGGACTAATCGTCTCGGCAGGCAGCCTGATGCCGAGGAACCGATAATCAAGTCGAACCCATCGACAGTTCGGCGCGGTTTGAACGGCTGTGAGTTTTGCCATTTGGCACCTCTGCCCTCGAGTCAGTCCTTACAAGCCCTTGTTTCCCAAGCCGCCGATCAGCTTGGCAATCGTGAAAAACACGAGAGCCGCCGTCGCCAAAGCCGCGAACGAAACGAATGATCCGATCAGCATAAATACCCCTGGTGGAAGGCGCGTGCAAAGGTTGTGCTATGGGGAGCTTCGTGTAATGGGGCATATCCGACGCGTGAGCAGCGCCTGGTTTTGATCGCCGGACCGCCCCATCCGAAAAAGTTCGCAGCCGTTCGAAATTTTGCGCGGGGGATCGGGAGGTTCCCGTCGAGCCTTGGTCTCGACCGACGATTGGTTGCAGAGAGGTTCAGGAACGTGAGGCACGGGGCTTGCTCCCCAAAGCAGAACCTCATCGGCCGGAGAGGAGCTGACGTAGGATTGGAACGCAGATCCTGGAGATGTCTTCCCGCCGTGATGAAGGAGCGCCGCTGATGGCCATGAGAAACGTGGGACTTGTCGGCACCGTATTGGTGACCACGTTGACGATCGCGATACCCGCTCTCACGCTGGCTCAAAGGCCCGATGAGGCGGATCCGGCAACGAGACCGTCACGAACCCAACACGGACAGCCCGATCTACAGGGCGTCTGGCAGGTATTGAATTCGGCAGCTTGGGATATACAGGACCATCCGGCGCAACTTTTCCCCGGGCTGCCTCCGCGGTTTGGTATGCCAGCCGGGCAGGGCGTTGTGGAAGGCGGAACGATCCCGTATCAGCCGGAGGCGTTGATCAAGAAGAAGCAGAACTACGAAAACCGCATGACCGGCGACCCCGAGGCGAACTGTTACCTTCCGGGAGTCCCGCGCATTACCTACATGCCCTATCCCTTTCAGATTTTTCAGTTTTCCGATCGGGTCGTGATCCTTTACGAGTATCTGCATGCGACTCGAGTGATCTATCTGGATGGGAGTCCGCATCCGAAGGGTCCCCTCGATTTGTGGTTGGGGGACTCGCGGGGCCGCTGGGAGGGCGATACGCTTGTCGTCGACGTCATTCATTTCACCGACCAGACGTGGCTGGACCGGGCCGGAAATTTTCACAGTGAGGCGTTGCACGTGATTGAGCGCTATACGCGTACGGACACCGACCACCTGCTCTACGAGGTCACGCTAGAAGACCCGAAGGTATTCACGCGCCCCTGGAAAATGAGCATGCCCCTTTATCGTCGTCTGGAAGCACGCTCGCAACTCCTGGAATTCGAATGCTACGCCTATGCAAGAGAAGGGGCTGACACGAATGTCAAATGAGTCGCGGACCCGTACACCCTTTTTCACCGCTTTCACCGCGGTGGCAGTCGCAGCGGTGGCGTTGGGAACTGCCGCCCAGACGCAGCGTCCGCCTGCCGAAGGCGGGTGTCCGGCAGAGCCCGCACGATTTCATGTGTGTGCGCTGGCCAAAGCAAAAACATTCACGCCACCCCGCACACCTGACGGCCGACCTGATCTGCAGGGGTTTTGGCGAGGTCTTCCGTCCGGTACCGAAAATATCGAACAACATCCCAAGACGCTGGACGATGCGGGAGGCGAGAGTCTGATCGTGGATCCTCCGGACGGCAAAGTTCCCTACCAATCGTGGGCGAGGAACCGCCCCGAAGAACACCGTCAAAAGTTCGTCGAACCCAACGTGCCATGCTTCTTGTCCGGTGTCCCACGATCGATGTATGTTCCGACACAAATCGAGATTCGTCAGTCTCCAGAATTTGTGGTGATGCTGTTCGAACGAGCTCACGCCTATCGCATCATTCCAACGAACGGGCGTCCGCACGTCGGCGAGAACATCACGCTCTGGCAAGGGGATTCGCGAGGGCGATGGGACGGAACGACGTTGGTGGTTGACGTGACCAATCAGAATGCCAAACCCTGGCTCGATCAAGCGGGAAATTTCTACAGTGATGCGGCCCGCGTGGTCGAACGGTTCACGTTGATCGACCGGGATACGATTCATTACCAAGCGACGATCGAGGATCCGAATGTCTACACGAGGCCCTGGACGATCGCCTTTCCAATCAGACGAATTCCCGACGTGAAGTTCGAGTTGCTCGAAGAGGCGTGCCACGAGGGTGAGCGGAACACCCAGCCACTTATCGAGCTCGGCTACCGTATTTTCCCCGGCGTGTCGACTCGGCAGGCAAAGTAACGGAGTGGTTGGACGATGACACCCGTCGTGGCTGAAGGAATCAAGGCGGTGTTTGCTCGGATGCAAGAGGGGTACGCGCGACGGGATGCAGCTGGCATCGCCGCGGATTACGCCGAGGACTGCGTGGTGGAGAGTCCCATCGCAGGCGTGCACGTCGGTCCGGCAGCCGTCGAGCGCGAGCTGCGAGGGATTTTTTCGGCGTTTCCAGATATGCGCGTGCACTGGGATGAGTTGCTGATCTCCGGCAATCGAGCCGCGTCAATTGGCAGGACCGAGGGAACCGACACCGGTGGGCTCATGGGACTCCCACCAACCGGTAAGCCGTTCATTGTCTCAGTCGTGATGTTGTACACGTTTGGCGACGACTGCAAGATCGTGCGCGAACGGCGCATGTATGACTTCAGCCGGCTTCTCCTCCACCTGACGGAAGGCTCGGAACCTGCAGCCGATGGCCCACGTCTTTATCGGGAGCTCCTGGAAAGGGCGCAGCACGAGCAGGAGCTGAAGTTAGCCGGAGAAATTCAACGTGCACTCCTGCCGCAGTCAGAATATCGCGCCCCGGGCTTCGAGGTGGTGGCCTCGTCGGTCCCTTGCCGCGCGATTGGAGGCGACTTCTTCGACTACTTCACGCTATCGGAGGGAGCGTTTGCTCTCGTGCTCGGCGACGTGACTGGAAAGGGACCAGCCGCCGCTCTGCTGGCGGCCGTGTTGCAGGGTATCTTTACAGCCAACGCCCCACGGAGTCTGACGCCGGCAGTCGTGCTTGCTCAGGCCAATGATGCGCTCCTGCGCCGGGCTATCCGAGCACGCTTTGCCACGGTTTTCTATGCCGTGCTCTCCCCTGACGGCCGCGTGGCGTACTGCAATGCCGGGCACAATGCCCCGATCCTTCTCGGGCAGCATGGCATGAAACGGCTGGAAAGCGGCGGGCCCTTCATTGGAGCCTTCGAGCGAGCAATGTTCGGCGAGGAAACGCTCCAACTCGAGCCGGGCGATCTGCTCGTGGCTTTCAGTGACGGCGTGACCGAAGCCCGCAACGCCGACGGGCAGGAATTCGGGGAAGACCGGCTGTTGGCCTGCATCGAAGGTCATCGCGCGCTCGCACCGGCAGCGTTGCTGGACTCTCTTCTCGACACGGTTCAACAGTTCAGTGCCGGGGCGGGGCAGCGCGATGACCTGACGGCCCTGGTCCTACGCTATTCAGGCAGGCCAGATTTGAAGTCGTCTCAGCCCGCGGCAGTCCCGCGCTAGAAGCGATACAACACGCGCACATACGTGGTGTGGCCCGTGGACGGGCGGTTGCCGACGGTGATCGTCGAGCCGTGGATCACCGGTCTCCGGTGATTTAGTCCGCAAAGCTGGGGAATATTCCCCAGCGCTCCCTCTTACTCCGCCAAATACGAGCAATTCTGGAGATTTCCAGGTGGCACCACCCTTGCCATAGCAGAACGCAGAATCGAGGTTGCCACTATGAAGCTGCATATCGATCCAGTAGACACCGCCAAGGAACACGACACTGCGCCGGAAGCCGCTGTGCTCCCACGAGCTGGGACTCTTGACGGTTTTGCTCTCGAGACCGGCGAGGGCACCGACGTACGTTCACTTGAGAGCGGCACCACGCTGCTCGTGCACACCCGCAACACCTACTACCGTCTGGTCGTGCTCAATCCAGCTCGCCTCTTGGTGCTGATCAAAGGCGGAGAGCTCTTTCGCCACGAGGCTGAAGCGCGTCTCAATGGCGCCACCTGTGGCGGCAGCACGTTGAAGAGTGGCTGGATCGGTGTGGGCTTCCGGATGGACCTCTGGACAGGCGGGCGGCGTATCGTCACGTCGCCGGTACGGTCACTCACGATTGAGTCCGTCCAGTAGACGAAAATGGCGATGGTGGCCGTTGCCGTACCCGTATCCGCCCAAGCGCCAGCCACGGCACAGGTACGCGGACAGGTAACAGACGAGACCGGCGGCGTTCTGCCGGGCGTCACTGTCGAGTTGTCGTCCAAGGACACCGCGCCCATGCCAACAGGCAAGGCTTGCCGTATGGCATCAACACTCCTTGAGCCTCGGGTTAGGACTTCGATCGGCGTGTGCATCCCACTTGCGCGTCCCCGGGCAGATTCGAACATCTCCCGCCACGTGACTGGGAAGACGCGTGCTACGCCGCGGGCGCGATCACCGCTCTGCCGTGAATATCGCCGGTTTTGAGCCTTCGATACACGTCGTTGATCTGCTTGCCCAGGCAGGCGTCTCGCACAGCTGCTCGTGTCCGGTTATGCAGAGGCTGCATTGGCCGCATCCCCAGCCGCCAAAGACTGCAACAGCATCGCCCTCCCTTACCGTATGAACGCCTGTGCCAACGGCGGCGACGACTTCTCGTG
>DATBJG010000340.1:0-26036 GCA_036556585.1 Vicinamibacterales bacterium
AAACCTCTGGCGGCACATTTCCAGTTGCGGCCCGATCCGCTGGCGAAGTGACGACTAACCGGTTCATCCGGACGAGGAGAAAGCATGCGCAGCAGATTACTGGCACTTTTGTTTAGCGCGGCATCGGTGGCCGTCCTGGGCGGGCAGTCGAGTCATCCGCGAGACATTCACCCGGAGTCGCTCTCGCGGGTGCCACCCGTTCAGCGAGGCGAGCTGAATGAAGAAGGGCAACGGGCGTGGGACCAGGTGGCCGGTGCGGGCAAAACGATTCCGCGCACGGGACCAGCGGCGGTTTCAATGTACAGTCCCGCGGCTGCCGTGCACATTCAGGGTCTCAACCAGGTCCTGAGAAAGACGGTCGTCGGCAGCCGGTTCTTCGAGCTTTCAACCCTCGTCGCTGCCCGCGAGTTCGACCAGCAGTACGAATGGTCGGCCCATGAACCTGCGGGCCTGAAAGCCGGCCTGGAGCAATCGGTCATCGACGTCGTGAAGTACAACAAGGATGTCGCCGGTCTGTCGGAAAAAGATGCGACGGTGATCCGGCTTGGCCGCGCGCTCATGCGCGATCACAAGGTGAGCTCAGAGCTCTGGGCAAAGACCGTCGAACTCTTCGGCCGCCAAGGCGCCGTGGAAATTACGGCCATCATGGGCGACTACGTCATGGCGGGCTTCATGCTGACGGCGGTCGATCAGCAACTGCCGCCCGAGCGAAAGGCGCTGCTGCCCCCACGATGAAGACGTCGTAGCGATCACGCAGCTTTACCACGGCACTCAGAATCCCTATATTGAGTTTGTCCGTGGCTCTCGCAAACGGCGCTCGCTTCGGTCCGTACACCATCATCTCCGCGATTGGAGCGGGCGGCATGGGCGAGGTCTACCGCGCCCGCGATCCGAAGCTCCAGCGCGACGTGGCGTTGAAGGTGCTGCCGGCAGCGGTGGCCCTGGATCCGGATCGTCGCGCGCGGTTCGAGCGCGAGGCGCAGCTACTCGCCTCTCTCAATCATCCCAACATTGCTGCGATTTACGGATTCGAGGACGGCCTCAATGCGTATCCTGTCGGGACAGGACCGGCTCTGGTGCTCGAGCTCGTCGACGGCCCCACGCTTGCCGATCGACTGGCACGGGGAGCCATTCCGCTCGAAGAGGCTTTGCCGATCGCTCGACAAATTGCCGACGCTCTGGAGACCGCGCACGAACATGGGATCGTGCATCGCGACCTGAAACCCTCCAACATCAAGGTCAGAGCCGACGGGACGGTCAAGGTGCTGGACTTCGGTCTGGCGAAGGCACTTGAACCCGCATCCGTCGCTACGGACAGATCCCAGTCGCCGACGATTACCAGCCCGGCCGTGACTCGTGCAGGCGTCATCCTGGGCACCGCCGCGTACATGAGCCCCGAGCAGGCGCGCGGGCGGAACGCCGATACGCAGAGCGACATCTGGGCCTTTGGGTGCGTGTGCTACGAAATGTTGACAGGCGCTCGCGCGTTTTCGGGCGAGACGGTGTCCGATACGATTGCGGAGATTCTCCAGCGCGAACCCGACTGGAAGCGGGTGCCCGCGAATGTGCCGACCAGCGTTCGACGGATGTTGCGGCGGTGTCTACAAAAAGATCCCAAACGGCGTTTGCGCCATATCGCGGATGGGAGACTCGAGATCGAGGATGGTGCCGATGAATCTGGACACGATCTGTCAGTTGGGGCTGCGTCAACGCGACGCCGCTGGCGAACACTCGGCGTAGCGGCTGCAGGTCTGGCGCTCGGAGTCGTTGCAACCCTGAGTGTCTGGAATCTCCGATCGCCAGCAGAAGCGCCGGAACTGCGCCTCGAGATCCCGACGCCCTCCACACCCGAGCCCTCGGCTTTTGCGATATCCCCCGACGGCCGGCGCGTCGCGTTCGTGGCCGATCAGGAAGGACAACTCATGCTCTGGGTGCGGTCCCTCGACGCGACGAGCGCGCAACCGTTGGCCGGGACCGAAGGGGCTCGCCACCCGTTCTGGTCACCCGACAGCCGCTCGATCGGGTTCTTCACGATCAGCGGCACGGCTGGCGGCCTTCGACGAATCGAAGCCGGCGGGGGACCGAGCCAGCTCGTGGCCCACTCCTCTGGCGCGACGGGGGCAGCGTGGGGACCAGACGGAACCGTCCTGTTTTCTGACACCGCCGACAACTCGTTGCGGCGCGTCAAGTCCACCGGAGGCTCTGTGGAAGTGGCGACGAAACCTGCAGCGGCCTCCACCGGCCACCGCCATCCGCAGTTCCTTCCAGGCGGCCGAGACTTCCTGTTCTTTACGGGCGGCGCGGACGACCTGCGTGGTGTCTACATGGGCTCGCTCGATTCTTCCGAAGCCACACGTCTCGTGGCGTCGGATAGTAAAGGTGTGTACCTGCTATCCGGCTGGCTGTTGTTCGTCCGGCAGGGGGTGCTGTATGCGCAACGCCTGGATCTCGCCCGCCGGACGGTTATCGGCGAAACGGTCAGAGTCGCCGACTCGGTTGACTTCGAGCCTATCAGCGGTTCCGCGGCGTTCTCGGTGTCGAACACGGGGATGATCGCTTACCGAGTGGGTGGCAGCTCCGGAACGCGCCTTTCGTGGTTCGATCGTGAAGGCGCTGCGCTCGGCGTCGTCGGATCGCCCAACCAGCCGGGTCTGTCGAATCTCTCACTGTCGCCTGATGGCCGTCGGGTGGCGGTCGAGCGTACGCTCGAGAATGTAACGGATCTGTGGCTGCTCGATTCCACCCGGCAGATGCGTTTCACACCCGGTTCAAGTGGAAATATCACGCGCTTTCCGGTCTGGTCCCCCGACGGTAGTCGGATTGCATTCAATCGGAGCGGATCTGGTTCCATACGAATCTCCGTGAAATCGTCGACTGGCGGTGACGAAGACGTGCTCTTCGAGTCGCCCGCGGTCAAGGTTCTCACCGACTGGTCACCCGATGGCCGGTTCCTGCTGTACTACGTGCCCGATCCCAAGACCGGCACCGATCTCTGGGTGCTGCCGCTCGATGGACAACGCGTGCCGTTCACGTTCCTGAAGAGCGAGGCGAACGAGCTCTCGGGTCAGTTCTCACCGAATGGGCACTGGGTCGCATACCAGTCGAGCGAATCCGGAAGGTATGAAATCTACGTCCGGGCGTTCCCCGGACCTGGCGGACAGTTTCCAGTCTCGACGGCCGGTGGCGTCTATCCGCGCTGGTCGCCGGACGGGAAAGAGCTGTACTACATTGCCCCGGACGCGAAGCTGATGGCCGTTCCAATTTCTGCAACCGTGACCACGTTTGAGGCTGGCCCGCCCACGGTGTTGTTTCAGACACGGCGAGTTGGTGGTGGATCGAATGTCGTCGGCCGCGGTCCCCAGTTCGATATCGCTCCGGACGGGCGGTTTCTTATCAACGTCGAAGCCGGGTCCGGCGCGCCGCCAATCACGCTGCTATTGAACTGGAAGCCAACCCAGAACTGAGAACTGAAAACTGAGAACTGAGAACTGAAAACTACTGTAGTAGCCTCACGACCCGTGGCACTCTCCCCTGGCTCCCGCGTCGGTCCGTATGAGATCGCCGAACAAAGACTCTTCAACCAGGGCATCACCTGTCCCCGAGGCGACAAACCGGCTGACATCGTCGCCTGGCTTGGCGCGGTCCAGGCGCAGGAGTACCCGTTTGCCAAGTGGGCACTTGGCCTGCGCCTCCCGGGCGTGACGCCCGACGCGCATATAGAGCGTGCGATAGACGAGGGGAAAATCCTTCGCACGCATGTGATGCGGCCGACCTGGCACTTTGTGACTCCCGTGGACATTCGCTGGATGCTCAAGCTGACCGCCCCGCGCGTGCATCGCGTGATGGCTCACTATACCCGTCGCGCAGAGTTGACCGCTCCAATCCTGACCAAAGGAACCAAAGGCTTCGAGCGCGCGTTGCGGGATGGTCAGTGCCTGACGCGAGCGGAGTTGGGGGCTCGGCTTGCACGCCTCGGCATCAAAGCCAAAGGAGTCAGGCTCGCGCTGCTGACCATGCACGCAGAGCTGGAAGGGGTCATCTGCAGTGGTCCTCGGCGCAAGGGACAGTTGACCTACGCTCTGCTTGACGAGAGGGCTCCACAACAACGCAGGCTGTCACGTGACGAAGCACTTGCTGAACTGACCGGCAGATATTTCAAGAGTCACGGTCCGGCCACCATTCGGGATTTCGTCTGGTGGTCAGGGCTGACAACGTCCGATGCCAAAGAGGGTCTCGAAATGAACAAGGCCCTTCACGAGGTGATCAATGGCCGGACCTATTGGACGATTGGCGCTGCACCGAGGGTTGGACGAGATTCCTCGGTTCTGCTACTGCCGATCTATGACGAGTACCTCGTTGCCTACCGGGATCGCGACGCTGTGCCTCACTCAGTCACGAAAATCGCGTCGGCCTCGCGCGGCCTCGTGACGTTTCAGCATGCGCTCGTGATAGCCGGACAGGTTGCCGGGACCTGGAGAACGGCGCGAACCAACGAAGGAATCGCGGTTGATGTCATTCCGTTGAGGCGGTTGACTCGAACCGAGCGCCACGCCGTGATCGAAGTCGCGAAACGATACGAGGGGTTTGCCGGCGTTCCGGTCTCAGCCACTTTTTCCTGACAGATGTGCGCCATTTTCCAGAGTGTCTGGCGCGCTGGGGCTCGAGACCGGTATGATTGATAATCATCACAACTCCACGGAGGAAGGAATGATTGGGCGAACTTTGGGATGGGTCGTCGTGTGCGGGTGCCTGGTGACCGGCGGCGTGCTGCAGGCTCATCACTCCCTCGCGGGTGTCTACGACATGAAAAAGGAAGCGTAGGTGTCGGGGACGCTCACGAAGATACAGTTTGTGAATCCCCATGGGTCGATGACCATCGCGGTCAAGAACCCCGATGGCACCACCACCGACTGGGTCTTTACGACCGGCTCCGCCACCACGCTCGCGGAAAAAGGACTCGGGAAAAACTCGAGTGTGCTCAAGGCCGGGGACACTATCAGCGCCAAGTTCATCCCGGCAAGGAACGGCAGTCCGTTGGGTTTTCTTAAGTCGATAACCACAGCAGACGGACGTGTCATCCAGATCTCCCTCGGTGACCCCAATGACTAGTAGGGGGACCACTATGGTGTTTGGACAGGGACTGTTTCGGACAAGCGCGGCGCTCGGAGTCGTCCTCGCGCTAAGCGGGCTGTTGACCGCGGGTGTTCAGGCGCAGTTTGGAGGCGGCCCGCCACCTTACACGCCGGCCTCGGGTGCCAAGGACCTGCGCGCGGTGCTTTTCAACTGGACCTCATACACGGGGATGCTGCGGGGCATCGATGAACACGAGCTCATCGTGACTCTCGAATATCAGGGAAAGGGCACGATGCAGGTAGATGGACAGCCCTGCAACCTGACGAAGTATCGGGTGAGCACCAACTACCAGACACCGGGGCAGCGGGTTCAGTACACCTGCACCCGTTCCAACGGCCAAACCGTTTCGAACATCGAGGTCGTCAGCGGCCACTACGCCTGGAACGAGGACATCCTCGGTGCGGAAATCGTCGCGGGAAAAGGGAAGGCCACCGCGATGCCGACTGCCGTCCAGGAGCGGCTCATCCGTCTATGGGCGGGTCCCCAGGGCGCGCCCAAGGCCGCGTTGACCGGCGTCAACGAAGCAGCCGAGTGGGGAGCCAACCCTGCCGCGCTGTTGAAGGACGGCGTGACGACGGCCGGCAAGACATCTCTGACCTGGGAGGCGGGGAAGCCGGTCGTGACGTTCCCGATTCCTGGTGTTGCAGGGGCCATCGCGACTGCCACGCTCGACGCGAAGTACATGGCCGAGCGCGTGGTGGTCAAGCACGGTTCGACGACCACCGAATTCACGTACGGCGACTATCAGGACTGGAACAACCCTTTGAACAAAATCGACGCGCTGTACGCCGGCAAAATGATAGAACGCCGAAACAACGTCGTCGTCCGCGATCTGACGACGGTCGAGACGGAAACCGGCAGCGTGTACGTGGTGATGCCCGTGCCGGCGAGCGTGCAGAAGGCAATCACAGTGACTGTGGCGGCGCCACCCGAGAGGTCTATGCCGAGCTTCAGTTTCGGTGGGCCGTCCGCGCCCGATCAACCAACGCCGCGCACGGCCAATGGGAAACCCGACTTGACGGGCAACTGGCTTCAGTTTGCGTTCAATTGGCGCTACGGATTCCGCCGCTGCGGTCCGACGCAGCAGGAAGGCTGTACCCCGGTTATCAATCAGACAGCCGACTTCGAGTTCGAAGCGCCCTCGCGGTTCGGGCCGAATCGTCCGCTCTACAAACCCGAGCACTGGGACAAGATTCAGCAACTGGACATGTGGACGAACAAGGAAGATCCGGTCATGACCTGCCAGCCGCTGGGCATTCCGCGACAGGGCGCGCCCCGACGCATCATTCAAACGGCGAATGACGTGGTCTTCTTTTACGGAAGATATGCCGATGGCGGCGGCGGATATGGGGAATACCGCATCATCCCGACCGACGGACGGAAGCACGATCCGAAGAAGGCGATCGAGACCACGTACATGGGGTACACCGTGGGCAACTGGGAGGGCGACACGCTGGTGCTCGACTCCATTTCGTTCGTCGATACGACATGGCTCGCGCGCGGCGGTTTCTTCCATTCCGACCAGATGCGCGTGGTGGAGAAGTTCACGAGGAAGGGCAATGAAATCCTGTACGAAGTCACGGTCGAGGACCCGGAAGTGCTTGTCGAGCCGTGGGTGATGGCCCCCCGAACGATGCGGCTCTTCGCGACCCCCGACGCGGGACTTCTGCCAGAGCGGGGTAACTGCGAGGTGTACGAGTTGAAGGACATCACCTCACAGATTCGGCACTAGGCGCGAAGCCTTCAGCCCTCAGCCGTCAGCGCACAGCGAACGGATTTAGAGCTTGAGCTGATGGCTGAAGGCTGATGGCTTGGTCCACGACCGATCAAAAACGATAGGTGACACCTCCGCCTAGGCGCATGATGTCGCGATCGCCCGACAGCCTGAAGTACTTCGCGTCGACGTCCCCCCACAACTGACCTGTGATACGCACACTCGCACCGGCGCCGCCACTGAACGCGTAGCCTGTGCGTGAGATGGACTCGTCGATCGTGAGTGCCTCGATCCGAAACTCTTGACTTGTGTTGTTGATGCCAAGCCCGCCTGACACGTAGGGCCGGAATCGGGCGGTCTGCACCGGTAGCTCGTACCGGACACCCAGCGTGCCGATAAACGTCGATCCGGCTGTTCCCACGCCGAAACGGTCCCCGCCGATCAGGAAGTTTGACAGGGTAGCCAACGAGGGAAAGCCGCTGCCGCCGCGTCCGAACGTTCCGCCCCGCCGCCGGAGGTTCTCCAGAAGGCTGCCGGCACTCGCGATGCCGTCATTTAAGTTGAACTCCCGATTCCGGAAACCGCCAGCGGCTGCATCGAACCACGAGAGGTCGCCTTCAAACCAGAATCGCTCAGCGAACCGGTAGCCGAACATGCCGCCAAGCGCGAGTTCCGCATCACCGCCCAGCGTGGCCACCGACGGCGCGAACGAGACGCGAAACCGCTGATCCTGTGCGCTGGCGGGCGCGGGGGCAAGCGTAAGAGCAAGAAGCGCCGTTAGCGCCAGCACCGGCGCCAACCTCCTGACTGTCGACATGTAAACTCCTTATGATGTGTAGATAAGTAAGAGTGATCTGTACTTTCGAGAGGGCACCGCGTCGCTGATCTATTGCCGGCCCGTCCGTCGCAGAGGACAAAAAACGAGCCCGGGGCGGGGTATGAGCAAGTCGCATGCCCGCCGGAAGGATGTCGCCGACGATCAATGAGCTGCTTGGAGGTCAGCCGCTGCGATCGAGAAGGTATCCCAGCGCACCAACAATCACCAGGACCACGACAACCACCGCGCTTACCGTGAATGCCACTGGTCCTCAGCGATCAGAAGGCGTTGCCAATGAACGGAAGCATCCGGCCCGCATACAACACGAGGAGCCAGGCAAGAATGGATGAAACTGCCATGGCCTTGTCGGGCAGGCTGGCGTCCAACCCGTCGACGGCCCAGGCCTTCTTGAACACGGTCAAGTAGAGGAAGTTCGCCCCCGCGATCATCAGAAAGACGACCTTCCAATAGAACGGCACGTTCTCGATGTACTGCCTGGGTTGTCCGATGACGAACAGCATTCCTGTGATGAGATTGACGCCGAAGCCCAGCATTCCCCATGGCAACAACCGATGCACATCAGCAAACGCAATATGCTTCATCACCCCGAGTATCCGCAGGTTCACGGCCAGCAGCACACCAAACGACAGGCAGAACCCCAGGAAGTGTATCGTCTCGGCGGCGGGCCACGCCCACGTGCTGTACACCATGTACATGCTGATTGCGCTCGCGACGAATCGTTCCTCGTCCGCCTCCGCTCCGCTGCGGCGCGACAGGAGGGAGTCTTGGCTGTTGGTGGCGGCGCCTGCGGCGGAAGGATCGGTCAGGATCTCTGGATGGCGGATCTCGCCGCCAATCGTCGCCGCGCGGCCCATGACCACGAGCGCCACAATCGACAGGACCGTCACGGCAGGCACGAGCCCACGTGCAATGCGGCCGCGGCGTCTCGACTGCCACAGTGCGATCCACGCGACGAAACCGGCGAACTCTGTGACGGTGAATCCAGCGAGCGCCGCGTCCTGATGGACCCTCATCGCCCTGTCGGACACCTCCGGTCGGTCCTGCAGGTTGTGGTGGGCAGCGACCCCACTGATGTACACCGGAAGAGTCAGGACCGCGATCATGAAGAGCACTTCCAACCCTGCGTGTTTCAGGGACTCGTCACGCCTTATGAAGGCCAGGATCAGAAGACCCAGCGCGACGACCGAACCGACGGTGGGTACGTGGTTCAGAATGAGATGCAGATGGGTGAGGTTTACCATGCTCGCCTACGGCACCAGGTAAGCGAGAAGGCGACCTGCGGTGACGGCACTTGACCACGCGACGATTGAAGCGATTGCCAGGAGGCGAGCACTGCCGCTGACCTCAACCTGCTCCGGGGCGCTGCGAAGTACGTACGAGCGGATCGGCACCAATGTGGCAATGCTGGCGATGACCAGAAGGATCTTGATGAGAAATGGTATCGAGGTTCCCCAGGCCGTTGCGCGGTGCGCGAAGAGCAACAGGCCGGTCAGGACGTTGACGATCAACCCTACCGTTACGGCACGGAAGACCCAGCGGAACGCCGAGAGGGGAACGTTTCGGCTGATGCCGAGCAGGCGCAGATCGAGCACCCAGCTCGCGCCGACCAGCACCGCCATTCCCATCGTGTGAAGCGTGAGCACGGTGGGGAGAGCCCACACCGAGGGTGACTCATGCACCCATACCGCGAACGAACGCGATTCAAGCCAGGCCAGCAAACCCATGGGCGATCAGCGAGGGCGTCAAGAACCGGCTGTAGTATAGCGTCTATTCGGAACGGAGTGCGGTTGCGGGATTGATGCGAAAGGCGCGACGAAGGGGAACCACGATTGCGGCAATTGCCGACAACGCGAATACGGCCAGGCCGAGAAAGTACCCTCCGGTATCCAAGGGCGTGATACCCAGGCCGAGCGGTGACTCGTCGAGAAGCAGACGCATAGCTATCGACGCGAGCACGACGCCGACAGCCATGCCCAACCCGAACGGGATGGCATACTGAGCGACCAGCGCGCCCACAATTCTGCGCGCGCGGGCGCCAAGGGCCAGCCTGATTGCCAGTTCCCGGTTTCGTTGGCGCACCGAAAACGCCATGAGGCCGAAAATACCGAAGGCCGCCAGTCCCGCGGCCGCAGTGCCAAGCACGCCAATGAGCTTGGTTGCCGAGCGCGCATGTTCGAGTAACTGGTCTACGGGCGTCTGAATCACCCAGGCCGACGGCGAAAGTCCCGGCAGAGCGGCTGCCTCGCGTAACCGTCGAAGCACTTTCCGGCCATCTCCAATCGTTCGAGCGATGACGACAGCCCGCGCGACCGACTCGTCAGTCAACGGCCGATAGGACTCGATCGCTCCTGGATCTCGCAGCGACGCAAGCGTGTTTGTTTCGACAAGGCCCACGACCGTTGGACCCGTTGCGCCGCCCTCCGGATTCCAGACCTTCCCCAGCCCGTCCCCTCCGTCGAAAGCTGCGCGCTCTGCCAATCCACTGACGACGACCGTCTCGCGTTCGTTGGGCTCGAAGAGTCGACCACGGAGAACTCCAAGCCCCATCACCCGAAAATAACCGGGGTCGACAGCCAACTGCACGACCATGGGCATGCCAGCCGGTCTGGCGACGGATGCCCCGTATATCGGATCTGCAGAAATCGTGACGTCCGATACTTCAGGGATCGCGCGGACTCTCTCGGCGATACCCTCGAGCGTCTGTCGGGCAGTCGGCCCGGCAAGGTTGACGTCTTCCAATCCCGGATCGACAACAGCCAGCGACGAGAAGTCTCCGCCGCCGGCGAGTACTGCCTGACGCTGGGCGCCCCGGGTCAACAATCCTGCCAGAATCAACAGCACGCAGCTCACCGTCACCTGCACGGCCACGAGCATCTGACGCGAGCGCGTCGACCGCGGCTTCCGGCTCGTGATCTGAAGCGCGGGCGCAAGTCCAAACGTGACAGCGCTGACCAGACTCAAAATAACTGCGGCAAGGATGACCGTCCCGTTCAACGAAATTCGCACGTCCAGGAATCCACCAAACGAGGCAGCCAGCAGGATCGCACTCAGACGTCCTACCACGAGTCCGCCCAGGGAACCCAGAAATGCCAATAGCAGGCTCTCGGTCATGAGCTGTCGAACAAGGCGTGAACGGTTCGCACCGAGCGCCAGGCGCGTATCGATCTCCCGCTGTCTGGACACTCCTCTCGCAAGCAGCATGTTTCCCAAGTTGGCGCAGGCCGCCAGCAGAACCAGTGCAACCAGTGGTCCAAGGATATAGAAGGGTCCTTGATTCAGGTCATCGTCGCGAAGAGGTCTGACGCGTACGGTTTCGCGGTCGCCAAGAATGTCTTGCTGGCGAGCGCGCAGTTCGACAGTTAGTGCCGCCAGCTGTGCCGAAGCCGCTTCGAGTGTCACACCAGGTTTTACTTTGGCGACGATTCCCGTGTCCGGTCGATCGAAGAGGGCGTCAGACGGATTGATCCGCAACAGCCGTGCGCGCATCTTTGCCGAGAACCAGAGTTCACCTCGGCTCATCGTCAATCCGGTGAACCCCGCGGGCAGCACGCCGACGACCGTTGCCGGGATGCCATTGACCTTTATGCTCGTTGAAACGATGCCCGGATCAGCGCCAAACCGTCTTCGCCAGTACCCGTCACTGAGCAATACGACCAGGGAACTTTCGGGGCGGTCATCACCTTCAGTGAGAAGTCGTCCCTGACCTGGTTGCACGACCAGGTCGTCGAAGTAGTTGCCCGAGACGAATTGTGCTCGAGCGTCGTCCTGGTCGTCGTTCAGCTGAACTCTTACGCCTCCAAGACGTTCTCCGACGAGGTAGGTGAAGAGATCCGCATGCTCCTGGTAGAAGGCGACAACTTCTGGAGGGAAGGACCAACGCTCTCGTTCGGGCGACGTACGAACCACACGCAGCAGGGATTCGGCGTCGGGCACCGGAATCCGGTCTGCAAACACTGCTTGAGTGACGTGAAACACGGCAAGATTCAGACCGACGCCGAGTGCCAGGACAATCACCGCTGCCAGGGTAAATCCTGGCGCCCGGCGAAGTTGACCAGCTCCGTACACCAGGTCCTGCCGGAGGTGGTCGAGCCAGGTCCATCCCCAGACGTCACGCGAGTCTTCCTGTAGCCGGAGGTTGCTGCCGAACGCCACCCGTCGCTCTTCGTCCATCATTTCGCGATGCGACCGCATTTCCAGCTGCAAGTCGGCTTCGAGCTGCCGACGATTCCAGAGATAGCGGAGGCGGCGAAGGAGCTTACGCATGAAGATGTGAGACGTTCGCTCGTCAGGCCGTGTGCAGAATGCCCTGGATGGCGGCCGAGACGCGCTCGTAGTCGGCCATTTCCTGCCGGAGTTGCCGCCGACCGTCCGGGGTCAGCGTGTAGAACCGAACCTCGCGCTTGGTTTCGGACTGGCCCCATTCGGCGGTCACCCAACCCTCCATCAGCATGCGCTGCAGTGCCGGATAGAGTGATCCTTCGTCAGCCTCGAGCACTTCTCCTGACAGTTGGTGAATTCGCTGAGCGATGGCGTAGCCGTGCAGGGGACCGCTTTTGAGAACGCGCAAAATCAGCATCACCAGAGCGCCCTTAGGCATGTTACTTCTATGCATGTAGAACGTATATATAGGACCAACAGGCCTCGAGCGTCAAGCGGATTGAGGGTCACCGATTCGCGCTGGCGTGGGGGAGAGCATGCTACTCTCCCGAGTCCTGCGGTCGGCCGAAAGCCATGTCGAGAACCGGCCGCGTGCTCCGACTTACCAGTGAACGCGCCACTGACGGTGCCGGACGGTCCGTATGCCGAAGCAAAGGAGTTCCTCGCCGGCTACTGGATTGTGGACGTCGAGAACCAGCAGCGGGCGTACGAGATTGCGGCCGGTGCGTCGGCAGCGCCGGGGCCGGGTGGCGCGCCGCTCAACATCCCGATCGAGGTGCGCGAGGTCATGAGCGCGCCGCCGGTCGAGCCATAGCCCCCGATGGAATCTACGGGGGAGAACTTGCTGCGCGAACTCGCGCCGCAGGTTCTCGGGGCGATCATCCGCCGGTTTCGAGACTTTGCCGCGGCCGAGGACGCCGTGCAGGAAGCGCTGCTTGCAGCGGCGGTCCAATGGCCCGAGCAGGGTGTCCCCGATAATCCCCGCGGCTGGCTGATTCACGTGGCGGCGCGGCGCCTGAACGACGCGCTGCGCGCCGACTTCGCCCGCCGCCGCCGTGAGACGCTCGTCGTTGCGCGGATGTCAGCCGAGGAACAGGTTGTGCCATCGCCTGATGGTGACCTCACGACTGAGCGGGACGACACGCTGATCCTGCTCTTCATGTGTTGCCACCCCGCCCTGACACGGCCATCGGCCATTGCGCTGACGTTACGGGCGGTGGGAGGCCTGACCACTGCGGAGATCGCAAACGCGTTTCTGGTGCCCGAGGCAACCATGGCGCAGCGCATCAGCCGGGCGAAGACGCAAATCAAAGCATCGCGCGTACCGTTCCGGATGCCGGCCGACGTAGAACGCACGGAGCAGCTGGCCGCCGTCCTGCACGTCCTGTATTTGATCTTCAACGAGGGGTATGCCAGCAGCGCGGGTCCCGAACTCCAGCGGTGCGATCTGGCCAACGAGGCGATTCGCCTTACGCGGATGCTGCATCACCTGCTGCCAGCCCATGAAGAAGCGGCGGGATTGCTCGCGTTGATGCTCCTGACCGACGCACGCCGGCGCGCGCGGGTTGGACCCGACGGCGAGCTCATCCCGCTCGACAGACAGGATCGAACGCTATGGGATCGCGAACTGATTTTGGAAGGCACCGCACGGATGCAGGCGGCCCACCTGAACGCCGATCCGAGCCAATCGCGGGACGCGTGATCCGCGTCCCGTGACCAGCCTCGATCCGCGCGTCAAGGCGCTACGCACCGGAAGTTTGCCGCCTCATCGATACTGCCCTCGCCCTTGTAGCGGGCCACCTGAGGATAAGGACAGACGGGCCGCGTGCGAACCACCTGCCCCTTCACGACCTTGCTCGCAACGAGCGAGTCAGGCGCTTTGCCCTTCTCCACCCAATCGATGACCGCCGTCACAGGGTCCTGCCGGTCGGGTCCTATGCCGCCTCCGCAATGGGCCATCCCGGGAAGCATGAAGAGGCGGAAGAAATCGGTCGTCTGCGGACCGTTGGTCGCGACCGCGCGCTCGTAGTAGTTGACCCCCATCATCGGCTGAAGAATCTGATCCGCCCATCCGTATGTCATCAGCAGCTTGCCGCCGCGCTTTCTGAAAGCTGAGAGGTCCGGATTATCAGCGTTGGCCAGCTTGCCCCAGCGCTCGAGCAACGCGATATCCCGATCGAAATCAAAGGTCCGGAAGTCGTAATCGGGCCTGGGCGGGTCGAACACGAGATACTTCATTGTCGACTCGGCGAGCGAAAACACGGCGGGTTTCGCGTCGGCCGTCATCGGCACGAGCATGGCCGACCATGCACTCGCGGTACCTCCGGGTCCTGTGACAACGGCCTCGCTGCCGTGCATGAAGCCAGCGAAGTACGGTCGCCCGCCACTGATGACGCCTCCGTAAATTTTCTTCAAGGTGCCCGCCTGGGCGGCTGTCAGACAGTCGGACGAATCCGTTCCGGCAGGGCAGCTTGGCACGTCGCGTGAGGGGTCGAAGTCGCAGCGCCGGGGATCGTCAATCAACCCATCCGTCAGTCCGTCGGTGCGATCGCAGCGAGCCATCACCCGGTCCGCAATCAGGCTCAGCTTCTGTGGCGGGATAGGTGCTTCGGTGAGGGCCCGTTGAGTCCAGAGCGCACCAATCGTAAAGCCGGTCTGATCAACCCATGGCGCGTTTGCCACGATTCCATCGAAGTCCTCCGGATAGCGCTGAGCTTCGATGAGTCCCTGGCGCCCTCCGTTCGAGCAGGAATTCCAGTACGAGAACGTCACGGGTTTTCCGTAGTACTCATTGGTGATGCGCTTGGCTGTCGCCGCGGTCAAATGGACGGCACGGTACGCGTAGTCAATGGCCTTCTGCGGATTGCTGAGGACGAACGTGGCCTGCGGTTCCTTGCGGGCATCGTGACCGGTGTTGGTCGAGGCCATGGCGAACCCGTGTTGAAGTGCGGCGGTTCTCTGAAGCGCGCGGCCGGGATCGTCGGGCCCCTCACCCGCATGCCCACCGTTACCAATCATGTAGAACCGACCGTTCCAGCGTGAGGGCAGGTTGACCTCGAACGCGATTTCGGGGGAGAGCACGCCGCTCACACGACAATGGGCTGGAGCGCCATCTGCAGCCGCCACTTCGCGCGCAGTCAGTTGTGCGAGCTCGTCCACCTTGAACTTTGAAATGGTCTCGCAGGCCGTGCGGGGCTCAGTGTCGGCTTTCGAGTAGTCGACAGCAGCTTGCTTCACGTCCGCGAACGGCTGGGCTCCAGCGTTGGTGCTCGCCCACAGGAACATGACGGTTGCCAGAGCCATGGTGACGGTCCGGAAGGGTTGTCTGCGACTCGACGGCGTACGCATCGGGCCTCCTCTCGATTGCCAATCAGCGCTTACTTCGATACGTTGCGGGCCAATCCTTGTTTGTGGAGCTCGCTCACCGACTCTTTCACCAGTTCCTCGATGAACTGGCGGAGGTCCTTGGGGTTTCTGGTCTCGCTGACCGCGGCCCAGAGAAGCTGATTGCGTGGCACGCTGTAGATCGTGCTCTCGACGACGACAACTGTCTCGCGGTCGGTTCTGCCGGGAATGTAGACGCTCCCCCAGCCGTAGCCGTAGTACCCCCAGAGCGTGCTGTAGTACGGATTCACCCAGGTGCCCGGCGTGTAGGTTGTGCGCTTGTCGGCGCTCACGGGGCGAATGGCGACTACACCTTCGAGATTGGCCTTCTCGAACCAGCCCTTTGCGCGGTCGCTGCTCTGCAGTTCCTCTTTCGGCGCAATCCGATACGTCGCGACCCCTTGCAGCCCCCTCGCTTTCAATTCGCGCACCAGTGCCTCTTCGCCCGCAACCCGCAGCGAGTCGTCTTGAGTCATCACCAGCGCAGCCACCCTTTTTCCGGCAAAGCTGACGGTGCTTGCGTCCATCCATTTCCACGTGGACGTAAACGTGACCTTTGCGGAGACCGCGGTCGTGATGGCAACGACCAACAGGAAAGGAGTCATGACACGCTTCATCGGGTTCATCATTTGCTTCCCTCTTCTCGTGGCAACGATCATACACGGCCAACCCCACCTTACGATTTCGAGCTGAGCAGTCGGCCGGCAAGAGCCCTGAAGTGGTCTCGATGACGGCTGGTTACGAACAGCCATCGGAGGAGTCTCACGCTGAAAGGGCGGTCTTCCCCGAGCGGCAGCATGGCGTCAATTGTTTCCAGGGGCCGGGTGCGAAGTCGGTCGACGAGCGCCACACGATGGACGCACGACACGGTGCAGAACGGGGCGCAACCCTTCTGGCTCGTACTCTCGCGTTCGACGTCGCGGGGCGTGTAACGGGCGAGCGGTACCCCGGGATAGCCCCGTTGCTGCGAGCACCAATGCACGAGGCCATCCTCGCAGATATAGAGGTAGCGCCCACCGGCGCCGCACTGCCACGTGTTCGGACGCCCTCTCGCCAGGTTGTGTTGGAAGTCGTTTTGATTCTGCACCGTGTAGAAGGGCGCAGTGAACGCGGTGATTGTCTCGTAGACGCGATACTGATCCGGCGTGAGCGGATCGAGCTGCCCTTTCGCGTTGTGAATGAGACCGACTGTAGCGGTCAAGCCGAGTTCTGTCGCCCGTTTGGCAATCATCAGGGCATCATCCGGATGGTCGAGCATCCCGCCGAGGACCGAGTTGATGTTGACGCTGAAGGCGGCGTGACGCGCCAGCATCTGCAACTTCCCGTCGAGTACCTTCAGGCTCTTTTTCGACGTGTCGTCGGGTTTGACGTTGTCGATGCTGATCTGCAGATGGTCCAGCCCGGCGGTGTTGAACCCCTCGATGCGCTTCTCGTTGAGCAAATACCCGTTGGTGATCAGGCCGGCAAGGGCACCGGTCCGGCGAATGTGTCGAATGATGGCGTCGAGATCCGGATGGAGCATCGGCTCCCCACCGCTGATCTCGATGTTGGCCGTGCCCAGATGCGCCAGCTGGTCGATGCGTTCGCGCATCGCTTCGACGGGAACGGGCGCAGAGTGATGGTCGAATTCGTTGCAGTAGGTGCAAGCCAGATTACACCGGCGAATGGGGACGATCTGCGCGAGGATCGGATGGCCACCGGACTGAAGCCCCCGGGCCACCATTCTGGCTTCGCGCCATCGCCGGTCGAATGTGCGCAGGACCCGTCGTGGCCGCACCATCACGACCATGATACCGCTCGATGGATCTCAGGACCTCAGGCCTTTGATCAACATCGCTCCGCCGAGCAGCGCGAGGATTAACGCGAGTACGCGGCGGAAAGACGAGTCCGGGATCCAGTGCAGGGCCCGAGTCCCCAGCACGGTGCCTGCCGTCACGCCAACGGTTGCCAAGGCGATTGACCGCCACATGGCGCCAAGCTCCGCGTGCTGGGTCAGTAAATACACGGGCATCCGCGCACCATCGACGAGCAGCCCGACCGCTGTTGCCGTGGCGACAAATGCAGCCTTGGGCAGGTCGAATCCCAGCAGCGCCGCCGATCGAATGCCGCCTTGATTGCCAACGAGGCCCCCCAACACGCCAGAGGCGGCACCGGCAATCCAGGCCACTGACCCGTGAAAACGCATACGCCGCGCAAGCCCGGTCACCTCACTTGCCGCTGCGAACAACAGGAGAATGCCAAACACGATCGTGAGCCATCGGTTGCTCGCCAGATCGTAGAGCAGCGCTCCGACGAGGCCACCGGCCGCGCTGGTCAGTCCGAAGTTCCAGAAGACCCGGCGGTCCACCTCGGTTCGAAGATGCCAGAAGCGAAGGGCGGTTCCGACCACGTGTGGGATGGAGACGGCCGCGACGGCAAGCCTCGTATCGACTTGTAGAGCCAATAGCGGGGTAAGGAGACTGCCGATGCCAAAGCCTGTCACAGCCGCAATGGCTCCGGCGGCAATCGACACGACAATAGCGAGCGCGTCAAACCACATGACAGACTGGGAAGGAACCCGCGGCCCTTCGTGCCACAGTGTATCCGCTCGGGGCCATGTGCTGAGGTCAACGTATACTTGGGCGAAAAAGCAGAGCGCGCGGAGGCTTTAGCCCAGGCTGGTCAAAAAGAGAAGAAGAAGAGGAAGAGAAAGAGAAGGAGTGCAGATGGTACCTGAAAGAAAGAAACGCCCGGTCTCGCGCCGACAGCTCTTGAAAAGCGGCGCCGCAGCTCTCGGCGGAAGCGCAGCCTTTCTGGCGGGAGCGCCGGCACCCGCAGCTCAAAGTTCACAGGCTCCAGGCGTGCTGACAGGCACGCAGACGGGACGATCTTTTCGCGGTCTGGTTCGACACTCAAACACACTCGATGTCCAGGACATGCGACTCTTGCCGATCGATCCGCGGCAAGTGGTCATCCGCTCTCAGGCTGTGGCGCCTTGCTACACGATCGTGCGGGGCGCGCTCGGGACCAACACGACCCGCCGAGCGGAGGTTCCGAACCACTGCGGCTTCGGGGTTGTCGAGGCCATTGGTGCGCAGGTCAAGCGCGTCCAGGTTGGCGATCGAGTCGTCGTCGCCGGCACTTCTCAGTGCGGCCAATGCTATCAGTGCCTGCAGGGTCGGCCCGACTATTGTCAGTTCACGTTTTTCTCGAATGCACCCGGTGTGGAACCGTTTCCACCGTTTGCGGAAATGCGCGACGGCACGCGCGTGTACGCGCAGGCTGGCATTGGCGGTATGAGCGAGATCATGACGGCATTCGAGGAATATTGCGTGCCCGTGTTCAGCGATCTGCCGGCGGCAGAACTGACACTGCTTGGCGATCAGCTGGCGTCGGGCTTTGCGGCCGGGCATGCCGACATGCATTTCCAGCCAGGATCGGATGTCGTGGTATTTGGTGCCGGTCCGGTGGGACTGGGTGCCATTCAGGCTGGACGCGTGACCGGCGCTGGACAAGTAATCGCGATCGATCCCATCAAGTACCGTCGTGACTTTGCGATGAAGATGGGCGCAACAATTGCGCTCGATCCCGTGGCTGAAGGCGACGGGGTGGTTGAACGTGTCCGCGAGCTTTGTCGAGGCCCGAACGATCGGAGATTTGCGGGTGGGGTCAACTGGGGACGTGCCGGGAATGCGGTGATGGCCCGCGGGGCCGATTTTGTCGTGGAAGCCGCCGGGTTGCAGGCCTTCCCGCCCAAAGTCGAAACGCAGCCCGACCCCACGAACGTGAAGACCGTCCAGCAGGCGTGGGATTGCACCCGTATGGGCGGACATGTCATGTTGATGGGGTTCACCATCCAACCGGTAGCGTTCCCCGGGACCTCGCTCGCATTGCTGGGACGGACGATTCATCCCGGACAGCAGGGCGGACTGCATGTCATGCGCGACATCCCGAGGTACGTGAAGTTGATTGAACGAGGCGTGATCGACGCCAAGTCCATGATCACCAAGCGGTACTCGCTTGCCGAGAGCCGCCAGGCCGTTCAGGACACCGCCGATCGGACAATCATCACCGGGGTGATCGAGTTCAGTTGATAACAGGCACAGAGATGCTGGCCACGGACCACTGGCCACCGACCGCTAACCACTGACCGCTGACGACTGACCACTGATCATTATGACTACAGATCCCAGGGATGTGATTGCGCTCTCGCCGATGAGTCGGCTCCAGCTGCTGGTCGTGGCCATCACCGTCGCGCTCAATGCGCTGGATGGTTTTGACGTGCTCTCGATCAGCTTTGCCTCGCCAGGCATCGCCAGCGAGTGGGGGATCGACCGAGCCGCCCTTGGCATCGTGCTGTCGATGGAGCTCATCGGCATGGCCATCGGCTCGGTACTTCTTGGCGGCGTCGCGGACAAGATCGGACGCCGGCCGACGATTCTGGGTTGTCTGGTGATCATGGCGGTCGGCATGCTCATGGCCACCACCGTCAGAGGGCTGGTCGATCTCTCGATTTGGCGTGTCGTCACCGGCTTGGGCATCGGGGGGATGCTCGCGGCCATCAACGCCGTGGCGGCGGAGTTTTCGAGTACCAGACGACGGCATTTGAGTGTGTCGGTGATGTCGATTGGCTACCCGGTTGGCGCCGTGCTGGGCGGCCTGGTGGCGGCCCGGTTGCTGCAGGGCAATGACTGGCGCTCGGTCTTTTACTTCGGCGCGTCTGTCACGGCTGCCCTGATTCCGGTTGTCTTTTTCTGCATGCCGGAATCGGTTCATTGGCTCGCACGCAAACAGCCGAGCGGGGCGTTGGAGAAGATCAATCGTGCCCTGGCGCGAATGGGCCACGCTGCTGCGGCGGCGCTGCCGACGATTCCAGCGGATGTGCGTAAGAAGTCGGTGACCGATATTTTTGCGCCGGCGCTTCTGGCGAGCACCGTGCTCGTCACGCTCGCGTACTTCTTTCACATCACGACGTTCTACTTCATCGTGAAGTGGGTGCCCAAAATCGTCGTGGACTTCGGCTTCCACCCCTCGTCGGCCGCCGGCGTGCTCGTGTGGGCGAACGTCGGCGGAGCGCTGGGCGGCAGCGTGTTCGGGCTTCTCACGCAGCGTTACAGCGTGAAAGCATTGACGATTGGCATGTTGATGTTGTCCACGGTCACGGTGGCGCTCTTCGGCCGGTCTTCGGCGGATCTCGATCGGTTGTCGTTCATCTGTGCGGTGGCGGGCTTCTGTACGAACGCAGGCATCGTGGGCTTATACGCGATCATCGCACAGGCATTCCCTACACATGTCCGGGCATTCGGTACGGGATTCACGGTCGGTGTCGGGCGCGGCGGGTCAGTGCTGGCGCCCATCATTGCCGGGTTCCTGTTTGCGGCGGGTTACTCGCTGCCATCCGTTGCGCTGCTGCTCGCTCTGGGTTCGCTGTTTGCCGCAGGGATGCTCCTGATGCTCAAGCTCGAGAGCGATCAGCCGCAAGCGCCGCGCGAGGAACGTCGCACGGCACCAACGCAAGTCCCTGCGCCCAGTCGCGTTCAATAACACCAAGTCATGAAGCGCAGCGATGACCGTATTCTGACCACGCACGTCGGCAGTTTGATCAGACCCCCTGATCTCCTGCAGCTTGCCACCGAGGCAAAGCAAACGCCGTCGAAACAGCAAGCCTACGAGGACGCTCTACGCCAGACCACCGTTGACGTCGTGGCGCAGCAAGTCGCAGCCGGCATCGACATCGTCAACGACGGAGAATACGGCAAATCGAGCTGGGCCAATTATGTTCTCGACCGCCTGAGCGGATTTGAACCGCGTCCGGACACTATCTATGAGGCTGTATGGCTCGGGCGGGACCGTGAGCGGTTCCGGGACTTCATGGTGAAGGAATTCCCGCGTGGGGCGATTGGAGCGCCGGGCCATGCCTGTATTGGCCCAATCCGGTATCAGGGACAGGCGAGCATCAGACGCAATATTCAAGATCTCAAAGCAGCCTTGGACGCAGCCGGCCTGACAGAAGGCTTTCTTACTGCAGTGGCTCCCGCCAGCACGGGCTATGACTCGTCGAATGAGTACTACAAAGAAGAACGCGAATACGTGTTCGCGATTGCCGAGGCACTCCGTGAGGAATATCTCGAAATCGTGAATTCCGGTGTCGTGCTGCAGGTCGACGATGCGGTGCTGGCCAACATGTACGACGAGCTGGTGCAACAGGGGCCGGAACACTATCGACGATGGGCCGAGCTTCGAGTGGAGGCCCTCAATCATGCACTCCGCGGCATCCCCGAGGATCGCGTTCGCTATCACGTCTGCTTTGGCAGCTGGCATGTGCCGCACATTTCCGACGCACCCCTTGGCGCCATCGTGGATCTCATGCTGCAGGTCCGCGCCGGTGCGTATTCCATTGAGTCCGCCAACGTCCGCCACGAGCATGAGTGGCGCGTCTGGCAAACCGTCAAACTGCCGCCCGGCAAGATACTCATTCCGGGCGTGGTGACACATCACACGACAACGGTCGAGCACCCGCGACTGGTTGCCGACCGAATCATCAGGTTCGCTGGCATCGTGGGCCGCGAGAATGTCATTGCCGGCACCGATTGCGGGTTTGCGCAGGTCGAAACACTCCAGCGCGTGCATCCGCAGGTCATGTGGGCGAAGCTCAACGCGCTGGCCGAAGGGGCGCGCATTGCCTCACGTGAGCTGTGGGGTGGCGCCTAACGAACTGGTGGCCCAGTCTCTATCTTTCTCTCAACTGCTTGACGTTCTGTTTCAATCGAGGAAGAAGAATTTTCTCTGACCGGGGGTTGGGATTCATGGAACCTGCCGGCGTCCGAAACACGTCTTCTATCAGGAAGATGGCTACTGGAGGAATGACCCTATGCGGCTGGTGAGCCTCGTGATGCTTGTACTTTGTGCGAGTGTGGCTGGGGCGTCGGCCGAGACCCAGGAAGCGGACGCGCTCTACGCCGAGCGCTGCGCGAAATGTCACCAATCCGGTGTCCCGCGGGCGGCAAACCGCGAGGCCTTGCGTCTTCTACCTCCGGACGCCATCCGCCTGGCGCTCACGAGCGGCATCATGAAAGCTGAGGGTGCCACTCTCACCCCGGCCCAGATCGATGTTCTCGCTCGAACGCTGGGAAGGGCCTCTGGTCCGGAGCCCGCGACCGATAACACCTGCCCGCCTGATGCCACTGCCTTGGCCAATTCGCTCGAACGCCCGCGCTGGAACGGATGGGGCGGCAACCTGTCGCAACACCGGTTCCAATCGGTAGAAATGGCGCAACTGCCGGCCAATCAGGTTCCGCAGCTCAAACTGAAGTGGGCGTTCGGATTCCCTGGCGTGAACAGGGCTCTGGCACAACCGACGATTGTCGGTGGTCGTGTGTTTGTCGGGAGCGCGGGGAGCGCGGTGTACTCGCTGAGCGCGAACACCGGATGCCAGTACTGGACGTTCAAGCCGGATGCCCCGGTGCGCACGGCCATCAGTGTCGGGCGCGGTGCCGCGGGCGACAAAGGCCGCTTGCTGGCGTACTTTGGCGATCAGCGTGCGAACGCGTACGCCGTTGATGCGCTGACTGGCGAGCTGGTGTGGAAGCGTCGCGTTGACGATTTTTTGGGGGCCACAATCACCGGCGCGCCCACGTTGGCCGACGGGAACCTCTACGTCGTTACGTCATCGGCCGAGGAGGTCCTTGGCGCAAACCCGAAGTACGAATGCTGCAAGTTTCGCGGCAGCGTGTCGGCTCTCAACGCGGAGACTGGTGAGGTGCGCTGGAAGAGCTACACGATTCCTGAAGAACCGAAGCCAGTCCGCAAGAACAAGATCGGGGTTCAGCTCTGGGGACCATCGGGTGCCGGCGTCTGGTCATCCCCCGCAGTTGATCTCAAGAGAGGCGTCGTTTACGTGACGACAGGCGACAGCTACTCGGATCCGGCAGCCAGCACGTCCGATGCGTTTGTCGCCTTTGATATCAAGACGGGCAAGCTGCTCTGGTCGCGCCAGACGACCGCCGGTGACGCCTTCACGATCGACTGTGGCCTTCCGGAAGCCATGCGGACGAATTGTCCCGAGGCCAACGGTCCCGACTTCGATTTTGGATCGTCACCAATTCTGGTCGAGCTTCCGAATGGCCGGAGGGCGTTGATTGCCGGTCAGAAATCCGGCGTCGTCCATGCCGTTGATCCAGACCGTGACGGTGCGATCCTATGGCAGACCCGTGTGGGAAAAGGAAGCGCACTCGGGGGCGTGCAATGGGGATCTTCGTTTGATGGACGCCTGGTGTATGTGGCGCTTTCGGACGTGCAGCCGGAAGTGGCACAACCGGGCACAGCGGGTGCACAACCGACGGTCTTCGGGCCGCAGATGCGGCTGAATGCTCAGGCCGGTGGTGGTCTGTTTGCATTGAATCCGGCGACAGGAGAAGTTGTCTGGAACAAGCCACATCCCGGTTGCGGCACGCGTCCCAGTTGCAGTCCCGCACAATCTGCTGCCGTGACCTCGATTCCCGGCGTCGTATTTTCCGGAGGGCTCGATGGTCACCTGCGCGGGTACGCGAGCGAAGACGGCGCCATCATCTGGGACGTCGACACGGCTCAGGCGTACAAGACGGTCAACGGTGTTGCCGCCAACGGCGGATCTCTCGATGGACCTGGGCCGGTTGTCGTTGGAGGGATGCTGTTCGTGAATTCCGGTTACGCGTTTGTCGGCGGGATGCCCGGGAATGTCCTCCTGGCATTCGCCGTGGACGGTCGGTGACGTCACGGTCCACAGGAGATTAGGAGAAGAACAACTCGTTTCCTAACCTCATAGTCTCCTGTAAATACCGTCTCCTGATCTCCTGTTAGTTGCGAGGGTAGCCCGGTGAGGCTTTCACTTCCAGCAGCTGCGCTGTGTGTCGTTCGGTGTGACCGCTCAGCATGAGCAGCATCTGATAAGCGCTCGAGATATTTGGCGGGGTGCCGCTGCCATGCTCGCGGAGCGGATCCTGTGTACTTCGTACGTACTTGAGCGTCTCGGCACGCGTCGCTTCGAAATCTGTAATGGTCTGTGCCTTTGGCTTGACCTTTCCCGTCGGTTCGAGAGCCGTAGGCGCCTGGAATCGCTGAGACCGGTCGCGAATCATCTTCGCCAGGAAGGCATCACCCGCATCGCTCTGTTGCGCAGCCGGAAGCGGGTTGCCCTTCAAGGCTTCACGAACGTTCTGTCGAAAGTATTCTTCAGCCGCCACGATGTGCGCCGCGCATTCTGCCACCGACCAGCGATCGGGGGCCGGCTTGTAGTTCCATTGAGCATCGGTTTTGACGTCGGCAATGGCATCGAGAAAAACCTTTCGAGAGCGCTCGAGATCCACGATGAGCTTGTCGCGATCCGACTGAGAAATCGGCGCGGCAGCCATGAGTGAAAACATGGTTCCGAGCGCCGCCAGCAAAACCGGTGCAATCATAGGTCCTCCAAAGCGACTCTAGTGTTCCACAGCTGTTCAAACCACATCGTCTCCTGACCTCCTGGTCTCCTGTAAAGACCAACTCCTAATCTCCTGTTAATCCTGACTAGTGTCGTGTCTCAGAAAAAGTCTTGTACTTCGGCCGTCGCGCGGGTACGCTGTGCGGCATGCCGAGAAAGCGCCACCACAAACCCTTGTTGCTGACTGAGGACGAACGGCGCACGTTGGAGCAGTGGACCAACCGACCGACTACGGCACAACGGCTGGCGTTGCGGTCCCGGATGGTATTGGCCTGCGCGGATGGCCTCACCAACCGCGCGGTGGCCAGGCGACTCCACGTCTCGAGTAACAGCGTGTGCAAATGGCGCGAACGGTTTCGCGTCCGTCGTTTGCCGGGCTTGACGGACGAGCCGCGGCCGGGCGCGCCGCGCACCGTGACCGACGATCGGATTGTCGACGTCATCACGCGAACGCTCGAAGGTCCACCGGCTCACGCGACGCAGTGGACCACGCGGGGCCTGGCGGACGTGGCGGGCCTCTCGAAGGCCACAATCGCGCGCATCTGGCGGACGTTTGGGTTGCAGTCGCATCGGCTCGATACCTTCAAATTGTCGGCCGACCCGCAGTTTGTCGAGAAAGTGCGCGACATCGTCGGGCTATATTTCCATCCGCCGGATCGGGCCATCGTCCTGTCGATGGACGAAAAAAGCCAAGTCCAGGCGCTGGACCGGACGCGGCCGCTCTTGCCGATGCGCCCGGGCATTCCGGCCCGCCAAACCCATGACTACATCCGCCACGGCACGACGTCCCTGTTCGCGGCCTTGGACGTGGCGACCGGAAAAGTGATCGGGCAGTGTCACCGTCGTCATCGCCATCAGGAGTTTCTGAAATTTCTCGAGCGCGTCGATGCACAGTTGCCGCCGGGCCGGGCCGTGCACGTGATCATGGACAACTACGGCACGCATAAGGCGCCCAAGGTGATTCGGTGGTTTGTACGACATCCGCGGTATCACCTGCATTTCACACCGACGAGCGCGAGCTGGCTCAATCAAGTCGAACGCTTCTTCGCGACGATCACGACTCGACGGATTCGTCGCGGTACCTTCGAGAGTGTGCCGGCCCTTGAGGCGGCCATTCACGAATACTTGGCGCACTACAACGAGCACTGCACGCCGTTCGTCTGGACGGCGACGGCCGATGTCATCTTGGACAAGGTCAGCCGATTTTGCGAACGAACTTCGGGGACACGACACTAGGTGGACGAGAGCCCGCAATCCGCCTATCGCAGGCGCGGATTCGCGCGTTCCCCCATCAGGGTGGCATCGGGGAGTCGCGTCGAGTCAACGCGTTGGCGTTGGCGTCCCTGGTGCCGGCCAGTTGGAACCAACTCGCA
>DATBJG010000341.1:0-8195 GCA_036556585.1 Vicinamibacterales bacterium
GTCACAGCCTGCTTCGCCGAAGCCCGAAGGGCGAAGGCGAGTAAGGGTGAAAAGGTGCGGTAAGAGCGCACCGCGTCTGCCGTAAGGCAGATGGCAGGCAAAACCCCGCACGGAGCAAGACCAAATAGGGGGACGCGGCGCCAGGCGCCGGACGGACGGCCCGTCCGAGGTCTCCGGGTAGGTCGCTTGATCTCGCCAGCGATGGCGAGGCTAGAGGAATGGTCGTCGTCCGCCGAAGCTCGCAGGCGAAAGCTGGTGAGCCAAGGCGGAAACAGAATTCGGCTTACGGCCCGACTGCGGCACTAAATTCGGCTCTCGGCTCCCGGCTCGCGGCTTTGGTCGGCGCGGGCCTATCCGGCTTCGAGTTTCAAGCCGAAACAGGCCAAGAGCCTCAGCTGGGGCGCAGGGCGAGAGCCCAAAACCCAAGCGAGAGCCCAAAACCTGGAGCCGAAAGCCTGCTCATGTCTTCATATCTAGTAACTGGCGGGGCCGGTTTCATTGGTTCGCATCTCGCCGAAGAACTCGTACGGCGAGGCGAGCGGGTCCGCATTGTCGACAATCTTTCGACCGGTCACCGGCACAATTTCGCTCATTTGACGAACGTCGAGTTCGTCGAAGGCGATCTGGCCGATCTCGAGATCGCCTGCCGGGCCACCGCCGGAATGGATTACGTGCTGCATCAGGCGGCGATTCCGTCGGTGCCCCGGTCTGTCAAGAACCCCATCGAGTCGAATCGCGCGAATATCGATGCGACACTGAACGTGCTCGTCGCCGCACGCGATGCGCGGGTCAAGCGCGTCGTCTACGCCGGGTCATCGTCGGCATATGGCAACACACCAACGCTGCCGAAACGCGAGGACATGCCGACCGCACCTCTGTCTCCCTACGCGCTCCAGAAGCTGGTGGGGGAGCAGTACGCGGACCTGTTCACTGCGCTCTACGGTCTTTCCACGGTGACCATCCGTTACTTCAATGTGTTCGGACCCCGGCAGGATCCGTCTTCACCGTATTCGGGGGTCATCTCGCTCTTCATTACGGCGCTCCTCGACGGGCGCGCGCCGGTTATTCATGGAGATGGCGAGCAGACCCGCGACTTCACCTACGTGGGCAATGTCGTTGACGGTGTGTTGCGAGCGTGTCACACGCCGCATGCCGGAGGCGTGTTCAACGTTGCGGTCGGCGCCAGAATTTCCCTGAACGAGCTGTTCCGCACGCTGCAAGACATCATCGGATCCCGCGTGCAGCCGATCTACGAAGCCCCCCGCGAAGGCGATGTGCGCGACTCCCTGGCGGATCTCAGCCTCGCGAAGAACGTGCTGGGTTACCAGCCTCTTGTCTCGCTCAGTGACGGCCTCGCTCGTACGGTCGAGTGGTATCGAGCCCAGCGGGCTGTCACCTCTGCAATCGAGTAGTGGCCGGTGCTCGCCGACCATCAGCCACTGACTACTGGCCACTGATTTGCCTGTCGGGCACGCCTGCGCTAACGTAGTTCTCAGTTTTCAGTTCTCAGCAGACAGTATTTGTCAATCGTGCCTGGGACAATCGGGCAAAACTGATTACTGACAACCGAAAACTGATAACGACGCATGGCTGATTCCCGACTGTTGGCCCTCCTGGTGATTGGCCTTTTCGCTCTGTCTTGCGGTAGCGGAAGTGGCGGTGGTGCATCCAAAGCCGCGCCCGCTGACCATGTCGCGAAGGTGCAGGCGTGGCGTGACAAGCACGAGGCGGACTATCGGCGCGACTGGGTGAGCATTGCCGGCCTTCACTTCCTGATGACGGGCACCTACACGGTTGGCAGCGGCCAGGGCAACGACATCGTCCTTACCGCGCACGTTCCGGAGACGATTGGTCGGCTGGTGGTCGCAGACGGAACGGTCACGTACGAGCCGGCGTCGGGCATGGCGGTCATGCAGCAGGGCAAGCCGGTGGCCGGTTCCATCGTGCTGAAGGAACCGAGCGGTCCACCGAAAGACGAAATCGTGATCGGCGACGTGCGTCTGGTCGTCCATGTCAGCGGCGAACGACTGTCGCTGCGTGTCCGAGATCCACACGGCGAACTCGCCACAGGGTTCCTTGGATTCACCTGGTTCCCAATCCAACCTGCGTATCGTGTGGTCGGGCGTTTTATTCGCGACGCGGAACCGCGGCAGATGTCTGTTCTCAACACGTTCAATGATGTCGATACCTATCCGACGGAAGGCGTCGTCGAATTTCAGCTCAATGGTCAGACGCTGAGACTTCGTCCATTCACCACGCGACCCAAGCGTTTCTATTTCGTCTTCCGCGACGCATCCAGCGGTCAGGAGACTTACGAGACGGCCCGTTTCCTGTATTCGGACTTGCTCGACGATGGCACGACGGTCCTCGATTTCAACGAGGCGTACAACCCGCCGTGTGCGTTCAATCCGTATACGACGTGCCCGATACCAATGCGAGAGAATATCTTGCCCGTCAAGATTCTCGCGGGCGAGAAGGCGTATCCGGTCGAAGTGAAATTGCCGTCCGAAAAGTCCTAGTCCCGATCCTGACTCTCCCCCGGCTCCGTCAACCCGCGGCTATAATCACGATCACTTCATGGCAGCAGACGGACCAGCGTCCAGTCCCGGTGATCTCGGCAAGCGGCACCTGACCGCCGAGCATGTGGCCGCTCGCGCGCTGCTCGAGGCCACCACGATGGACGAGGCGGCCCCAAAGATCCTCGAAGCGATCTGCCTGGCGCTCGGTTGGGAGCACGGCGCGCTCTGGGTCATCGATCGCGAGGCAGACGTGCTTCGTTGCGCGATGATCTGGAATTCACCATCGACGCGATTTCCCGAGTTTGAAGCGAGCAGCCGGAATGCCACGTTCCGACGGGGTGTCGGGCTGCCCGGTCGGGTGTGGGCGAGCGGCCAGCCCGCATGGATTCCCGATGTCACTCGCGACAAGAACTTCCCGCGCGGTCAGACCGCTGCGCGGGAAGGGCTGCACGCGGCGTTTGGTTTTCCACTGATGCTGCGGGGTGATGTCCTGAGCGTCATGGAGTTCTTCAGTCGGGAAATTCGCGAGCCCGATCGCGACCTGCTCTCCACATTGACTGCTGTCGGCAATCAAGTCGGCATGTTCATCGAACGGCGGCGAGCGCAAGAGGAGCTGGACCGATTCTTCACCCTGTCGCTCGACATGATCTGCGTTGCGGGATTTGACGGGTACTTCAAACGAGTGAACCCGGCCTGGCTGCACCAGCTCGGTTATACGGAGCGGGAGCTGCTGTCCCGCCCGTACATGGAACTCGTCCACCCCGACGACCGCGAGGCCACGCTGGCCCAAGCCAAAAGGCTGACCGAAGGCAAGGATGTCGTCTACTTCGAGAATCGATATTTTCACAAGGACGGCACAGCGCGCTGGCTGCTCTGGGCCTCTACCCCTTTTCCCGAACAACGCGTTGTCTATGCCACCGCGCGCGACATCACAGAGCGCAAGGCAGCGGAGGACACCAACGCCCGCCTGGTCCGCGAGCTCGAAAGCGCCAAACGCCAGGCCGAAGACGCAACGGCAGCCAAGAGTGCATTTCTCGCGAACATGAGCCACGAAATCCGGACGCCGCTCAATGCCATCATCGGGATGACCACTCTGGCGCTCGATACGCGATTGTCGGCCGAACAAAAGCACTTTCTGACCACGGTCAACTCGTCGGCAGCATCGTTGCTCGAGATCGTGAACGACGTGCTGGATTTTTCCAAGATCGAAGCCAATCGTCTGGACCTTGACCGCGCAGAATTCGATCTTCGCGAAACGGTCGGCGATACGGCCAAGGTGCTCGCATTGCGCGCCGCCGAAAAGGGGGTGGAGCTTGCGTGCGACGTCACGCCGGGAGTCCCGCAAACGTTGATTGGTGATGCGGGCAGGCTGCGTCAGGTCGTGCTGAACGTGCTTGGGAACGCCGTCAAGTTCACCGAGCATGGAGAAGTCGTCCTTCGAGTCACGCGCGAAGACGCGGAGTCCGACCGCGTTCGACTGCACTTCACCGTCAGCGACACGGGCATTGGGATCCCCGACGAAAAGCTGGCGCGTGTGTTCGAAGCCTTCATGCAAGCCGACAATTCGACCACCCGCCGGTATGGCGGCACCGGTCTTGGTTTGGCCATCACGCGGCGACTGGTCGAGCTCATGGGCGGACGCCTCTGGGTCGAGAGCCAGGTTGGCCGGGGCAGCACATTTCACTTCACAGCGGAATTCGAGCGATCCCCGAACTCGGAGGTGGCGGCAAGCATTGCCGAACCGAAAGGAGTCGAAGGACTCAAGGTGCTTGTTGTCGATGACAACAGCACGAATCGCCGGATTCTCGAGCAGATGCTTGCAAGCTGGCGCGTCAAGCCCACCGCCGTGCCCGATGCGCCATCTGCGCTCGCAACCCTGCGACGGGCCAAGAGCGACGCCCAGCGATTTGATCTCGTAATCTCCGATTGCCAGATGCCTAATGTGGACGGCTTCACCCTGGCGCGACAAATCAAGGGCGATCGCCAGGTGGGGAAGATACCCGTGATCATGCTCACATCGATGGGCCGAGCCGAAGACGCTGCGCGGTGCAAGAAGATGGGGTTGGAAGGCTATCTGACCAAGCCCGTCAAACACTCAGACTTACTCGACACGCTGACGACGCTGGTCGGGATTCCCGCGCGGCGCGGACGTGTCAGACCGTCGCGAAAGCGGCCGTCACGCGTCCCGTCGCGGGCGCTGCGAGTTCTCGTGGCCGAGGACAATGCCGTCAATCGTCAGCTCGTCACGACGTTGCTCAAGAAGCGCGGCCATCGCGTCACGGCTGTCGAGGACGGACGCGCGGCTGTCTCGGCCCTGGAAAGTGCTGACGGCCGGAAGTTCGACGTGGTCGTCATGGATCTGCAGATGCCGACGATGAGCGGCTTCGAGGCCGTCCAGGCAATCCGCACCCGCGAACATCACTTAGGGACCCACATGCCCGTTATTGCCCTCACCGCGCATGCGATGCAGGGAGATCGCGAGCGGTGTCTCGAAGCCGGGTTCGACGGATACCTGACAAAGCCAATCGAGGTCGACCGGCTGGTGACCACAGTCGAGCGGTTCGCCGATGGTGGGAAGGCGGTTGCCTCAACACCAAGCAACCACCCGGCAACCGAAGCTATCTTCAACGAACGGGCGGCCCTTTCTCATATGGGAGGTGACCGTCGCCTGTTGAAGGAAATCGTGGGATTGTTTCGATCGGACTACCCGGCGTCGCTCCGAACCATCGAACAGGCAGTCGGTCGCCAGGATGGCGAGGCGCTTCGAAGTGCGGCCCACAAACTGAAAGGGTCGATTGCGACGCTGGGAGCCGTTGCAGGGTGCCGCGCGGCGGCCGAGCTCGAAAAGATAGCAGCGTCGGACGATCTCAGCGAGGCGCACACCGCGTACCTTCACCTGCGCGATCACATCGACCGCCTTAATAAGGCGTTTGTCACCGCCGGTCTGGTGGCCCCCCGCAGGCACGCAACGAGAAACTCATCCCGTCGGCGATCTGTCCGGCGGCGGAGGTCGGGTCGGTGACAAAAAGGATTCTCGTCGTGGACGACGATCGGACGACGCGGGAAGTACTGCGAAAAGTGCTGACGCATGCCGGTTTCGCCACCAAGGTCGCGCGGGATGGGGTTGACGCCCTCAATGCCCTCAAAAATCAACGGTTCGATTTGTTGTTGCTCGACGTGTGGATGCCTCGAATGAACGGCATCGACGTGCTGGCGCGTCTGCGCACGCGCAAGACCCGCCCCCGTGTCGTTGTTATGACGTCGGACGATACGCCCGAGACCCTTCTCAAGGCCGTTCGTGAGGATGCCTTCAAGTATGTGCAGAAGCCTGTCGCTTCGACGGCTCTTCTCGAAACGGTCCGCGAGGCGCTCGAAGCGCCAGAGGTCTCACCCATTGAAGTGGTGTCGGCGAGGGCCGACTGGGTCGAGCTGGTGGTCCCGTGTACCCGCGAAGGGGCGGATCGCATTCAGAGCGTCACGGCGCGTCTCGATACCGATCTGGCTCCGGAGCTGCGCGAATCGATTGCCTCGGCATTGCGAGAGCTCGTCCTGAATGCAATGGAATGGGGCGGCCGTTTCGACCCGACTCGGAAGGTTCGCATCGCGTACCTCCGTGCCAGCCGCATGCTGATGTATCGCATTGCCGATCCGGGCCCCGGATTCGATATCGACGATTTGCCGCACTCCGCGATTGGTCAACCGTCCGGCGATCCCATGGCGCACATGCAGGTCCGCGAAGACAAGGGCCTGCGTCCCGGAGGCTTCGGATTGCTGATGGTCCGGGCGAACGTGGACGAGCTTCTTTACAATGAGAAGCGAAATGAGGTCGTTTTCGTCAAATATCTCGATGGGAACGATGAGTAGGCCGGATCGGTCAGGGACGTCGCGGGCGCATGCGTGTCGGTTTCCGCAGACCGGCTCCGGGTTTCAGCACTCCTGCCAGGGCCAGATCGGCAATTTCGCGCGCCGCCTGCTCGTTGGTGAGGCGTTCTCCCTGACGGAACCATCGTGGCAGCCACAGAATCATGCCGATGATGCTGAAGGCGGCGACGGTCAGATCGATTTCCCGCAAGCGCCCGGCCGAGCGGAGCTCCCGAAGCGTGTCCCGGATCAACCGGAAATAGCGCCGTTCCTTCTCACGAATGGTCTTTCGCGCCGCCGGCGATAAGGCCGATGTTTCGTCGAACAGCTGAGCCACGGCGCCCTGAGCCCGCGTAGTGATCATCGCGTGGTGGATGACGATCTGCCGGAGGCGCGCTTCCGGATCGCGAATGCGTTTTGCGGGCTCGACCACTTCTTCGTGGACACGCTCGAGCCCGAATGTCATGATTTCGTACAGCAACGCTTCCTTGCTGTCGAAGTAGTGATACAGCCCTGCCTTGGTCATCCGGAGCGCGCGGGCAATATCGCTGACGGAAGTGGCATCGAAGCCACGATCCCGGAAGATTCGGGCCGCAGTGCGGCAGATTTCTGCGCGTCGAGAGTTGAGCGGGAGTTCGGCAACACGTGGGACAGCCATTAATGAACTCGTTTCGTCGAGCGGCGCCTTATACCTCGTGCCACGATCGGACGTCAACAATCTTAGCTCTTCCATATTCCGTTCGCGTTGCTCCTCGGCTTCGCTCGTCGCAACGGCCGCACGCGCCACCACTCCTAACCCATCAATGCCTAACCCTTTCCTAACCCCGCCTATCCTGCTATCCTCGGCGCACACCAAACGACCGGTCGGTAAGTAACGGGTCCAGCTCAATCGGGGTTGGCCCAGTTCAGCGGAGGAGGCTGGATATGCGGACCTCGCTCGCTTCGCGAATGATCGTCTCCGTGTGCGTCCTCGTGTTGTGGCCGGTTCTCGCGTCGGCGCAGACGAGCGGTATTGCGGGTCTCGTCAGGGACGCGTCAGGTGCGGTGTTGCCTGGCGTGACCGTTGAAGTTGCAAGTCCAGTCCTGATTGAAAAGGTACGATCGGCCGTGACCGATGGAGCAGGCCAGTACAAAGTCGAAGGGCTGCGGCCGGGCGTGTTCACGGTGACATTCACGTTGACGGGATTCAGCACCATCAAACGTGAAGGGATCGAGTTGACGTCAGACTTCACGGCGGTCATCAACGCCGAACTCAGGCTCGGCGCAGTCCAGGAGACGATTACCGTCACGGGCGAATCCCCCGTGGTCGACACGCAGAACATCACCCAGCGGACCGTCATGACGCGCGAGGTGCTCGACGCGATTCCGACGGGCCGGAATATTCAGGCAATCGGGATCATGATTCCCGGAACCAACCTGTCTTTTGGCGGCGGCGCCGCGCTCTCGCGCGACGTCGGCGGATCGGGCACGCTGCAACAATCGCCGTTGAACTACCGTGGGTCGGCCGATTCGGTCCAGACCGTCGATGGGATGCGACTGAACAATCTGGAGGCCAATGGCGCTTACAGCGGCGTGTACTGGAACGACGGCAGCTTTCAGGAGATCAGCTATGTCACCGGCGCCGATTCTGCAGAAATGCCGAGCGCTGGAATTCGAATCAACATGGCGCCGAGAGAAGGCGGCAATTCGTTCCGCGGCACTGTCTTTGCCAATTTCGCGGGTGATGGCTGGGACTCGAACAACCTGAGCAGCAAGCTGCAAGGGGACCTGACCTACAACCCCAACAACCGTCTGAGCAACGTGAGCCGGATTCAG
>DATBJG010000342.1:0-13094 GCA_036556585.1 Vicinamibacterales bacterium
ATTCGCGGCCCGCGCAATCACACGTGACGCGAACAGCGACAAAGCCAAAGCCCTTGCCCGTCAGGGCGCCGAAGTTGTCCAGGCCGACCTCGACGACCAAGCAAGCCTCGTGAAAGCGTTTGCAGGGGCGCACGGCGTCTATGGCGTGACCAATTATTGGCAGCTCTTCTCGGTGGACAAGGAACAGCAACAGGCCTCGAACATCGCGCGGGCGGCCAAGGCGGCCAACGTGCGGCACGTGATCTGGTCAACGCTCGAGGACACGCTCAAATGGGTTCCTCTGAGCAAGGGCACCGAGGTCATGCCTATACTGCAGGAGAAGTACCGAGTGCCCCATTTCGACAGCAAGGGCGGCGTCGACCACTTGTTCACCGATCTCGGCCTTCCAGTGACGTTCCTGCTGACTTCGTTCTACTGGGACAACTTCTACTTGTTTGGGATGGGGCCCAAGAAGGCACCGGATGGCACCTACAATCTGACATTCCCAATCGGCAACGCGAAGATGCCGGGCATCGCAGCCGAGGACATCGGCAAGTGCGCGTACGGGATCTTCAAGAGGGGCAACGAGTACATCGGCAAACGGGTCGGGATCGCGGGCGAGCACCTGTCCGGAACCGAGATGGCTGAAAAATCGAGCAAGGTGCTCGGTGTCAAGGTGAACTACAACCAGGTCCCAGCCGGCGTCTATCGTGGCTTCGGCTTCCCGGGCGCGGATGACCTGGGCAACATGTTCCAGATCTACGACGAATTCGAGGGTCCATTCAGAGCCGTTCGCAGTGTGGACGAGTCCAGAAAGCTCGCCCCCTCGCTGATGAACTTCGATCAGTGGCTGACGAAGAACAAGAGCCGCATCGAACTCGAGGAAGGCGCGGCGGCCAAGAAGTAAGAGTACGTTGGAACATGAGGGCCGCGATTCGTTGACTGAGCGGATCGCTGGAGCGAATTACGCCGAGCGCTGAAAGCGCGAGGTACAGGTCGCGGGGGTGGGCCCCCGCGACCGACTAACGAAGGCCTGTCGCCGTGGCCATCACCAAACACACGATGACCGACGAGCAGCGCAAGTCGGTCGCGCTTGAGTATCTCAAGGCGTTCGATCACGCCGGCGTGACCTCGACCGGTGGAAGCATCCTGGATCTGTTTGCTGAAGATGCGCAGGTGTTCTTCCCGAAGTGGGGTCTGGCCACCGGCAAGAAGCAGATCGGTCAGTTGTTCACCGATTTCGGCGGCCTGATCAAACACATCCTGCACGACTACGCCACGTTCAACTGGATCATGACGGGCACCGACGTCTTTGCCTGCGAGGGCACCAGCGCTGGCGAGCATGTCGACGGAGGCTGGCGTGCGGGCGTGACGCATGCGGGCCGATGGTGCGACGTCTTCGAGATCCGCGACTCGTTGATTCAGCGGTGCTTCATCTATCTCGATCCCGATTATGCCGGCCTCGACACCAAGCGCTATCCGTGGCTCTCGGCCAACGGACGCGATCCGTCGAAGCCGATGGGGTCGACAATCGACAGTCGACAGTCGACAGTCGTCAGTCGGTCGGCGCAACTCCCGGAATCCGGATCACTGGCCGAAAAACGCCGAGCCCCAAAGGTGCGAGGTACAGGTCGCGGGGGTGGGGCCCCGCGACAACCTAAATGATGATTCGTGCCGGCGTCACCGGTCTCGTCACGCTGACTGCGATCGCGGCGCTTCAAGTCGCCGCCGCCGCGCAATTCGGGCATCCGCTCAAGGGCTCGTGGAGCGGTGACTGGGGTCCGAGCAAGGAAAAACGTACTCGCGTGTTGCTCGAGCTGCATTGGGATGGCAAGGAGGTCACGGGAACCATCAACCCAGGCCCCAACGCCGTTCCTCTCAAGCGAGCCACCCTTGACGTTGCGACCTGGATGGTTCGCTTCGAAGCTGATAGTAAGGACGCGTCGGGGAAGGTCGTGCCGTACGTCATCGACGGAAAGCTCGAAAACCTGGGCGCGTACTATCGCTTCATCACCGGCACCTGGACGCAAGGCGGAGTGAAAGGCGATTTCAGAATCACAAGGAACTGACCCTCGTCCTCCGCAATCGGTTGAGGTTGGACGCTGGCTGTTTCGCCATCGCACCTGGCTGCCCGTTCCCTTTGCCGTTACCCTCCTCGTCAGTCCTCCGACCACGCTCGAGCTTGTGAAATGGGGGCCTCTTTTCGCACTTGCCGGTGAGGCTCTGCGAATCTGGGCCGTCAGGCATATCGGCGTGATCTCTCGAACGCGCGCGGACCGTTCGGGCCCGCTGGTCGTGACAGGGCCGTTTGCCATCGTCCGCAACCCCTTGTATGTCGGAAACATGCTGATCTGGTCCGGTATGGCGTGCTGGGCGGGAGCGCTCTGGACGGTTCCGCTCAGCTGGCTGATTTTCGTTCCCTACTACGTGCTGATCAGCCGGTGGGAGGAATCCCTGCTGCAGGCGCGAGCGGGTGATCCGTACCGGGCGTATCAACAGCGTGTCAGTGCATGGCTCCCGCACCTGGGGCTATCGAAAGACGTCTTTGCACCAAGCAGCCACTCCTGGCGTGAAACGTTGTTCAGCGAGCGCGGAACGCTCGTGGCCGTTGTGGCGATGGGACTCCTGTTGTCCTTGAAGATCGTCTGGGCGCACTCTTAGAGCAGCCGGAAGTGCCGCCGTCCTCCCACCCAGAAGACTAGTCCGTCGGACTACGTCACGTGGCTAGCCCCTTCGGAGAATTGATTAGGTTTTGCGCGAAGGGCAAGATTTTGCCCGTTGCCGTGTCGTGTTTTTCAACCCGGCCCGTGCGTTTGTGAAGCGAGGCGTGTAAGTGAGGGAGCGGGAGCATGTCTGGACGCTCATGACGCGGTTGGCAGGATCTGTGGCCTGACACATATGGAGAAATGCAGGTTATGAAAAAGACGAATGACTTCAGACACGCTGGCGCAGAGCGCGAGATCCTGCATGCCGAAAAGCTGCGGAAGTTCTATGGCGAACGAGAGGCGCTGCAGGGACTCTCGTTTACGCTGAAAGCCGGCCACATCCTGGGGTTCCTCGGTCCCAACGGAGCTGGGAAGACGACGGCAATTCGCATCATTACCACGATTCTCCAGGCGGACTCGGGCCGCTACACGGTGGACGGCATCGACTCCAAGTTTCCGGAGAAGATCCGCACCAGGATTGGCGTGCTTCCCGAAACCCTCGGGTTTCAGAAACACATGACAGGGCTGGAATGTCTGGTGTTTTTCGGCCGGCTGTATGGGCGTTCAGCGGCAGTCGCAAGAGCCAATGCTGAAGCGTTGTTGAAAGACGTCGGTCTGGATCATCGCTCCAGATCGCTCGTCGGCACCTACAGCCGCGGCATGCGACAGCGGCTGGGCATCGCACGCGCGCTCGTGAACGATCCCGCCGTGGTCGTTCTCGATGAACCCACGCTTGGTCTGGACCCCAGAGGCCAGCAGGAACTGCTCACGCTGGTGCGATGGATTGCAAGAGAGCGGAACGCCGGCGTCATCCTGTGCAGCCACCTGCTGGCTGAAGTCGAAAGCGTTTGTGACGATGTGGTCATCCTGAGCTCGGGGCAGGTCGTGGCCTCCGGGACGGTGACCGAAGTGATTCGCCGCGCGCAGCGGGATGTGATTCAACGCAACGGCGTCAGGATCCACGTCCCTCCCACGTCGGTGGCCGACGCGCAGCGCGTCCTTCACGGCATGCCGAATGTGCTGACGGTCACACCTACCGGCGGCAGCACTGGGTGGTTGGAGATCTCCCTGGTGACCCTGGCGGACGGCACCTCCTGGGAAGATCATCGCGTGACGAACAGAATTCTTGAAGCGTTGATCCGAGCCGACATTCCCATCATCAGCGTCAACGCGGATGGCGGCCGATTGCAGGATGTCTTCCTGCAGTTGACCGACGAGGCCATCGCATGAGTGGTCAGCAGATGTTGGCGGCCTTCTACCGCTGGGTGACGGCTCCAACACTCGACGTGTCGTCCCATTCGGGTGATGTCCCGAATATGGCAGACACGGCCTCCATCAAGGTGTCACGCAGCGCCTGGTGGGTGGTCTTCCGAAAAGAACTCGAGGACCTGTGGGTCGGCGGACGAGGTGCAGTGCTCCTGCTCCTTTATTGTGTGCTCGTCGGAGGCGCTTCGCTTCTGCAAGTGGTGCTCAGCGAGTCCGACATGATTCCGCCGAAGGAGCTGGTTTACTCGACGCTGATGCTGAGTCTGACCTTTGGCGTCCTGATGAATCTGGTTCTTGGGGCCGACAGCATCAGCGGCGAGCGAGAGCGGGGCACGCTCGAGGCTCTGTTGGTGACGCCGGCGAGCCGACCGCAGATCGTGTTCGGTAAGTTCCTTGCCGCACTCACACCGTGGCCGATTGCCTTCCTCGTGACGGCTCCGTATCTGGCAGTCCTGGCTCAGGACGATCCCGCGCTCAGGCTGGCGCTGATCTGGGGGGGACTCGCTGGAACACTGCTCGCGGCAAGCTTTACAGGGCTCGGCATGGTCGTGAGCCTGTGGTCGAACGCCAACAGGGTGAGTCTGTTCGTCACTCTGACGACGTACCTCATGTTCTACCTGCCGACGCAACTGCCGTCGGGTGCCCAGACCGGAATCATGGGCAGGTTTTTCAAACGCGTGAACCCGCTGGAATCAGTCGGCCACTGGCTCGAGAAAATCATCGTCAACAATCGGAATCCGCTCGAGTTTTCGACCGACCCGAGGGGCGGCGGCTGGCTCTGGCTGGTTTCGCCAACCGTGCTGGCGGCGCTCGTGCTTGGCGCGTTGATCATTTCCGCATCGCTTCTTCGGCTCGAAGCGCATCCTTCGGCGCTGCCCGGGATCGCGTACTTGCAGAGGCGGCGACACAAACCGTCATCGAAGAACACCCGGTAGTCCGTTCATGCACCGACAGCCAGTGTACTGACTTAGAGAGGGACTGTATGAGCCGCACGCAAACTCTTAGCGAAAGTCGTGGATCGACGGGTGGAGCCCCTACGTGGTGGCTCGTGTTCATGAGGGAGCTCAGCGAGCTGTGGCTGGGCGGAAAGGCCCCCGTGCTCCTTCTGATCTTCAGCGTGCTGCTCGGCATCATGACCTGGGTGATGGCCAGCAACAGCGAGCTGAGCCTGATTCCGCCGCAGGAAATGACGTATGAAACGTTGAAGGCGGCGATCGCGGTTGGTCTCTTCATCAGCATGATCATCGGAGCCGACAGTATCAGCGGCGAGCGTGAACGCGCCACGCTGGAGGGACTCCTCCTGACGCCGACGAGCCGCAGACAGATCGTGATCGGCAAGTTTCTGGCCGGGATCACGCCGTGGCCCGTGGCTATGGCGATTGCGGTGCCCTACATGTGGGTGCTGTCTCAAGGCAATGAAGTATTCCGAGCGGCGGTGCCCTGGGGCGCGCTGCTGGGGACGGTGCTGGCGCCAGCGTTCACGGGACTGGGGATGCTCGCGAGCTTCTGGGCCAACTCGAACAAGACGAGCTTGTTCACCGGTCTGGGACTCTACGTCCTGTTTCTGCTGCCGTCGCAGTTGCCCGGACGCGCGCAAACCGGCCTCGCCGGCTCGCTCCTCCAGCAGGTGAATCCGATCGCCGCCACGAACCATTTCCTGTCGAAGGTCCTTGTGAACAATCGCTCGCTCGGAGAATGGTGGCCATTCCTCATCGCGCCGGTGGCGTTTGCCGTGATGGTCTACACGGTGCTCTTCCTCTTTGCAGCGCCGCGCCTGCACCTGGATGCCAGCGAAGGCAGCAAGTTCTGGACGAACATTGGCCGGCGTCTTGGCCTGGCCACTTCAGCCCTGTTCGCCGTTCTGGTGCTCGGATCGTCGAGCGTGCTGGCGCAGGGACAAGCGGAACCCGGAAAGACCTCGGCGGCGCAGCTGCCTCTGCACATCACCATCGATATGGACTACACGATCGTCAAGGCAGGGGACAAGGTCACCTATAACACCGTGCTGAGCAACAGCGGGACCGAGACGTCTCCGCCACTGTCGGTGGCCATGAACATCATCAATCTCGACGCCGCGGGCGACGTCGTCGATCCGGAAGACTGGTCGCCGCAGCGAACGCAGTACATCGAGACGCTGGCGCCCGGCCAGACCACGAAGTTTTCGTGGATCGTCAATGCGATTCTGGACGGCGATTACCTGATCTACATGACGCTCATTCCGGAGCCGGCAGGTCAGAAGGCGACAAGTCAGCCCGTGGCCAGTTCGGCCATTCACCTGACCGTGACGCCGTTTACCAAGCTCAACCCGCGCGGCGTTCTGCCGTATGCGGTTGGCGGGCCGATTGTGCTATTGCTGGGGATGTCCCTCCTGCGCCGTCACCGACGCCGTCAGATCGAGGAGAGTAATAACAGACAGGCGCAATAGTCGGCCAGCGCTGGTCAGGTGCGCGAGCACCCAACTATGGGACACATCGAGTCGCAACATTCATCGCGAGTGGGACTGCTGCTCCTGAATGCGCAGCTGCTTCCGGTGCATTACAACGCTGAGGCTGCTCACATTCTGGGGTTTCCCAAAAAGGGTCGACAGGTCCCGGCACTCGACACCGTGTTCCCCGCGAGCGTGCTCAGGCTCGAGGGGATGTCGAAATCGGCGCAGGCATCGGGCATCGAGTTCATGTCCGGCCGACGTCGATACATTTGCCGAGTGTTCAAGCTCGACCCCCAGGGCACCGGCGATCATCAGCTTCAGCCCAGGGTGGTGGTCGTCCTGGAGCGTGGTTCCAGGCCATCGGTCGACATCACGAAATGGAGTCAGCAGTTCCACCTGACGAGCCGCGAGCGCGAGACGGTGCAGTTTCTCCTGAAGGGACTGACGAGCAGGGAGATCGCGCAGGAGATGCACATCAGTCCCAACACGGTTAAGAGTTTCCTGAAACTGGTCATGGCCAAAGTGGGCGCGACGACTCGCACGGGTCTGATTGCCAGCATTTTCGAAAGGGTCTCTTGAATAGCTTCGCGTCGCTCCCCCGGGCGAAGTGTGCACGGAGGATTGCATGAGTCAGGACAAACGCCAGCATGATCGTTATTCGGTCAGCCTGGAACTGGAAGGGAAAGCGCTCAACGCGCTCGAGTCTGCAAGGATCGGCCGTGCGTCCGCTGCTCAGCGACCCACGGCTCAGGAGATCTACGGTGAGGTTGCCGACATCAGTGAGGGGGGCTTGTGCCTGTTGACCGTCGACGCGGCCAATGTGTTGGAGCCCGTTCGATGCGTCATCCGAGTGCCGCAAATTCCAGCCGGCATCCCCACGTTGCTTCAGGTTCGATGGGCGCGGAAAGACGGCCTGGGGCCGACCTATCGGGTCGGTCTGCAGTTCCTGGTATAGCAAGGTCGCGGTCCACGAGATCGCGTCCGGTCACGAGCCGAAACGCGAAACTCTTTAGAGCAGGAGAATGAATATGCAGCGGCGTCATCGCGAAATCATTGGCATCCTGATCTGTGCTGGTCTGCCGTTGACGGGATGCGAGCAGCCGATTCGCGGGGCAGCCGCGGATGGTGCAGCCGGTCAGGTGGTCGCGACCAAGATCGAACGGATTGCCGGGTCTGAGCTCAATCGATTGACCCTGACCGCGCGATCTGCCGAGAGACTGGAACTCAAAACCGCCCAGGTGGTCGAACGCCAGATGACGCGGGCAGGCAACGCCGCGACGCGGAAGGTGATTCCATACTCAGCCGTCCTTTACGACTCCAGCAACAATACGTGGGTGTACGCCAACCCGCAGCCACTCGTGTTCGTGCGAACAGCGATCAAGATCGATTACTTCGACGGCGACCAGGCTGTCGTGTTTGAAGGTCCTGACGTGGGGACGGCAGTCGTGACTGTCGGAGCCGCCGAGCTGTTCGCCACTGAATTCGAGAGCGGCCACTAATCGAGCAAGCTGCAGTGACGTAATTCCAAATCAGGAAGGCACGCGTTCGAGGTCCAGCCGACGTCGTGAGGGGAGGGGTGTGCAAATCCGAGCCTGACTCTCCCGCGACGCCCCGCTCTACTCCAACAATCCACCGAATGACAGCGCACAGCCAGTCCGAACGAAGTAACCCGACTGTGACAGAGGGTTAGCCCAGTGGACTACATCACACGGTTACCGCGTTTGGAGAATTGACCGTACGGCCCCGCGACGTGCAAAGTCTCTGCGTCAATGATTCGCTTCGCTGATCGAAATCGATCGGTCTCACATCACGTGATCACCACGGTAGCACCAGGACATAAACACACGATGAACGCTGTGTCGATGTCGGGCTACTCGAAGCGGGCACGTGCGGCTCGAGCAGCAGCAGCCACCACAGTAGCACGCGAACATGAACGGAACATGAATAGTGCGCTGGACGATTCCAGTGATGTGGCGATGGTTGTCAGCGATTCCGTTCGGCGATGGGTTTCGTCAGCAGTGCACCCTATTCGAGGTTCATCCCCCGGTACTTGCATAGGAGACGCTTTATGACACCGCGTAGTGCTCGAACACCAGTCTTTCCGTTGCCGGCATTGGGGGCACGCGCCGTGACCCGCATCTGCTGGACGTTCGTCATGCTCCTCGTTCCAGTCGCCGTTTTTGCCCAGACTGCAGCACCAGCGTCCTCGGCGGCCGCGCCAGGAGCGCAGAGGCCGAGGGCGACTGCCGGGGCTCCGGAGCCTTCGTCAATCCAGGTGCGCGTGAAGGATCAGGTTGGGGCCACGATGCCGGCGGCCACCGTAACCCTGAGGCTGTTACCGGCAGGAGCCGTGCTCACGAAGGACACCGACGACTCTGGAACCACGGAGTTTTCGGGGCTCCGCCCCGGCAGCTATCAGCTGGTGGTGGTGAAGACCGGGTTCATCGAGATCATTCGCGACATACGTCTCGATGCGAAGGAGAACGAGGAGCTCGATCTCGCGATGCAAGTTCAGTTCGCTGAGTCCGTGACGGTTGTCGGCACGTCAGACGACGTCGTCAACGTCCTCAACGGGCGGGCGACCCTCCCCGACATTCAGGGGACGGTGCTCTTCGCCGGCAAGAAGAGCGACGTCCTCCTGCTCGACCAGATGGACGCCAATGTCACCACCGGCAACCAGCGGCAGGTATTCGCCAAGATACCGGGAACCCAGATCTGGGAGCACGACAGCTCGGGATTGCAGATTGGCATCTCGAGCCGCGGCCTCGACCCGAACCGATCGTGGGAGACGAACCAGCGGATGAACGGGTACGACATCATGGCCGAGGTCTTCGCCTATCCGGACACGTACTTCTCGCCGCCTCTCGATGCCGTCCAGCGCATCGAGATGGTGCGCGGGTCCGCGTCCCTTCAATACGGCGCGCAGTTCGGCGGCCTGGTCAACTACGAGATCAAACGGGCGCCGCTCGATCGCCGCTTCACGTTCGAGACGACCCAGACGGGCGGCTCCAACGCCTGGTTCAGCTCACACAATCAACTGGGCGGCACGATCGGAAAGGTGACCTATAACGGCTACTACCATCATCGCCAGGGAGACGGATATAGGCGGGCTAACAACGAATTCGACAACAACACCGCCTTCGGGCAAGTCGAGATCGCGGCTAGCGAGCGGCTGAAGATCGGGTTCGAGATCACCGGCCTGGACACGCTGATTCATATGGGAGGCGGTCTGACGGACGCGCAATTCAATGAGGATCCGCGCCAGTCGAACTTTCCGGGGAACTACTTCAGGGTGCACTGGGTGGTACCCAACGTCAAGCTCGACTACACGATCAATCCTGACACCCGTCTGAGCTTCAACTCAGCGTTCACTTATGGTCATCGCAGTGTCATGTGGAGCTCGGCGCAGCTGACGACGCCCGCCGGCGTGCTCGTTCCCTGGAATCCCACCGCACCGCGCTCGTTTTGGGACGACCACTTCAAAAACTCCTCCAACGAGCTCCGAGTGATGCGACTCCACAACTGGCTCGGGAACGGCAGCGCGTTGGTCGCTGGCTTCCGCTATTACCACTCCAACATGAGCCGACTGCACGGATGGGCCCCCCCTGGCGCCGAGCCGACGTTCGAGTGGTACTATCCTGACGTCGACAGGAACCTCCACAACAAAACGGTCAACTCGGCGTTCTTCGTGGAGAACGCGTTTCACTTCACGGAGAGGCTGACTGTCACACCCGGCTTCCGGTTCGAGCACGTCGAGTCGACCGCTTCGGGGCGTCCCATAGTCGGCGCCCGCGAGCAAATCCGGACGCTTCCGATGTTCGGTGTCGGCGCGACGTTCTTCGCGACCCCGGCCACGACCATTTACGGCAACATCACGGAGGCGTACCGCCCAACGCTTCTCAACGACAATTGGCAAGCGGACTCGAGAGTTGTCGTCGATCCCGATCTCAAGGACATGACGGGCTACGTGGCCGAGTACGGGTACCGGGGGACGCTCGGGAGGTCGGTGTCGTTCGATGTCGGAGGGTTTTACATCAAGTACACCGATCGGCTCGGAAGGCTGACGACACAGACGCCCACCGGGCCGACGTTCTTCTACACGAACATCTCCAACAGCCGCAATGTCGGCGCCGAGTTGTATGTTGAGGCGGACGTGTTCGCCCTGGCCACTGGTGCCACCGGCAGGTCACAGCTCTTCGTCTTCGGCTCAATGGCACCGATCAGCGCGCGCTATGTGGACGGCCCCGTCGCCGGCAACCGCGTCGAGTTCGGCTCGAACTTCATCGGCCGCTGGGGTGCTACGTATAAGAGGGGTCCGTTCTCGGGCACGCTCCAGTACAGTCACACCGGCGATCAGTTCACCGACGCGAACAACACGGTGCTCTTGCCAGACGCCTCTCAGGGATACATTCCCGTGCAAGAAGTGATGGATCTGACGATGAACTATGGATTCCACCAGAACTACAACCTGACCGTGGGCATCAACAATCTTCTGGATAATAGATACTTCACCCGAAGGGCGTCGGCCTATCCCGGCCCCGGGTTGATTGGCGCCGATGGGAGGACCATGAACGTGGGGATTACTTTGAAGTACTAGAATACAGAAGACAGAAGACAGAATACGGAAGCCGGAAGACAGAATACGAGACACAGCCGTCGCCCTTACGATGCTGAGCTCGGTTCTGGCTTCTGGCTTCTGCCACGTTTGGGCACCTTTTGTCGGCACACGGGAAGGCTATTGTGAAGGCCTGCAGCATCGCGACTACAATCAACGGATAACGCCTACACCAACGGTGGACGTGCTTTTGCTTCGGTGTGCGTAAAGGAATGCGCGGAACGAGACGACATTCAACGTATGGGTAACGACGTCAACAAGGATACGGTCAGCAAGTCGCCAAGCTCCAGGCGCCATTTCCTGAGAACAGCCGGTGTCGTGACGGTAGGCTTTTGGGGGTTGCACAAGCTAACGGGCAACTCCTCCTGCCTGTCAGCCTCCTCAGCCAGGATTGACAAGTTGGGTCCCCTCGTGAGGGACCCGGACGGAATCTTCGATCTCCCGAAAGGCTTTACCTACCAGGTTGTGTCTTGGGCCGGTCAGAAGATGACCGATGGCCTGTTTGTCCCTTACGCGCACGATGGGATGGCAGCGTTTCCTGGTCCGAATGGCTTGACGATTCTGGTGCGCAATCACGAGGTCAACGCCGGGCGTCCCGGACGCTACGGTGCTTTCGGGGCGAACAACGAACTGCTCGACGAGAAACGCGCGCGCTTGCTCTATGACCCAGGCCGCCGTGGAAGTCCGTGCCTCGGCGGAACCACGACGCTCGTGTACGACACGAAACAGCGCCGCCTCGAGCGATCGTATCTGAGTCTCGCTGGAACGCTGCGGAACTGTGCCGGCGGCCCAACGCCGTGGAACACATGGATTTCCTGTGAGGAAACCGTGGACCGGGCCAATCAAACGCTCGACGAGGACCACGGTTACTGTTTCGAGGTGCCCGTTTCTGACGTGCCGAATCTCGTCAAGGCGATCCCGCTCAAGGAGATGGGACGCTTCAACCACGAAGCGGTTGCCGTCAACCCAGCGACGGGCATCGTCTATCAGACGGAAGATCGTCCCGACGGGCTCATTTATCGGTTCATTCCGGAAGAGCCGGGACGATTGGCGGAGGGGGGGCGCCTGCAGGCACTCTGCGTGAAAGACCGCAAGGGGTTCGACACGCGCAACTGGGACTACGAGCGCGTAAAACCCGGGACCCCGCTGGAGGTCAGGTGGATTGACGTGGATGACGTTGACTCTCCCGCCGACAATCTTCGGTATCAGGGGTTCGGAGACGGGGCAGCGCGGTTTGCGCGAGGCGAGGGGATGTGGTACGGACGAGACGCCATTTACTTTGCCTGTACGAATGGCGGACGTCAGAAAACGGGCCAGGTCTGGCGCTACCTCCCAAGCCCTGCCGAAGGTTCCCGAAACGAAGATGACAAGCCGGGACGGCTGGAGCTTTTCATCGAGCCGAACGACGGAGCCCTGGTCGAGAACTGCGACAACGTTACCGTGACGCCGTGGGGCGATCTTATTCTTTGCGAGAATGGCCCTGGAGACGAATTCCTCGTCGGCGTGACGCCTGCCGGCGAAATCTACAGGCTCGGACGAAATGCCCTGGATCAGCAGGACCTTGCTGGCGCGACATTCGCGCCCGACGGCAGCACGCTGTTTGTCAACATCCAGGGCAGGGGGGTCACGCTGGCAATCACCGGGCCGTGGAGAAACTGAAGACAGACGCCGTGGTGGATGCGGTCAAAGTCGCGTTGGCCTTGGTTCTCGGGGCGCTCGTCTGTTTCTGTGGGCCGGCAGAAGTCGCCGCACAATCTCAGCCGGATCGGACCCGGGATCGTGGCGAAGGTCAGCCGATTTCGATGCTTGGGACGTACATCCAGCGCGGCGAGCTGCTGGTGTACCCCTTCTACGAGTACTACTGGGATCACAACTTCGAGTACAAGCCCGAGGAGCTCGGCTTCGGCCTCGCGACGGACTTTCGGGGAAAGTATCGTGCTCACGAAGGCCTGATTCTGGTGGCTTACGGCCTATCCGACCGGATAGCTCTCGAGTTTGAGATTGCCGGCATTTCAGCGTCGCTCGAGAAATCGCCGTTCGATCCCTCGGCAATGCCTTCGCGACTCGAGCAGTCCGGGCTGGGTGATGTTGCCTGAAATCG
>DATBJG010000343.1:0-35148 GCA_036556585.1 Vicinamibacterales bacterium
CAACAGCCGTAGTCCCAACAGTCGTAGCGTCCGGCTTCAGCCGGACGTCAGACGATCCCAACAGTCGTAGCGTCCGGCTTCAGCCGGACGTCAGACGATCCCAACAGTCGTAGCGTCCGGCTTCAGCCGGACGTCAAAACACGACGAACCCACTGCCACCAAGCACAAAGAACGCGCGGCGCCCACCCTCGTCGAACGCAAATCCGCCCTTCCGTATGCCCGCACGAACGTCCACCCGGACGCCAAAATGCGGAGACACGAGCTGCTTGAATCCGCCGCCGAGCTGATACACCTGCCCGCTTTCAATTGACTGCCGGTCGTCTGTCAGCTGCCGCAAGTAACCAAAGCTGGCGCTCAGAAACGGCAGGCCGCCATCGTTGAAACGGAGGGTTGTCAGGTGAAACACGACCCCACCGTCAATGAAATACTGATGCAACGAAGAACCCTCGAGGCTGATGTCGGGTGCATTCTCAAAGTCGTTCGTGATCGAGACGAGAACCGGCGGCCGGCTGTAGATGAACTCTCCTTCGAACGCAATCGACTGCGTCAGGTTAAAACCGATGCGGCCACCAACGCCAAATGCCGATCCAAGGCGAGCACTGCTTTCAAACAACGTGATCGAACCGGTGGTCCCCGTCTGGTTCTGCGTCTCCTGGGCGGTCGCGGCGCCAGCATCCGATCCTCCAATCCAGAATCCACCGCCGCCAAGCTCCAGAGATCCCTCGCGAGGATACGTTTGCGCCTGAAGCCTCGAAGGCTCCGCGATGAGCAGAACGACGGCGGCAGCAATCAGGCTAAAAAGATGGACCAGCCTTCCGAGCCGGGGGCCCGTCATTCGATTCGCACCGCGATGTCGGCGACCTGGGCATTGCCTCCGGCCGGCACGATTGCCAACTGATCGAGATACGTCACATCGAAACCGGTCTCGGGTGGTGGCGATTCCCCAAAGAAGCTGTCGACTGCCGCATCGTCCAATGGCTCGACCCGCAGAATGTGGGGTCCAGGTGCCAGACCGGCAATCACGAACTCGCCGGTGCTCGACAGCGTGAACCCGCCGACCATATCTCCACTCTCCGGATGAAATGCGACGATGTGTGCGCCAAAAATGCCGCGACCATTTCTCGTCACGCGTCCGCCGACGCTTCCCGTCTGCGTGCGGAACCCGCCATCGGGGTAAATATCCGAAATCCCAGCCACATCGTCGGCCCGCAATGCCCGTCCCTCAATCACACCCGCTGAAAAGGCAATCGGAAACATGACGGCCTCGGCGGCAATCACACGGCGGCGCCCAGCCGTCAATTCTGTCTCGCCAAGCAGCGAATGGCTCAAACCAGCCAGATGGCCGATTTCGTGGAGCGCAATCGACTCCACATCGAACCGGCCCGTCTCGCCAGCTGCGGCCACCGACCACGGGAACGTACTGTTCAGGAAAATGTCGGCTTCGACAATGTCGCCAGTCAGAATGTCGACCACGAACCCGGTGGTTCCGAGCACACGATCGAGCTCGGGATGATCCTGGAAGCCAATCGTCACGATGCCATCCTCGTCAAACGGCTCGGCCCCGGTGAATCCAACCGACTGAAACGAGACCGCTGAGGTTGACACGTCCTGCCAGCTTTGCGCCGCGCGGTCCACAGCCGTTCGCAACTGGGTCGCGCTGACGCCGGGCACACCCCGATTCGTCACGAAGTACCGGATGGGCTGTTGAGCCCATTGAATCGAGACGATCCGACCGCCAAAACTGGCCCCCAGCTTCAGGTACGCTGCGGCGGGCGCAGCTGCAGCTCCAACCAGGAGGATCGCCAACAACCACGTGGAGACCGATCGACTCACGGTTGACCTCCGAGAATGGCCTGCACGCTCCTGGCGAACTCTGTGAGGAGCATGGGACGACGAGCGGGGTCGCCTCGAACGACCCGTTTCCATTCGGTGCCCTCGCCTTGAAGCGGCGCTGGAGTCACACGTCGCTCGCCCGAGACCGAATCGCTGCTAATCCGATACACGCCCTGACTCATCCCGAGCACGTACGGTACGGACGGTCCACGCGAACCCAACAGAAGGACCACTTCGTCACCTGCCGAGAAGTTTGGCGCGTCGAGCACGATGGTCCGATAGCGCCCGACTTGCCCACCAGGAACACGGAAGACCACCGTGGCTCCGAGACTTCCCTTCAGATAGGTCGCGACCTGCAGCGTCACCAGCGTTTCGACTCGGCGCCGGCCATCTGCCAGCTGCGGACGAACTTCGATGATGCGGCCGTGAGCAATGGCGCGCGCGGCAAGGACCAGCTCGCTGAAATCAGCCGGCGCGAAGGTGGTGGCGCGCAGAGGGCTCCCGCACAGGACGAGCAGAATCAGCGCTGGTGCAACAATGTGAATTCTCATCACACTTCGAGTGTACTCCAGAAGCCGTGCGACAACCTGGCAGGCCGGCGAGTTGAACAGGAGATGAGGAGGATCTGGCACCGGAGATTAGGAGACCAGGAGGAACGTGGACTGGCGTTCAGACATTCGCGGTGTTTGCGTTCATCGTGGTTTTGGTGCCGTCATGCACGCGCGAGGCTGAGAATGGCAGAGGCAGCACGTGCGCTTGCACCGCCGCTGCCGAGACGCCCCCGTACATCGGCCAGCAATGCGCGTACGCGCTCGGAATACGACGGATCCTCGAGATACCGGATGATTTCCGTTGCCACGCGACGGGGGTTGCACTCTTCCTGAATCAGCTCCGGCACGATCTTCCGCCCGGCAATGAGATTCACCATCGCGTACGTTGACACACGTACGAATCGTTTTCCGAGCGCGTAGGTGAGCGGTGACAACCGGTACACGACGACCATGGGTACGCCGTGAATGGCGGTCTGGACGGTTGCCGTACCGGATGCGGTTCCCACCACGTCCGCGGCGGCCAGAACGTCATCTGTGCGTGCTGTCACAATCGCGGGTGGACGGCTTCCGACAGGAGCCAGCTTCGCGAACAGACCATCGTCAAGATGAGGAGCACGCGCGATCACGAATTGAACGTTCGGAACAGCCTGCGTGACGCGAGCCGCAGCCTCCCAGAGCACGGGCAGGATTCTCGATACTTCATTCGGTCGGCTGCCCGGCAGCAGCGCAACCACCGGGGCCGTCGCGTCCAAGCCGCACTCGCCGAGAAAAGCCTCACGGGCGACGCCGGCCCTGGCCAGATCCATGAGCGGATGTCCGACGAACTCGACCGGAATTGCCGCGCGCTGATACATCTCTTCCTCAAAGGGAAAAATCACGAGGACGCGCGTGGCAAACTGCTGAATGTCCCGAATGCGCCCCTGACGCCAGGCCCAGAGCTGCGGCGGGATGTAGTAGACGACAGGAATCCCCAACTGCCGGACCCGCCGCGCAACGCGGAAATTGATCTCCGGAAAGTCAATCGCCACGAAGACGTCGGGACGCTCCGCCGCGGCAGCCTCCACCAGTCGTCGATACACGGCCAAGGAACGCGGCAGGACGCGGAGCGCTTCAATCAAACCGGTTGCGGCAAGCCCGCGATAGTCTTCGAGCAGGCGTCCACCCCCAGCCCGAAAGCGTTCACCACCCAACCCAAACACTTCCGAGGCCGGATCGCGGTGCAGAATCTCTTTTGTCAGTGCGCCGGCGTAGAGATCGCCAGAAGGCTCGCCGCAGGAAATCAGAATCTTGGGCAAGAACGGGGGCTGGAAGGGACCTACGATCTCTTGAAGTCGGCCGCGAACAGGTCGAGGTCCTGGAGCGAAATCACTTCGTATTGCCCGAAGCCCGCGCGCTGCAGCTGCTCCCGGAATGCTGCGGCGTTGCCCACAAGCACGACCGACAGACGGTCGGGCTGTAGATACGCCTTGGCCACCCGCTCGATGTCGTCGACCGTCACAGCGTTCACGCGTTCGCGGAATGTCTGGAGCTCGTCGAGCGACAGGTCGTAAAAGATTGCATTCAAGATCTGCGTCGCGATCGCATCCGGTGTTTCGATCGTCAGCGGAAATGTACCGCTCAGATACGCCTGGGCATCCCTCAGCTCGCGCGGGAACGGACGTTCGCGCTGGAGCTTGAAGAACTCCTCGACAATCAGGCGCAGGACTTCACCAGTCGCGTCCGATCGCGTATCGGTCTCGGCAACGAAATCCCCGCTTCCCTGAAACGTGTCCATGTTGGCGGACGCGCCATAGGTCAGACCGCGTTCCGTGCGCAGCACGCGATGCAGGCGGTTGCTGCCCTCCCCGCCAAGAATCTTGATGGCGAGGTTCAGGGCCATGTAGTCCGGATGTTTGCGCTGAACACCAAGGTGCCCCACTCGCACCTCGGTCTGAACCGAGTCGGGCTTGTCGATGACGATCACCCGCCGTGTTGGTTTCGGAAGTTCCGGAAACGTCGGCACGCTGATGGTGCGACGCTCCCAGTTACCAAACACGCGTTGGGCGGTCGCGAGCGCCTCAGACGCCGTCACATCCCCCACGATTGCCATCAGCGCGTTGTTCGGCGCGAAGTAGCGGCGATGGAACTCCTGGATGTCGGTGCGGGTAATGGTGGCCAGCGTTTCGGGTGTGCCGCTAATCGGTCGGCCGTACGGATGGAACCCGTACGCGAGCCGGTCGAAGACGGTGTTGGCCACATACTCCGGATCCTGATAACTGACCTGCAAACCCGATAGCGCTTGCTGGCGCTGACGCTCCAGTTCGGCCGGCTCGAACGTCGGGTTCCGCGCCACGTCCGACACCATGTCGAGGCCCAGCGAGAAGCTGTCTTTCATGACGAGCGCGCTGATGAATGCCAGGTCGGACCCGACACCCGCATGAAGCGTGCCGCCAATGAAATCAATCGTTTCGGCAATCTTCTGGGCACTGCGACTGCCTGTGCCCTGGTCGAGCAACGACGACATCAGGCTGGCCACGCCGGCCTTTTCCGGGGGATCGTAGGCGGCACCCGCCCTCACAAGCAGGCGGACACTCACGGCCGGCTGCTCGTGGTGCTCGACCACGATGATCTGCAACCCGTTCGGGAGCGTGCGGACTTCATACGGAGGGAATTTCACCGGCCGCGGCGCCAGCGAGGCCGGAGGCCGCTCGGAGGGCCAGGGGCGCGTCTGCGCGACGGCGAGTGCCGACAACAGCAGCATCCCCGCGATGGCAATGGAGCTGGCGCGTGAGGCGTGCATCAGCTCACCGCGTCCGGCCGGCACCGGCTTTGGGCATGATGGTCAGAACCAGCCGCGTCTCGGGCGTGAAATAGGTTTTTGCCACCCGTTGCACATCTCCGGGCGTCATGCCCATGAAGATGTCGAACTCCCCGTCGGCCGTCTTCACATCGTTGTGGATGACCACGGCATGCGCCAGGTGCGACGCCTTTTCCTGGTTGGTCTCGCGGCTGGAAATGTAGTCGCGCGCGAACTGATTCTTCGATCGCTGCAGCTCGTGGTCCGTCACCGGTTCCCGTTTGAACCGTTCGAACTCTTCTATCAATGCCTTTTCCACGTCAGCCGGCGACTTGCCTGGCTGCACAATCGCCACGGCATAGAACAGATTCGGGTCTTCGATGATATTTCCGCCTCCAAAGGCGGTCAGCGCGAGCCCCGTTTCGTAGACGAGCTTGCGGTAAATACGCGAGCTCTGACCGTCGGAGAGGATCTTCGACGCGATATGAAGGGGGTACGAGTCGGGATGCCCGTCGTACGTAATCGGATGTGCGACAACCACAACTGGCAAAGGCCAATTCTCGGTCACCGTCACCCGCCGCTCCTTTTCAGGCGTAGGTTCCTTGGGAATCTCGCGGGGAACGGGCTTGGTGGCTTTCGGCACACGTCCGAGATATTTCGCCACGAGCTCCAGCGCCTGCGCCGAGTCGAAGTCGCCAACGAGACTCAGCGTGGCATTGCTCGGGACATAGTACGTTTCGTAGAACTCGCGCACGTCCTCAACAGACGCAGCCTCGAGGTCGGTCATGCTGCCGATGGTCGCGTGCTTGTAGGGGTGGACCGTGAACGCGTTCTCGTAGATCAGTTCTGACAACCGGCCGTACGGCTGATTGTCCACCCGCATCCGACGTTCTTCCTTGACGACCTCTCGCTCGGTCTCGAACGTCTCGCGATCGATGCGCAGTGTGGCCATGCGGTCCGCTTCGAGCCAGAGGACCAGCGGCAACGCGTGCGACGGAACGGTTTCCCAGAAGACGGTGACGTCTTCTGTGGTGTACGCGTTGCTCTGCCCGCCGAGGCCCGCGATCATCGAAATGTGTTGCTCGCGATCGACGTTCTTGGACCCCTTGAACATCAAGTGCTCGAAGAGATGCGCGAACCCCGTCCGGCCGGCCCGTTCGTTCTTGGAGCCGACGTGATACCACAACTGCGCGTGGACGATGGGGGTGGAATGGTCTTCGAGCAGGACCACCGTCAGGCCGTTGTCGAGCGTCGAGATTTGATAGTCGAGGCGCGGCGGACGTACGGCCGCATCAAGCACCAGCTGGAAGAGACCGACCAGTGCCAGAAGGCCAACAACCGCAACGGGCAGGACGCGTCGAATGCCGGCATGGACTCCTCGGCGACGCCGGTTCACAAGCATGTGTATCAATAATCCTACTACAGCTGCCGAGAGGGTCCGGCCGAGACCGTATCAAAAAGGGGCGGCCGACACTCTTCCCTGCCGTTCAGCATCATTTACGTCTGGATCCCTGGCCAGGCGTAAGGCTGCCCTCCAGCTCAGCAACGCGCTTTTCGAGATCGGCGATTTTCTTCTTCAGGTCCGGAAGACGGTGAAACACGGCGGACGCCTTGCGCCAGTCCCGGTTGTCGATGGCGGGATAGCCTGAAACGAACGCACCCGGCGGGAGCGAATTCGTGATGCCGCTCTGCCCCACCGCAACGACGCCCTTCCCAATCTCCACGTGTCCGGCAATGCCGACCTGACCGCCAAGCATCACGTCGTCTCCGATCGTGGTGCTGCCCGCGATGCCCACCTGGGCGGCCAGAAGGGCATTGCGTCCGATCGTGACGCCATGCGCGACCTGGACGAGGTTGTCGATTTTCGTCCCGGCACCGACGCGCGTCTCCCCGACGGCCGGACGATCGATGGTTGTATTGGCGCCGATTTCGACATCGTCTTCGATGACCACGCCGCTCGTCTGCGGAATCTTCTGATGGGTCCCGTCGGCGCGTTTGACAAATCCGTAGCCGTCGCTGCCAATCACGGCGCCGTTTTGAATGATGACGCGGTTGCCAATCTCAACGCGCTCGCGCACCGCCACATTCGAGTGCAGGATGCAGTCATCGCCCACATGAGCGCCATCACCGATGCAAACGTTGGGATACACGATGGTGCCGCGACCGATGCGGGCCTTGGCGCCAATCGTCACGAACGGACCAATCGACACACCCTCCCCGATTTCGGCATCCGGCGCAATTACGGTCAGACGATCAACCCCAAGGGCCGGACGCAGGGGATCGGCAAAGAGGGCAACCGCTCGCGCAAACGCCAGATAGGGTTCTGACGTGTGCAGCATGGCACAGGGCGCCGATCCTGTCGCCTCGTCAACGATAATGGCGGTTGCTTTCGTGGTTCGAAGCGAGCTCGTGTAACGGGGATTGGCAAGAAACGTCAGATCACCAGGCTGTGCCCCATCGATACTGGCAACCCGGTGTACCTCGAGCTCGTCGTCACCTTCGAGCCGACATGCCAGACGCTCGGCAACCTCGCGGAGTTTCATTGGTAGCCTTCAGCTATCAGCCTTCAGCCTTCAGCTTTCAGCTTTCAGCCGGCAGCTTTCAGTTTCATCAACAAACCTGTATCGAGAATTGAGAGCTGATGGCCGAAAGCTGATAGCTGAAGGCTGAAATGATATCACGCACGCCAGTCGGCGGTTCGTTTGAAGAAGCGAGGCAGATGCGCCAGTCTGAGACGCGTGGCAATCTCACCAACGTACTGTTCACGCTCGCGGAGGGCGAGCGTTCGAATGCGTCGCAATTCGGTCAACGGTTCACAGGCCTCGTACATCCACTGCACGCCGTGCAGGCCCTGGCGCGAGCCCCGCAGCGACAGATAGTGCCCGACCAGTCGGAATGCGAAGTAGTACGCAATGATGTTGGGACCCGGAACAAAGAAGAATATCCCCGATACCACGAAAGCCACCGCGTGGAAGATCAGCCAGAGCCGATGACGATCGCCGTCGCGCTGCAGGAGCTGACGCACGATTGCCGTTGCTTGTGCTTCGGAGAGATCCTGCGGATAGAACGCACGGGCCTCCCGATGCGTGCGGAGTCGCCACAGGAGTCGCTGCTCGGCGACTTTTTCGGCCAGCCACCGCATGGCACGATCGCGCAGTCGCCTCGTCCAGCTGCGCCGCTCGATGCCGTCGTGTTCGCTCGAATGATGTCGATCGAGCCGGCCCAGCATCACCCGGAACCGTTCGAACAGCCCCGCGAAGAATCCAGACGATGGCTCCTGATGACGTGTTTCATCACCGTCGTCTGCAGGCTCGCAGTACAACTCGTATCGATCAACCGCGCACGGGATAACGTACACATCCATAGATGAGGAGCGTCCTCTCAAGGACGATAGCACACCGACAGTTCACGTCCGACCAACGCCCGCTCGGCGAAGACTGCCGCGACCGCGGTACACTGTTGGAGTCGCCATGTTGATTCGACTCTCCGCGAGGCTTCTGGTCTGCATCGGCGTTTTCATCGGTCCCACGGCAGTCGATCTTGGGGCCGCCGATCTGCAGGAGCGGACACGCCAGGCCTTCGAGCGCTACGCGCAGATTACCGAGGCGCGGATCGAGCAGGAGCTGAAAGAACCCGGTCGCGGCCTCTGGATGGACCGACTCGCGAACGCGGAGCGGGCCGATGCCGAGCGGCGACTACGCGCGGGTGAGGTGCTGGTGGCACGGCTGGAATCGCGCGTCCAGGGGAAGTCCATCGAGATCCCGGATGGGAAGGTTCACCACTGGGTTGGCACCGTTTTCATTCCGGGAGCGACGCTTGCGCGCACGATTGAGATGGTCCAGGGCTACGAGCACTACCCGCGAATCTATCAGCCGGCGATACGACGATCCGCAATCGTCGCGAGGGACGGCCCGAACTTCAAGGTCTCGATGCAGATGTTCATGAAAAAGGTGATCAGCGTCGTGTTGAATGCCGACTTCGACGTCGTGTATCGATCGCTGGGACCGATGCGCATGTTTGTGCCGAGCGTCGCCACGCGCATTGCGGAAGTGGAAAATCCTGACACGCCGCAGGCACAGGAGAAACCCGTCGGCCACGACAACGGGTTCCTCTGGCGCTTCAACAACTATTGCCTCTTCGAGGAGCGCGACGGTGGCACTTACATGCAGTGCGAGTCGGTGTCCCTGAGTCGCACCATCCCCATCGGACTCGGCTGGCTGATTGGGCCGTTTGTGACGAGCATCCCACGAGAATCGCTGACGTTCACCCTCACCGCGGCGCGACGACACCTGACCAACAAGGGAATTTGAGGACACCCCTCGGCCGCGATCCGCGGGGTCGCGAAGACGAACCCCTCACTCAGCAGAAAATTGACGAGGCAACAGACGCCGATCCCCGCGAGATTGGCTGTGACGTACGACACTTGCAGTCGGTCGGTCAGCACGGCTACCAGCGAAGCATTCCCAATCAGCGAGACGGCACCGTTCGTCAGGTTGAAGCACAGAAAGCGATTGAGGATCCGCGTCCGGGTTCCCGGCCGATCCGTCCAGGTCCAGAGCACGTGCCAGACGAAGTTGTGCACGACCGCCAGCTCGGTCGAGAAGATCGTCGCCGGCACATACGCCATCTCTCCCAGTTCGACCGACATCCACAGAACGCCAAGCTGAACGACAAACCCGGCTGCGCCGACGGCGTTGAACTTTGCCCACCGGGCCAGCATGGCTAGCACCCCTGTCTCAACGCAGCGCAGCTGGTCGATCGACTCTTCGCGTCGGGCAGCGGCTCGGCGCTGTAGAGCGTTCGGGTGTTTCGGATGGCGGACACAACCGCGGTAACGAGCAGGAGGACTGCGGCGACAACCCCTCCCACGTCGAACAACAGATACTGCCGGCCGAAGAGCACTGCGTGCGGGTGCACCAGCAGAACGAGGTTTCCGGCGCAGAGCAAGAGACGCAATTCCGTGGGACCGAACTTCCAGTACGACAGTCGGAACTGCCCGACACAGTACGTGGCGAGATAGACGTCAATCGACAAAAGAAAGTACGCGACCAGGAGGAGTAAGGCGACTATCGGGCTCATGTACCCCGACAGTCCCAACCCGCCCACCAGGAGCAGCGTGCCGAACGCGTCGACGATATGGTCAACGTAGAAGCCATAACGCGGCCGCTCGTGTCCACGCACCCGCGCCACCGTGCCATCGAGGCTGTCGCCAAACCAGTTGACGACCAACCAGGCATTGACGGCAACGAGCGCGAGCGGATGCTCGCGCGCGATCCAGTACGACACGCCAATCATCAGCATCGCGCCAAGCGCGAGGGCCGTCAGATGATCCGAGTTGATCTGCGGCGGCAGCCGCGCCGCCATCCACCGAAGGCACCGGGTTTCAGCCTCCGCCAGAAACGATGTTGATATGCGATGGGCTTTCACAAATTGCGTTTTCGACATGCCACGCTCCCTGAAAAACCGCCTGCATCTGGGAATGCGCAGAAAGGCCGGAAAATGGCTCGTCTCCAAGTTGACGAGACGCGGATTTGCGCGGATTCACGCGGATCTGATGCCCGCTTCGCTGCCTTCTTCGTGGCCTTGGTGTCGTCGTGGTTTTTCAGATCCGTGTGATCCGCGTTGATCCGCGTCGCGTGATCTACTCAGCTCGGCGGCGAGACGGGGTCAGGCGCGACGAACGCGGGAAGGCAGCGCGAGTTCTTGCAGGTTCGATCAGCACCGATGCGACAAGACTTGCAACGGCAACAATGAGCAGCGTCGTCGTGGTGACGGGGTTGCTCCCGGCCGCATACAGTCCAAATCCAGCCAATAAGACAACGACGGCCCAGTCTGTGATGCGGACCGGCACGCGGAGCGGGTTCCGTTCGCGAGTGAGGCGCGCGGGGTCGAAACGCGACGTGAACCAGAGATGGAGACGCAGGCTCACCGCAATGACCACGAAGATCAGCAGCAAGAAGAAGAGACGGGTGCCCAGGTTGCCCGGCATCCCGCGCCTGACGCGCCACACGAGGTACAGCGGGCTGGCATAGACCACGCAGATTGCAAGCTGATGGAACTGCCACCACCAGAGCGGACCGGGGGCCGCCGGCCGATCGGAGGAAGCTCGTACCGCCTTCGCTCGGGAATCAACCGACAGCGGTGATCCATCTCGCAGCGCATCGAGGTCTGCCACCAGATCCACGGTGCGACGATACCGGCGTTGAGGATCTTTCTGCAGGCAAACGCGGATTACGCGATCGAGCCGGGCTGCCAGGCTGACATCCAGGCTCGACAGCTGCTGAGAGGACAGATTGGGCGGCTCATAGTGCTGGATCCGGTCGATCGTGGAGTCTGAGTCGCCGCCCTCGAATGGATGCGTACCGGACGCCAGCTCGTACAGCATCACGCCAAACGTAAAGACGTCGGCCGCCGCGTTGACGTCACGACCCTGAAATTGCTCCGGGGCCATATAAGCTGGCGTCCCAACCACCGTCCCGTCGCGGGTGAGGCGTTCGTCCCCTGCCGTCGCGATCTGACGGGCGAGACCGAAGTCCAGAATTTTGACGCCGCCCTTGGCGGTGACAATCACATTCTCTGGCTTCAGGTCCCGGTGAACGACGCCGTGCTCGTGAGCCTCGGCAAGGCCACGGGCGACCTGGCTGGCAATATTGAGCAGCGCGCCCGGTGCGAGCGCCCCCTCCTCGCGGAGCAGCTCGCGCAACGTTCGCCCTTCCACGTACTCGTACACGATCCACAGCGCGCCGTTGAGCTCTTCGAGGGCATGGACGGTGGCAATGTTGTCGTGATGTGACAGCGCCGCCGCTGCGCGCGCTTCGGCTCTGAGACGATCGCGCCGGCGCACGTCGAGACGGAAGGCCGCTGGCAGCGTCTTGAGCGCGACCCTGCGTTCGAGCTTGGTGTCGCGCGCGAGATAGACGATCCCCATGCCGCCGCGACCGATTTCACGTTCCACGACGTACTGCCCGATGTGCTCACCGGATTTCAGCAGATCGTCACCGTCGGTGACCATGCTGACCGGATCTGCCGTCGTTGCAGGTGGGCTCAGAAATCCTTGCTTGTAGCTTTTCAGAAGGCCGGCCACTTCGGCGCGGAGATCAACGTCCCCGGCGCACTCACGATCGAGGAACGCATCGAGGTTCTCGGGGTTGCGTTCGAGCGCAGCATGAAAGACCGCTTGGACACGTTGCCAACGCTCCGTGTTCACTGGCCGACCTGCCCGTCGAGCTCGCGCCGAAGCCAGGCCTGCGCAGCCGTCCAGTCCCGTTTGACGGTCGCGAGCGAAATTCCGAGGAGCTTGGCCACCTCTTCGTTCGTCAGACCGCCAAAGAACCGTAACTCGACGATCTGCACCTGGCGCGCGTCAAGCGCCGCCAGCCGTTCGAGGGCCTCGTGTAAGGCAAGGACGTTGATCTCCGCCGCCTGCACCGATGCCATCCCCTCGTCGAGGGTGATTCTTTCGCGCGCACCGCCGCGCTTCGAAGCATTGCGGGCGCGGGCACGCTCCACCAGGATTTCCCGCATCGAGTGAGCCGCAATGGCCATGAAGTGCGGGCGATTCTGCCAGCGCAGGTTCTTGTCCTTGAACAACCGCAGATACGCTTCGTGGACGAGCGCCGTCGCCTGAATACTTTGTCCCTTGCGCTCGCGTGCAACGTAGCGAGCGGCCAGCTGTCGCAGTTCCCGGTACACAACCGGCAACAGGGTCTCCAGGGCGTCATGGTCTCCCCCGCTCGCCCGCTCGACCAGTTCCCGAAGATCCTCGGTTGGCATTCAGAATGCACCCCGAACCCTCACCGCGCTCGCTTTCGTCGTACCGGCTGAGGGGGGTTCAGGACTATTGCCGGTTTCCCGGCCTCCTGCCACGCCGTAGTAATGGCGGATGCCACGGCGGCAATCGACTCGTTCAACCGACGCTCCAGCGTCGGCCGGGTTGCCGCAAAGAACTCGTCAAAGTATCGATCGTCGTATTCCTCGCGCGAGCCGATCGCTTTGCGATCGGCTTCGAGGACGCCCGGAACCAGTTGGAAGCCGGTCAGCAGCGTTTCGAAGACGAAGTCTCGGACATCCGGGATCGCTCGAACCGGCGGGGGCTTGATGACAAGTCGACTCCGGTACCGTGTGAACAGCTCGGATTCCCAGCGCGCATGGATGCCGGACTGGCCCGTCAGTTGACCGTCGTAGTTCACGACGGCATGAAAGGGCACATGTCCATCCGATACATAGTGCCCGAGGACCGCGCTGAACAGCTTCACGTCGGTCACACGCGATGGATTTTTCGCCATCTCGACGAACGCTCGGCGCAGCCATCCCATGACCTCTGCCGTGCGCCAGGGTAAGAGGCCGTTTTTCGACAATGTCTCGAACCCGTATTTCTCGAGCGCTCGGTCGTAGTCGCGCGGCAGATCCTTGAACGGGTACGCGCCGTACGCATCGATATCCAGAAAATGGTGCGGCGATTCCTCAGTGAACCCCACGAGACGCCAGAGATCGGGATCGATCGTATGTTCGACGATGAATGGGCGATTCTCATCGAAGAACGGACGAATCTCGGCCGGCAGCTGATCGATGGCGCGGCTCATGACGAACTGGTGCGCCTCGAATCCCCAACCATGAACCCGGGCCGGTGCGATCATGGCCAACGCCGCGACGAGGACGATCGTAAGTTGACGCATAATCAATCAAAGACCGCAGGAACATTCGCGTCATGCGAAAGTCCGGCGCGAACCGTTGCGTGTGTGATTGTGCTACCGATAGTGACACCTGACAACTGAGATTTGTGGACAACCTGACCCATTCGCTCTTTGCGCTCACCCTGGCACGAACGCCGCTCAGGCGCGCGGGTCCCGGTACCACCCCCGCCCTGCTCCTGGCCTCGAATGCCCCCGACAGTGACATCGTGTTCGCGATCGCCCGCGGCAGCGAGGCCTATCTCGACGCTCATCGCGGCAGCTCGCACGGCCCGCTGGGAATTCTGACGTTGGCGTTGTCGGTTGCCGCGCTCGTTTATGTAGTACGAAAACGAGGGCAACCCCCGACTCCGTTCTGGAATCTCGCCGGTGTCGCGCTCATTGGAACGTTGTGCCACGTGCTGATGGATCTTCCAACCTCTTACGGAACCCGGCTGTTCAGCCCCTTCGATCGAACGTGGTATGCAGTCGATCTGATGCCCATCATTGACGTCTACCTTCTGGGACTGCTCGCCAGTGGTTTGATGGCCGGGCGTATCAAGCCGTCTTTTCGAACGCACATTGCGTTGGGGGTTGTGGCGTTGATGGGGATCAACTACGCCCTGCGGATTGGACTGCACACGATGGCGCTCGGTCGAGCCGGCGGCGGCCAAACGGCCATTGTCAGTGCCTGGCCGGATGCGGCGGCGCCAAAGCTTCCCGCCGACTATGCGTGTCCTGCGACACCCTGCACACTGGAAATGGCAGCGCTCCCGGAGTTCGGCTCGCCATTCAGATGGCGAATCGTTCGAAAGTTGTCGAATGGCTACGACATTCGCGAGGTCAACCTGCTCACGGGTCGCGAACGGCCGATGGCGTCGGTCGCCAGTGATTCAGCACGTGTCGTTGACCACGCACGCCAGACGTCAGCCTCACAGTCGCTTCTTCGGTTCAGCCGCTTCCCCGCTGCTCGTGTCGAAACGCAGGCCAACGAAACCATCGTCCGCCTGCTTGATGTCCGGTTTCTCGATAGCCCCGCACAAGAAGGCGACGAGGAGTTCCGCCGCGGTCGTCTTTTTGCCGTAAGGATTCGTCTGGATTCTCGCGGCGGCATCCTTGAAGAACGGTTTGGAAATTGACATTGCCGCATCCGCCTCCGCGTCTTGGGGCGCACATGTCGATTGCAGGCGGGCTGCCACGAGCGGTGGCACGTGCGCGCCTGCATGGCTGTGAGAGTCTCCAAGTCTTTACGCGCTCGACAGGCCAATGGCGCGCACGCCCCATTCCCGACGATGAAGCCCGCGCGTTTCGGGCAGATAGGACGCAGTCTGGTATCGGACCCGCGCTGGCACATGCGCACTATCTGATCAATGTCGCAAGCAGCGAACCCACGCTGCGCGGCCGATCGCTCACCTCCCTCGGAGAAGAGCTTGACCGCGCCGAACTGCTGGGGCTTGCCGGGGTCGTGCTTCATCCGGGCACCGGCCCCGAGATTGACGGCCTGCAGCGCATTGCCGACGCGCTGCTGGAAGTGCTGGCCTGCCGGTCCGCACACCGGACCATGGTGGTGCTGGAACAGACTGCCGGACAGGGCGCGTCCCTCGGATGGCGCTTCGACCAGATTGCCAGGATCCTCGAGCTCACCGGCCAATCACCGCGGATCGGCGTCTGCCTCGATACCTGCCACCTGTTTGCTGCGGGGTACGACATCTCGACTGAAGCGGGCTATCGTCAGACGTTCGAGGAGTTCGATTGCATGGTGGGCCTGCACCGGTTGCGTGTGTTCCATCTCAACGATTCGAAAAGGCCGCTCGGCAGCCGCGTCGATCGGCACGAACACATCGGCAAAGGATTCATCGGGATGGAAGCGTTCCGGCGACTTCTCAACGATCCACGTTTTGCCGGATTGCCGATGCTGATCGAGACTGAAAAGGATCGCAGTCGCGAAGGGGCGCAAATCATCCTCGACCGGTTCGACGAGATGAACCTGCGGACGCTGCGAGGTCTGCTGGAGCATCGAGACGCCGCGCGGACCCTTCAGGGTCCGCTGGTGTGATCCTGGCGTTCGGCAAATATCTCAGCCTCAAACGCAAAGATCTCGGCACCCTGTTGCCATGCCGTCGCGGAGAGCCCCGCTTTGAGACAGGTCTGCGAGAGGAACGTGTCACGGCTCCACCCCCAGTCAGTTGCCACTTGCGGGAGCAGGAGCCCGCGCCGACCGTCATGATGCACGACGAGGCCATGCCGACCAACCACAATTGTGGCCACATCCACAACGCGTTCAATCGGACCAAGGACGGAAATCTCGAGGGAGGCCCGATCCAGTTCTTCCGACGTCATCCGGGGAAACCGCGGATCGTCAGTGGCAGCCGAAATCGCGCACTGCCTGACCACGTCAACGAGCGAGCGGTCGGTTTCGATATAGCCGATACATCCGCGCAGTTTCTGCTCGACGTGCACGGTGACGAAGGCGCCACTCTGTCGACCCAGCCCTCCCGCGGCCGCCAGCCCCGGCAAGGGGCGGCGCGTCAGGTACGCGGCAATCGACTGCCGCGCAAAGTCGAGCAGACTCCATCGTTCGGAATCGGTGAGTGCCATAACGCGCTAGCGGCTGGGGTTCCCGAATGCGGCGGCCAGGTATCCGACGACAGCATTCTTGTCACCTGACACGTCTCCCGAATCGGCGTACTTCAACACGCCGGCCCGCCGCGCGCCCAGTGCCCGCGCCGCACGCATCACCGCAACTGTCGGCCCACCTCCACATGCGTGGTGCGGAAACGCGTCAAGCGCCTCAAGCAGCCCGTCGGAGTCGAACGCGCTGACATATTCGATGACGCGTCCATCGAGGCGAGCAGCCGTGACCGCATCGTGGTAATGCGACAGGTCAGTGCTGGCGACAAGCAGTGCCGTGCGTTCGGAAAGTGCGGACGAAAGACCTGCCGCGAGCTCGCCAATGGTCTCCCGGGTCTGATAACCCATTACCAGAGGGACGATGGGAGTATCGGGCAGTACGCGCTGGAGAAAAGGCAACTGCATTTCGAGCGAATGCTCACGGACGTGAGCAGTCGGATGCTCGCGGACGCTCGGAGCGGCTTTCGCAATGGCGTCGGCGTCTGACTCGGCGATCGGCACACGACCCAGCGGCGTTTCGAAGACGCCCCGCAAGCAGACAGCGACGCCGTCAAATCCCACATGATGCGAAGGCCCAACCAGCACGGCAACGTCGTACCGTCGTCCTTCCATCAGTTTGTAAGCATGGGCGGCGACCGGTCCGGAATAGCGAAGACCTGCGTGCGGGGCAACAAGGGCGGTGATACTGCCTTCCCACACGGGGTGGGCAAGCCCCAGATACCGATCCACTTCACCCGCGAGTTTGTCGGGCGTTCCTGGATACCACGTACCGGCAACGGCCGCCTTGCGTGTGGGCGTCATCCCCGCTTGCCCCATCTCCTATCCGCCCCATCCGCCTCATCCGCCCCATCGATGTTACCATTCACGACTTATGGCCGATCCTCTAACTGCAGCCGACGTCGATCGCGTTGCCGCGCTTGCGCAGCTCGAGCTAACCGACCAGGAGCGGCGCACGTTCGTCGGCCAGCTGAACGAAATCCTCGGGTACGCGCAGCAGATTCAGACCCTCGACACGACGGGGGTGGAGCCCACGTCGCACGTGCTCGCCGGCCACTCGGCGGATCGTGCGGACGAACTTCGTCCATCACTTCCCATTACCGAAGCGCTCGAAGACGCACCCGATGCGGCACCTGAGGCCGGACTGTTCCGTGTTCCACGCGTGATAGGCCCGACCGAATGACGAACCACTTTCCGACAACGGCCCGTGAGATTCGGGATGCCGTCGCGAGCCGCCGTGTGTCGGCCGTCGAGGTGTGCCGCCATTATCTCGATCGTATCGCGCAGTTTGATGGGAAGCTGGGGGCGTTTCGTGCGGTTGCCGCCGACCGCGCGCTCGAGGATGCCGCCCGGGTTGATAACGAGAACGCGGCGCTGCCACTTGCCGGCGTGCCTGTTGCCGTCAAAGACAACCTCTGCACACGCGGCATGACCTCAACGGCGTCTTCGAAAATTCTCGAAGGCTATGTGCCGCCGTACGACGCGACGGTCATCACACGTTTGAAGCAGGCTGGCGCGATCGTCATTGGCAAAACCAACTGCGACGAGTTCGGAATGGGATCGTCGACGGAGAATTCGGCGTACGGGCCTTCGCGCAATCCTTGGGACACCAGCCGCATCCCGGGCGGGTCGAGTGGCGGCTCCGCGGTTGCCGTCTCGGCACAGTTGGCACCGGTCGCACTCGGGTCCGACACCGGAGGTTCCATCCGACAGCCTGCAGCCATGTGCGGCATCGTTGGGCTCAAGCCCACGTACGGACGCGTCTCCAGATATGGACTGCTCGCGTTTGCGTCTTCGCTCGACCAGATCGGTCCCCTCGCGCGTACCGTCTTCGACGCCGCCTTGCTGTTGAAAATCATGGCCGGTCACGATCCTGCGGACTCGACCGCCGCCTCGGCACCAGTTCCGGATTTTTGTGAAGCACTCACTGGAGACGTAACAGGTATCCGGCTCGGTGTTCCAGCGGCAATCATCGACGAAGGAATCGACCAGGATGTGCGCAACGCGTTTTCGCAATCGCTGGAAGTGCTGAAGGATCGAGGGGCCACGCTCGTGGACATCGATCTGCCACATGCTCGCTACGCCATTCCCACTTATTACCTGGTCGCAACGGCGGAGGCGAGTTCCAACCTCGCGAGGTACGATGGGGTGAGGTACGGTTTCCGTGCCTCGAATACCGGTCAGGATCTGCGCGCGATGTATACGCGCACACGCGCCGGCGGATTCGGCACCGAGGTCAAGCGGCGCATCATGCTGGGTACTTACGTTCTGAGCGCCGGCTATTACGATGCGTACTATCTCAAAGCACTGCGAGTACGCACGCTGATCCGTCGCGACTACGAGCGGGCATTCGAGCGCGTGGACCTGGTGGCAATGCCAACAAGCCCGACACCGGCATTTGCTCTCGGGGAGCGTCTCGAGGATCCACTGCAGATGTATTTGACCGACGTCTTTACGGTCAGTGCACCGCTGGCGGGACTTCCCGCCATCAGCCTCCCTTGCGGATTTTCGAGCAGGAAGTTGCCAATCGGCCTTCAGCTCATTGGCAGGCCGTTCGAGGAAGCAGTGGTGTTCCGCGTGGCGGATGCCTACGAACGGGCCACGACCTGGTGGAAGGAACAACCGAGGGTTCGGATGTAGTCTCGGGGTTCGGGGTTCGGGATTCGGGGTTCGGGATTCGGGGTTCGGGATTCGGGATTCGGAGCTTTGATTGGCGAAGGATGTTCGTCCAGGATTCACGCGGTTCACGGTCTTGCTGATCGTGACCGTGGTCTGCGGCTTTGCCGCACCTGCCCGTGCGCAGCTTCAGCTCGGGACGATTACGGGGACAGTGATTGGACCGGACGGTACGCCAGTCGATGGTGCCGTCGTTACGCTGCTGGATGGGTTGGGCGACCCGGTCACGTCGGTCTCGGCTCCAGACGGGCAGTTCCGTTTCAATAACGTATCACCGGGAACGTATTCGCTTCAGGCCGACGCGCGACCACTGCGGGCCGTCCTGCAAACCTTGACGGTGGCTGGCGCGCTGCCGGTGCAGGTCGAGCTGCGCGCGTCGCCAGTCGTCGCCGAGCAGGTTGTCGTGCGAGGGGAAGAAGTCAACCCGACACCAACGACAACCCGGGTCACGCTCGCAGGGGAAGCCGTACGACGGTCCCCGATGCGGCTGCGCAGCCGCGGCCTGCAGGATGCGATTGCCACGACACCCGGCTGGGCAACCGAGGACAATGGTCTGCTGCACGTGCGTGGCGTCGATGACGGCATCCTGTATGTCATGGATGGTGTGCCCGTGTACGAGCGCCTGGACGGTTTGTTTGGCATCGCACCTGATCCGGGCATGATCGAGTCGGTCAATGTCCTCACGGGGTATGTCCCGCCCGAATTTGGATTCAAGTCGGGAGGCGTGATTGAAGTCCGTTCAGGAACGCATCCGGCCGATGCCTGGCTCGGTGCCATCGACCTCGTCGGTGGCAGCGATGCAACGCGCGAGTTCTCGACCCTCGCAGGGGGCCCGGTCAGTGAGACGCTTTCGGTGACGCTCGGCGTTTCGGGCCAAGGGTCGTCACGGTTCCTCGATCCGGTGCATCCAGACAACCTCCACAACGATGGTGACGCCTTCAGTGGTGGCGGCGAGATCGCCTGGCGTGGCTCGCCGAACAATAGCGTGACCGGGGTCGTCGGCTTCGGCCGTTCGGCCTTCGATGTGCCGCACGGCGAGGAGCAGGAAGAGGCTGGTCAGGATCAACGTCAGCGGCTTCGGCAGTCCTGGCAGACCGTGTCGTGGCAGCGATCCTGGTCCAATACGGTCGTGTCGCAGGTTGCCGCCTATCATCGCCTGGGTTCCTCGCTTCTTGCCGGGAGCGAACAGGACGTCCCGCTTTTTACGGATGCCGATCGATCGTTTCGGCGCGTGGGCGTTCTGGCGAGCCTGACGCATCAGCGGGGACGTCACCTCTTCAAGTTTGGGGCCGAGGCCGCGCGTCTGAGCCTGCGCGAAGACTTCACCTTCGCGGTGACCGATGATGAAGAAGCCGAAGAAGCCGGATTAAGCGACGCGGCGAGAGCCTTTACGCCCGACAATCCGTTCGTATTCGGGGACTCCGCCAATCCTTCGCTTCTCTCGTTCTATGTTCAAGACTCGATTCGGGCTTCCGATCGGCTGACGATTGATCTGGGTGTTCGTGGCGACCGAAGCCACCAGCTCGTACACTCCTCTCAATGGAGCCCGCGCATAGGGGCCTCGTATCACTGGCCGGCGACGGAAACGACCCTTCGCGGGTCGTACGCGCGATTCTTCCAGCCACCGCAGCCTGAAAACCTCCTCCTCGCTTCCTCGGAACAGGCGCGACAACTCTCACCGTTTGAGGACGAGACGGGCGGCGGTGCGGATCTCTATCCAGAGCGTCAGAATGCCGTCGAGGTGGCGCTGGCGCAGAATGTTGCCCGCGTCCTGCGGATCGATGTCTCGTACTGGCAACGCCGTGTGCGCGACGCCGGCGATCCGAATGTCTTTTTCGGGACCACGATCATCTTTCCCAACACGATTGCCAAAGGCCGCGCCGCCGGCGTAGACGTTCGACTGGAGATTCCTCGTCGCCGCGGGTGGTCGGCGTACCTCAGCTACAGCAATTCGCGCGTCGTGCAGTTCGGCCCCGTGACAGGTGGTTTGTTTCTCGAGGACGAGGTCATTGAAATCAGCGACGGCACGGCCTTTACTCCTGATCACGATCAGCGCAACGTCGGAGCGGCGGCAATCACCTACGATCACCCCGAAAGTGGATTCTGGCTGTCATTCGGCGGCAGGTACGAGAGCGGCACACCGCTCGAAGTCGATGAATCAGAGATAGGGGATCTGATGCAACGGCCCGGAGCTGAAATGGCGGATTTCGATCGAGGACGCGTGAAGCCGCGACATCAGCTCGACGCGATGGTCTCGAAACGACTCGTGCAATCTCGACGAGTCGAGCTGGGGATCCGATTAGCCGTCCTCAACCTTACCGGCCAGGAGTGGGCGTACAACTTCGGGAATCCGTTCAGCGGCACGCATTTCGGTCCAGGTCGCACTGGAACGGTGGCCCTTCGGGCCACGCTGCGATAGTCCCGCCTGACCTGAAGGCCCGGCCTACGTACCTGCCACGGCGGGCGGCGTTGCAAGTCGGACGATCGCCCAGACCAGGACGCCCACGAGCACGAGGGGCACAATCGGGACCGCAAGCAGCACGACCGCAACAACCAGCCCCACCAGCGCCGCGATGCCGGCCGCTGCGAGTCCAACAGGGACCAGGACCATGGTGAGAAGGATCTTGAGAATCAGAAAAGGCAGGAACAGCAAACCAAAGAGGAGACGGATTGGAAAGAGCACCAGCTTGAGGAGGGTGAACCCAATCACCAGGGTCGTGGCAACCGCCAACGCGACCAGCACCCCGACCAGGATTATCATCCCGATCAACGTACCAACCATGTCAGCCACCGCCCTCAGGGCACCGGCAGCCTGACACAAGCGTGAGTCGCGCAGCTGCCCGACGTGCTAGACCTGAGGCCTTTTCAAGAAGATTTACGAGGCGTGGCTTCGAGAAGTTCCGGTGTGCGCAGCTGGTCAGCGGGCCCGCGAGGTGCGTCGGGCGGCAGATAGCGCGCGTACTGATCCTGTCCGACGAGCTCGTCGAGGCTCTTGTTGACCATGCTGCCTTTGCCGGTCGAGCGCAGCTTCGGGAACCCGAATACGGTGCAGAAGCCAATGAACAGCACGAGCAGGAAAGCCGTGCTGGCCAGCAGTCCTGAAAGCCCCCCGAACAGGAGATCCTGGACCTCTGGTGTCATCACTGCTCGGGCGGGGCCGGTTTGAGGGGCGGCAAATCGTATTGGACTAGGCCCCGACGAACCTCTTCCATTGCGACCCGCTCGGGCTTGTGGGGAGCGTCCCGGTGACTTGGCGGTTCGGCGGAACCGTCGATGCGCGGCAGCGCGCCGCGACGCAGCTGTTTGGCGCGCAGCGCTGCAATGTCCACGTACAAGAACCGGTTGGTGACTGGAGGAACGATAACGCGCTCGGGCGTTTCGGTCGGCTCAACCTCGTTGATCTCAATGTCCATATCCTGCCAAGGATAGGGCGATTCGGCCCCTGAGGGCAAGACCCTGACGAATACACAAAAGCCGACAGCCACCGCCCTCGAGCGATGACTGTCGGCCTTGAGTTGGCGACTGTGACTGACGGATTGTCGACTGTCGACTGTCGACTGTTACGCCGCGACTTCCACCTTGATCTGCTTCGGCTTGGCTTCCTCTCGCAGCGGCAGCGTGACCGTCAGGACGCCATCCTTATAGTCAGCCGCGACCTTGGTGACGTCCACCGTCGACGGCAGCGTAAAGGACCGGCTGAAGGATCCGTAGGTCCGTTCGACGCGGTGGTACTGCTCGTCCTTGACCTTATCGTTGAACTTCTTCTCGCCACGGATCGTCAGGGTCTGGTTCTCGACGGTGACGTCGATATCCTCTCGGGACATCGCCGGCAACTCGGCCTTGATGACCACTTCCTTGTTCCCGTTCTCGAAGATGTCCACCGGTGGCACCCACGCCCCTCGAGCCATCACATCGTCATCATGACGATTGTGGAACTCGTTGAAGAGTCGGTTCATCCGATCCTGCACGGCTGCCAGATCCTGAAAGGGCGCCCAACGAATGATTGACATGGAACTGTCCTCCTATCAAACAATGAATTCTGTCTTCTGTCTTCTGTCTTCTGTCTTCTGTCTTCTTATTTCTCCGCCCCCACGACTTCCGCGTCGATCACTTCGCCATCCTTGACGTTGCTGCCGTCCTGGGATGGAGCTTCCGCCGCTGCCGCCGCCGCCTGGCCACGCCTGTAGAGCTCTTCGGCCAGCGCGTGTGAGGCCCGTTCCAGCTCACTCGTCGTGCGTTTGATGAGCGCCGCGTCCTCACCCTTGATGGCCTGGCGTACGGATTCGATGGCCGTCTCAATTCTGGCCACGCTGGTTGTGTCGAGGTGGTGACGATTCTCGTTGAGCGTCTTCTCCACCTGGTACGCCAGCGCGTCGGATTGATTCCGTGCATCGATCAGTTCTCGACGGGTCTTGTCCTCCGTTGCATGACGTTCCGCATCGGCCACCATCCGGCTGACGTCTTCCTTGCTGAGACCCGAAGACCCTTCAATCGTGATCTTCTGCTCCTTGCCAGATGCCCGGTCCTTGGCGGTCACGTTGACGATGCCGTTTGCATCGATGTCGAAGGTGACCTCGATCTGCGGCACGCCACGCGGCGCCGTTGGGATCCCGACGAGCTGGAACCTCCCAAGGGTGCGATTGTCGTGCGCCATTGGACGCTCACCCTGGAGCACGTGCACTTCGACGTTCGGCTGATTGTCGACCGCGGTCGAAAACACCTCGCTCTTCCGGGTCGGAATCGTCGTGTTGCGCGCAATCAGCGCGGTCATCACGCCGCCCAGCGTCTCGACGCCCAGCGACAGCGGGGTCACGTCGAGCAGCACGACGTCCTTGACGTCCCCCGTCAGCACGCCCCCCTGAATCGCGGCACCTACGGCCACGACCTCGTCCGGGTTGACGCCCTTGTGGGACTCCTTGCCGAAATATTCCCGCACGAGCTGCTGGACTTTCGGCATACGTGTCGAACCGCCCACGAGGACGACCTCGTCAATTTCGGACGGCTTCAACCCGGCATCCGCCAGAGCTCGCTTGACCGGCTCCATCGTTCGCTGCAGCAGGTCGTCCACCAGCTGCTCGAGCTTGGCGCGGGTGAGCTTCATCGACAGATGCTTCGGACCAGTCTGGTCGGCCGTAATGAACGGCAGACTGATATCGGTCTCGATCACTGTGGACAGCTCGATCTTGGCCTTCTCAGCCGCTTCCTTCAGTCGCTGCAGCGCCACGCGATCCTTCGTCAGATCGATACCGTCGGTTTTCCGGAACTCCTGGGCGATCCATTCGATCACGCGCTGGTCGATATCGTCGCCACCCAGATGCGTGTCACCGTTGGTCGCCTTGACTTCGACAACGCCCTCGCCCACTTCGAGAACGGAAATGTCGAACGTACCGCCACCGAAGTCGTAGACGGCAATCGTCTCGTCGTTTTTCTTGTCGAGGCCGTACGCCAGCGCCGCGGCGGTCGGCTCGTTGATGATGCGACGGACGTTGAGGCCCGCAATCTGGCCCGCGTCCTTGGTTGCCTGCCGCTGCGCGTCATTGAAGTACGCCGGCACGGTAATCACCGCGTCGGTAACCTTCTCGCCCAGATAATCCTCAGCGGCCTGCTTGAGTTTCTGCAGGACCATCGCCGAAATCTCCGGGGGCGAATGCCGACGACCGCGGATCTCAACCCACGCGTCGCCCGACTCCGCACGAACGACCTTGTATGGGGTCCGTCCCGTTTCGGCGGCCACTTCGTCGAACTTCCGGCCCATGAAACGCTTGATCGAGTAGACGGTGTTCTCGGTGTTGGTGACGGCCTGCCGCTTGGCGACCTGGCCAACCAGACGCTCGCCGTCCTTACTGAACCCCACCACCGATGGAGTCAGACGGGAACCTTCCTGATTGACGATGACGGTCGGTTGTCCGTTTTCAAGGAGCGCGACCACCGAGTTGGTCGTGCCCAAGTCAATTCCAATGGTTTTGCCTGCCATGTGTGTTAGGACCTCCGTTAACAAACGACTATACGCGCTAGATGATTATATGTCAAGCATATTATATGAGTGTAATACACTAATATTCTAGCCCCGTCACCAATCATGGCTGTACGACCGGCTCTAATCCCTGAGCCGTAAGCTCTTACTGGCTGGCGGTGACTTATGCCATGATGGGGCGTCGCCCTGGTCTTCCGCCCATGCGCCGCCTGAACCCCACGCTCTCCTCCGCCGAACTCGCCCTGGTCACAAACGACATTCGTCAGCTTTTTGAAGATCTCGAGCGCGCGGGCCGGAGCTCGGGCGAGTATTCGACCGGTGAATACACACCTCCGCTCGATGTGTACGAAACGGACCGAACTTTCGAGGTACGGATGGATGTGCCTGGTGTCAGGGCGGACTCGCTCCGCGTGGTCTTCAAGCACGGCGCCCTGATTATCGTGGGCGCGAAGGCCCCTGCCGGCAACGTGCCGCCCGGCAGCGCCACGTTTCATCTTGTCGAACGCGAGTTTGGGCGATTTGCCCGCGCCGTGCGGCTCACCGCCGCCGTCGATGTCGCGCAGGCGAGGGCCCGACTTCTCGAGGGCGAACTGTGGGTGACCGTGCCGAAGATTGCGGACCGGCGCGGTCAAGAAATTCAAGTCACCATTGAGGTCGATCAACGCGCACCAGGAGCCTCACGGTGAATTCCGGAACGCTCCGCATCCTTTTCATTGGGGACATCGTCGGTCGGCCCGGTCGCGATCTCATCAGACACGGTGTCAACCGCCTCATCGATCATCTGGGTTCGGACCTGGTCATTGCCAATGTGGAAAATGCGGCTGCCGGCTACGGCGTGACCCGGGAGATTGGCGACGCGCTTCTCGGATACGGGATCGATGTCATGACGACTGGCAATCATGTGTGGGATCGCCGGGAGGCCATTGATTACATCGGCACCGAGCCGCGTCTGCTTCGACCGGCCAACTATCCAGCCGGCACGCCGGGTAACGGAAGCTACCTCGCGCGCACGGCGCTGGGGCGACCGGTTGGGGTCGTGAACGTCATGGGTCGCGTGTTCATGGCCAACCTCGACGATCCGTTCGTGACGGTCACGCGCGAGATCGAAGCGCTCCGACAACGGACGCGAGTCATTGTCGTGGACGTGCATGCTGAGGCCACGTCGGAAAAGCTCGCGATGGGTTGGTTTCTCGACGGCCAGGTGACGGCGGTGTTCGGGACACACACGCACGTCCAGACTGCGGACGAGCAAATCCTGCCAGGCGGGACCGCCTATCTGACCGACGTGGGGATGACCGGGCCTCATGACTCCATTATTGGAATGGAAAAGGCAGCTGTCATCGAGAAGTTTCGAACCGGTATGCCCGTCAGGCTCGAGGCTGCCACCGGTAATCCGCGACTGAACGGCGTTGTCATCTCAGCCGACGAGCGGACTGGGCGGGCGCTCACCATTGAGCGTCTGAGTCTGAGCGCGGAACAACTGGAGCGGGCCGACTTCAGCGCGCTTGGTGCCGCGCAGCCGACCGAACCCTTGTGAGCACCCCGTTCGATCTACCGTTCGACGAGCCGGAGCCGGAAGACGATCTCCCTGCCCCACCGGCTTCCGCACCAGCGGCCGGGGCTGACGCCAGAGAAAGGCTCCGCACGGTCTATACCGTTTCGGAGCTGACCGCCCGGATTCGCGATCTTCTCGAAACCACGTTTCTCGAAATCTGGGTGGAAGGCGAGCTGTCGAACAGCCGCCTTTGGAACACAGGGCATCTGTATTTCACGCTCAAGGATGGATCTTCGCAGATCAGAGCGGTGATGTTCCGTTCAGACGTTCGTTATCTCAAGTTCAAACCCGAAGACGGTTTACACGTGATCGCGCGGGGTCGCCTCGGCGTGTACGAACCCAAGGGCGAATATCAGTTCGTCTGCACCCATGTCGAACCCAAGGGGCTTGGCGCGCTGCAGATGGCGTTCGAGCAGCTCAAGAAGCGCTTGCACGCCGAGGGGCTCTTCGACCCGGGTCGCAAACGTCCGCTGCCCGTTCTCCCGCGCAAGATTGGCATCGTGACGTCACTCGATGGAGCGGCAATTCGCGACATCATCAAGGTGCTCGGTCGTCGGTACCCCAATGCGCACCTGATTGTCCGGCCGACACGGGTCCAGGGTGAAGGTGCGGCTGAAGATATTGCCCGAAGTGTGAGGATGATGGGCCGCGTTCGAGACGTCGATGTCATCATCGTGGGGCGTGGCGGTGGGTCGATTGAGGATCTGTGGGCGTTCAACGAGGAGGTCGTTGCGCGCGCGATCGTCAGGTCCCCCGTGCCAGTCATCTCGGGCGTCGGCCATGAAGTGGATGTGACGATTGCCGATCTCGTTGCTGACGTTCGCGCCCCTACACCGTCCGCGGCAGCTGAACTCGTCGTGTCGCGACGCGACGATTTCTGTGGCTTTATTGATCGCCTGACCGAGCGACTGCGGGGTGCCATAGACGGTCGCATCGTCCGCCTGCGCGGGCGCGTGCACGAAATCATGCGGCGCCCGGCCATTGGCGGGTGGCCGGCGAGACTCGCCATGCGCGGTCGGCATGTCGCCGAACTCACTCGCGATTTGCACCGGACCGGCCGTTCGATGACCACGAGACGGATGCGACGATACCAGGGCCTCCGCGATCGGCTCGAAGGACGCGACGTCCGTCGAAAACTGGGAGATGTGCGCCATCGTCTTGCAGGAGTCAGCGGAATGCTGCAGACGGCCGTGACGAGGCGGTATCATCGGGCAGACGCACGCTTCAAGGCAGGAGTGGCGCGTCTCGAAAGTCTGAGCCCGCTTGCGGTCCTTGGACGCGGATATGCCGTTGTCTGGAATACCGACCGTACGGCAATTGTCCGGGATGCTCGAACCGTATCACTGGGAGAGCGCGTGCAGGTCACACTGCATCGCGGGGAACTGGAATGTGAAGTCAAGGATAGCTCTCAGCCTTGAACCCTCAGCCTTGAGCTTTTATGGATTCTACGGTCAAAGACTTTGAAGCGGCCATCGGTGAGCTCGAGGCCATAGTCAAGAAGCTGGAAGAAGGTGATCTGCCGCTCGAGACCTCATTACAGCTCTACGAGCGCGGTGTGCAGTTATCGCGATTCTGTCACGCGCGACTGGAGGAGGCGGAGCATCGGATCGAGATCCTCAACGACCGCGGAGAAATCCGACCGGCGCCAGCAGGCTTTGGACGCGATGACTCGACCGAACCCGAGAAGAATCGGTGACGCGCGTCGAGACCACGCCTCTTGCAAGTTATCTCGAGTCGCGACGAAGCGTCGTTGAAGCAGCGCTCGATCGTTACCTGCCGCGCCCTCCGGCAGTGCCCCCGATTATCAACGCGGCCATGCGCTACAGTCTTTTCGCGGGCGGAAAGCGTCTTCGCCCGATTCTCACCCTTGCTGCCGCCGAAAGCGTAGCCGAGCGCGGAACCATGACGACGACACTGGCCAGTCAACGGGCCCTTCCAGCAGCCTGCGCGCTGGAGATGATTCATACCTATTCGCTCATTCACGACGACCTGCCGGCCATGGACAACGATTCGCTTCGGCGAGGCCGGCCGACACTGCACATCGTCTACAACGACGGCATTGCCATTCTGGCCGGCGACGGTCTGCTTACCGAAGCGTTTGCGCTTCTGGCGCGTGAGCCGGAGAGCGCGGACGACGCCGACCTGACCGCACGCAAGTTGCGAGTCGTGGGCACGATTGCCACGGCGGCCGGCGCCGGCGGCATGGTTGGTGGCCAGGCCATCGACCTGCAGGCGCTGGGTTCGGTTGCACTCCTCGATCGCGATGGTCTCGATGACATGCACCGTCGAAAGACCGGCGCGCTGATCCGCGCATCAGCCGTCGCCGGCGCAGTTATGGCTGGCGCGTCCGAAGAGTTGAGCCAGGCGATCGATCAGTACGCGACCCATCTTGGACTCGCCTTTCAGATCGTGGACGACATTCTCGACGTCGCTGGAGAGTCAGCCGAACTGGGGAAAACGGCCGGCAAGGACGCAGCGGCGGGAAAACCCACCTACCCGGCGTTGTACGGCCTCGAGGAATCGCGTCGCAAGGCCGACCGCTGCCTGGAAGAAGCCACCTCGGCGCTGGCAGGCGTCGGGCTTACACCGGGCCGACTGTGCGACATTGCTGACTGGGTCGTCCAGCGCAGGCACTGACCACTGGCCACTGACACTGCTTCCATGCCCCGCGTCCGACTTGATGCCCTTCTGGTGGAACGAGCATTGGCCAGCTCGCGCGAGCGCGCGCGCGCGTTGATTCTGGCCGGGCAGGTCAAGGTCAATGGCGCCGTTGCCCAGAAGGCCGGTCAAAGCGTCCCCTCTGACGCCTCGGTCGCGCTCGTGCAACCGGATCACCCCTACGTCGGTCGCGGGGGCGTCAAGCTCGCGCACGCGCTCGAAACGTTCGGCATCGTGGTCGAGGGACGCGAGGCTCTCGATGTGGGCGCGTCGACCGGCGGCTTTACTGACGTGCTCCTCCGCGCGGGCGCCGCACGGGTCGTGGCCCTTGATGTCGGCCACGGCCAGATTGCCTGGTCGCTTCGCACCGACAAGCGCGTGGTCGTCCTCGAAGGTGTCAACGCTCGCGCGTTGACGCGAGATCGGTTACCGGCGCCGGTCGATCTCGTCGTCATCGACGTCTCGTTCATCTCTCTTCGCCACATCCTGCCGGCGCTTCCGCCACTTCTCACAGCAACTGGTGATGTCGTGGCCCTGGTGAAGCCGCAGTTTGAAGCTGGCAGGCGCGAAGTTGGGAAAGGCGGCATCATCAAGGATGCGGCCGTCCAGCAGCGAGTGGTCGCAGAGGTCATCGCGGCGGCTTCTGAAGTAGGATTGACCCACCTCGCGACGACCGAATCCCCGATCACCGGAAGCTCGGGCAACCGCGAGTTCTTCATCCACTTGAGGCCCGCGTGATCGCCCGCGTTGGTATCGTCGCCAAGGCCCACCTGCAGGCCGCAGGTCCCCACTTGATGGAGATTGCGGCGTGGCTTCGAACGCGAGGTGTGGAGCCCGTCTTCGATCCCGAAACGGCCGCCCTCACCCCAGGCGCGAGCAACATCGTCAAGGCCGACAAGGATCTTCTGGTCACCCGGGTGGACCTGGTGCTGGTACTGGGCGGCGACGGCACCTTGCTCGGCATGGCGGGCCGAATCGGTCAGGCTGGTGTCGATATTCCAATTCTTGGGGTGAACTTTGGCGGGCTGGGGTTCCTAACGGAGGTCACGCTCCCGGAGCTCTATTCCACGCTGGAAGCCACGCTCAATGGCAGCGCTCAAACCGACGAGCGCATGACGCTGCGAGCCACGACCCTGCGCGACCAGCGTCCATTCGACGACCGCGTGGTACTGAATGACGTCGTCCTTACACAGGGACCGCTTTCGCGGATCATCGATCTCTCAGTAACGGTTGAGGATCAGTTCGTCACTCGCGTCCGCGCCGACGGTCTCATCGTCTCAACCCCGACAGGCTCGACGGCCTACAACCTTGCCGCCGGGGGGCCAATCCTGCACCCACAGGTCGATGGCCTCGTCATTACGCCGATTGCCGCGCACACACTGACGAATCGACCGCTCGTCGTGCCTGGCTCAGCCGAGGTCCGCGTTCAGCCTCACATGGACAGCAGTCGCGACGAGGTGTACGTCACCTTCGACGGCCAATTCGGATTTCGCCTGATGGATCACGATGTCGTGTCGGTTCGCCGCAGCGCACGGCCCATTCGCCTGATCCGCGCCACATCGCGAAACTACTTCGAGGTGTTGCGCGAGAAGCTCAAGTGGGGACAACGCTAAATCATTATTTAGCGATTCTTGCGGAAGTACAGCACCTGATACTCCTGGACGTTGCGATTGTGCTCGCGCAGCGTCGTTGCGAAGACGTGGGAGCCATCGTTGCGGCTGACGAAGTACAGGTAGTCGACGGGAGCCGGATTTGCGACGGCCTCGAGTGAGGCCCGGCCGGGTGCCGCAATCGGGCCGGGCGGCAGCCCCGGATAGCGGTAGGTGTTATACGGGGAGTCGAAGTCCAAATCTTCGCGGCGCAGGTTGTTGTCTTTGTACTTCCCCGCTTTTCGCAGCGCGTAGATGACGGTCGGATCGCACTGCATGGGCATGCCAATTCGCAGTCGGTTCAGGTACACGGCGGCAACAATCGGCCGCTCGTCATCGCGCGCGGTCTCTTTTTCGACCAGCGACGCGAGGACCACGGCCTGCCGCACCGTCAAACCGCGGGCTTCAACCGCCTGCCGATGTTCTGGTGGAAACGCTTCTTCAAAGCGATCGACCATCAGCTCAATCAGACGCTCCGGTGGTGTACCCCGAGGCAGCGAGTACGTTTCCGGAAACAGGTACCCCTCGAGGTCGCGCGCCTGCTTATCAAACGCCGCGACTTCGGTTGGGTTCCTGGCGGCCTTGACGAATGAAGCCGCCGTACCCAGCCCGCGCGATTCGTACAGGGCCGCCATCTCGGGGATGATCAGACCCTCCGGAAAGGTCACCTTTCGCTCGTAGACTTCTCCTCGACTGATTTTCTCGACGACTTCGCGGGCGGTCATGGTCCGGTCGAAACGGTATTCGCCCGCCCGCAACCGTCGAGCTTCGCCCGCCTGCCAGAGCGTGACCCGAAACGTCAAGGCGTCGCGCACGATACCAGCCTCGACCAGCCGGCGTCCGATCTCCGGCGCGCTCGAACCCTGCGGAATTTCGATGAATCGTTCGTCGCCGGTATAGCCCTTGTACGGCTCCTGCATCCGGCGATACACGGATGCCGCAAGAGCGGCTGCGGCTATGACGGCAAGGAGGACGACGGCGCTCAACGCGAGAAGGAAGCGTTTGACTTTTCTGCTTTTCACTTTGCGCTTTTCACTTTCTTCTCGTCCAGCCAGTCCTGCAGCAGGATCGCAGCAGCCGCCGCGTCGAGGCGGTCCTTCCGTTTGCGCCAGTCACGCTGCCGGACCGCCAGTCGCTCTTCGGCTTCTCGGCTCGAGAGGCGCTCGTCCTGCAGATCGACGGGAAGTCCCGTCCGTCGCGCCAGGTCAAGCGCCAGCTGCCGCACGCGGGAGGTCTGATCGTTGTCGCTCCCATCGAGCCGGCGAGGCAGCCCCACGACAATGCGGTCGATGGGATCGTCCTGGGCAAGATCCTCGAGAGCGTTCACGATGAGCGTGACCGGGTCCAGATCCAATCCTCGTCGGTCGATAGTACGGATAGGGCTTGCAAGCGTGCCGGTTCGATCGCTAACGGCCAGTCCGATCCGCCGCTCGCCGAAATCGACGCCAAGCACGCGCATTCCCGAATCGTAGCTGCCGACGGACACCTGTGCAACGTTATAGCCGTCAGCCGTCAGCCTTCAGCCGTCAGCCGTCAGCCGTCGGCCGTCGGCAATGACTTCCTGAGTGACGGCCGATAAGCTGATGGCTGAAGGCTGACGGCTCACCTGTGTCGAACCATGCAAGTGCGCGAAGACCGCTTTTGTCGAGGTGGTACAATTTCATGATGGTCATGCGTCGCAGCGTCCTCGCACTCTGCATTGCCACTGCAATCCTGATATTCACACCCGGCGCATACTCGCAGAATCGCTCGCACACCGAAGCGCAGGCGCGGCGCGCCACGGATCGGATCCAGGCCTTGCAACGCGAGGCGGAAGCGCTTGCCGCTCAGGAGAAAACCCTGCTCGTCGAGCTTCGCCAGCTTGAAATCGAGCGTGACCTTCAGTCGGAAAAGCTCACGAAGGTCGGCGTCGATCTCGACACGCTGACGCAGCAGATCGACCAGACCAATGTTCGCGTTGAGAACCTCGAGAAACGGCGCGAATCATCGCAGCCGGCGCTCGAGTCCCGCCTCGTCGAGCTCTACAAGCTGGGAAGCGGCGGCTACGCGCGGCTCCTGCTGGGCGTCAACGATCTACGACAGTTCGGCCGCGCGTACCGAACGGTTGCGGCCATGGCCGAACTCGACCGTCAGCAAATCGAGGAGCATCGTCGCACTCTCGAGGCCCTCAAGGCGGAACGCGGGACCCTCACGCAACGTCGGGCGTCAACGGCAAAGCTGCAGCGCGATGCGCGAGCCGCGCGCGCCGCGTTGGATCGCGCGACGATGACCCGCACTGCGCTCGTTGCCGAGATCGATGCACGCCGCGATCTCAACGCGCGCCTGGCGGGCGAGCTCCAGAGTGCGCACCAGCGCCTTCAGCAGATGCTGTCCGGTGTGGCGTCCGCGCGGTCCGAACCGGTGACGCTGCCGCTGCGTGCGTTCCAGCACGACCTCGACTGGCCGGCGCTGGGCCGGGTCACCGCGCGCTTTGGACGCCGAACCGGTCTCACGCCAACCAGCTCGCTCAATGGCATTGAAATCGGAGCAACCGAGGGCGCGCCGGTTCGCGCAGTCCACGAAGGCACAATCGCCTATGCCGAGCCATTCACCGGGTACGGCAACCTCGTCATCATCGATCACGGGGCCCAGGCGTACTCGCTGTACGGCTATCTGGCCTCCCTCGAGATTGCGCGCGGTGCCCGCATCGAGCGGGGCGAACTCCTCGGATCGACCGGTCAAACCCCAACGGGCGCCCCAGCCCTCTATTTCGAGCTCCGAATCGACGGCAAGGCCGTCGATCCGGTAGAATGGCTGAAACGGCGGTAAATTCTTCGAGGGACGGTTGTTCCCTATGACGTCAAAAACGCGGCTGCTCGTCCTGCTTCTTTCTGCGCCGATCATCGCCTTCGCCATGGTCGGCGGCGTTTTGGGCAGTGCTATTGCCAGGGACGATGCCTACCAGCAGCTACGCGTCTTCCAGGATGTCGTGTCGCTCATCTCGTCGAACTACGTCGAGGAGGCGAACCTCGCGCGCGTGATGACCGGCGCGATGCGCGGACTGGCCGAAGGATTGGATCCTGACAGTTCGTACCTGCTGCCGGCGGACGTCAAGAGGGTCGAAGCCGGAGAAACGCTCCCGGCCGGCGAGACCGGCCTGGAGATTACGCGTCAGTACTATCTCCGCGTCGTATCGGCGCGGGACGACTCACCGGCCGCGCGCGCGGGGCTGCGCCCCGGCGATCTGATCCGAATCATCGACCAGAATTCGACCCGCGACATGTCGGCCTTCGAAGGCGTGCGACGACTCCGCGGCGCGCCGGGATCGAAGGTCTCGCTCACCATCATCCGGGGCAACCAGGCGGATCCCCACACCGTGGAGTTGACGCGCGAAGTGCTCAATCCGACCGATGTGCGTGGCCGCATTCAGTCCCCGGGGATTGGTTACGTCCGCATCAGTGCCTTTGCACGGCGCTCCGCGAGCCAGCTGAAGACCGAGATTGCCAACCTCGCTCGCGACGGCGCGACCTCGCTGATCATTGATCTGCGAGGAACGGCTGTCGGTGAGTATGAAGAAGCGATCATTGCGGCGCGGCTGTTCGTTTCTTCGGGCAGCCTGGCCGTTCGCGACACCCGCGGACAGGACAAGCAAACCGTCTCGGCTGCTGCCGGTGACGGAACCGTCACGATGCCTGTCGTGCTGCTTACCGACCTCGGTACATCCGGACCGTCTGAAGTGTTTGCTGTTGCTCTCGATGCCAACAATCGCGCCGAGTCCGTTGGCGAGCGGACCCTCGGCCGCGTCACCATTCAGAAGCTGGTCAAGCTGTCCGATGGCAGCGGCCTCTGGCTGACCGGCTCTCGCTATCTGCTGCCATCCGGACAGCCGATGCAGGGTCTCGAACCGGACGTGGTAGTCGACCAGCCTGACGTGGAATTTGGCGCGCCGGCGCCGGCAACCGACGAAACTCTTCGGCGCGCAACCGAACGTCTCACCCAAAAAGCCGCAGCCTGAACCCATTCGCGGGCGGGTGGACCAGATTGGCTGTGTTATACTGGCGGTTCTCGTAAGGCCTCATTTTTCAAGGATGTAGGCGCGTAGCTCAGTTGGTTAGAGCGCCTCCCTGACACGGAGGAGGTCAGTGGTTCGAGTCCACCCGCGCCTACCAACTGCTTGCTAGATCAGCCGCACCACTCTCC
>DATBJG010000344.1:0-10298 GCA_036556585.1 Vicinamibacterales bacterium
TTTTCGCTTGGCGATCTCTCGGTTCACATTGCCAACCTGCCCACTTGGGCCGTGTCCACGATGAAGCAGACGGAACTGGACGTCAATCCTCCGGGCGGGCCGAGTTTCACCCCTCTGAAATTCGACTCGATGACCACGACGCTGAAGGCCCTGGACGACAACGTCCGGGCAACCCGCGGTGTCATCGTGGGCGCCACCGACGGCGAGATGATGGTGATGTGGACCTTCAAGAATGGCGGCAAGACCATCTTTTCCATGCCTCGCATTGCCGTGCTCCGCTCGTTCGTGATGAATCACATGATTCATCATCGCGGCCAACTGACCGTGTACTTGCGCGAGCTGGATGTGCCGCTGCCGCAGATCTACGGACCGACGGCGGACAGCCCGCTGTAGTCGGAACGAATGCCCCGGCTTGTACTCGCGTGCCTGCTTGCATCGCTGGTGGCGTGCGCGTGCGCCAGCTCTCGCGAGACGGAGCGCCGCATCCAAGAATTCCGCGGCCCGACCATGGGGTCGACCTATTCGGTCAAGGTCGTCACCGGCCCCGCGGGCTTACCGGACGCAGCCGACCTCGATCGCCAGATTCGCGCGGATCTCGAGCGTATTACTGTGCTGATGTCGACGTGGGACGCCGAGTCGGAGCTGTCACGCTTCAACCGCTTCACGGGCTCAGACCCCTTTCAACTGTCGCCCGAGACCTTCGAGGTTTTCAAATGGTCGAAAGACATCGGGGCCGAGACGGGTGGCGCACTCGATGTCACGGTGGGGCCGCTGGTTGATGCCTGGGGATTTGGCCCGAGCGGCAGGCGTTCCCGTTTCCCGACCGACGCCGAGATCGCGCGGCTCCGCCAGGCCGTCGGTATGCACCTGCTCGAACTGGACGAAGCGGCGATGACCGTTCGGAAGAAGCGGCCGGACGTCAGGTGTGACTTTTCGGCGTTGGCGCCAGGCTATGCCGTGGATCGACTTGCAACCCGCTTAATCGACCGGGGGATCGGGAATTTCCTGGTCGACGTCAGCAGCGAACTGCGGACACAGGGGCTGAACGCGAAAGGAGAGCGGTGGCAGGTTGCCATCGAACGGCCTGACGAGTCCGGTCAGATTGGCGAGCGCATCGTGCGGCTGGCGGATGCGGCAATCGCCACATCCGGTGACTATCGAAACGTCTTCGAGATCGACGGCGTTCAGGCTACGCATATCCTCAACCCGCGTACTGGCCGGCCGATCGGGAGCCACCTTGCTTCGGTCACGGTGATGGATCGTCTGTCGGTGAGGGCCGACGCCTTTGCCACGGCCCTGATGGTGCTTGGGCTCGACGAAGGCCTGGCGCTGGCCGAGCGGTTGAATCTTGCTGCCTTGTTTCTCGTGCGGGAAGGGGATGACGGGTTTGTGGAGCGCACGACGACAAGGTTCGACACGCTGACAAAGGAATAGTTCAGTCGGATCGGTTGACCAACGTGAGCATCGTGACGGCCGGCCGGACGCGGAATCGCACTGGCAGAATGCTCGTGCCGAGTCCGGTGGCCACGAACAGGTGCCGCCCCCCTTCAACCACGTGGCCGGCGGCGTAGCGCTGCCCGAATTGCGACGGTACGATCGGCGCTCCGATAAACGGGAACCGGACCTGACCGCCGTGGGTATGACCGGCCAACGTCAGGGTAACCTGCTGCGGCACCATCGGAAAGATGTCGGGGTTATGCGTGAGCAAAAGAACCGGACTGCCATCGTCCTTCACGTCTGACATGGCGGCAGCCAGATCGTGGGGGCCGGTCCAGCGGTCGCTAACGCCAGCGAGCCACAACGGGCCCACGGATGTGTTGAGTCTGACGGCAGCGTCTTCGACCACGCGAATCCCCGCCCGCTCGAGTGCGCTGCGCACGCGCCAGTAATCCAGCCAGCTGTCGTGATTGCCCAGCACAGCAACCACACCGTCAGGCGCCCGGAGATTTGCTAATTCAGCCGCAATGTCTTCAGGGGGGACAAAGCGTCCACCGAGGACGCCTTGGATGACGAGGTCGCCCAGGATGCAGATCATCGCCGGACGTGCCGTATTGGTGCGGTCGACGATCTCGCGAAGCTTGGCGATTCCGTTGAATGGCGATCCCACATGAAGATCGGTCAGGACCGCCACTCGCAGAGGCCGACTGCCGGCCCACTTCAAGCTGATGAGATGTTCTTCAACCGTAAGACTGGCGGGCTCGACCCATACAACCCAAAGAGCAAAGACAAGACCAGTGCATCCAACGACCCCGAACGCCCTGGTCCAGATCCGCCGGGTCATTCAGTCGTTACGTTTTGGTCAGACTTCGATAAACGGCCTCCACGAACATGTCCGTTGTCCAGCGGCCGGTCGTTGCGCCATAGCGCGGGTCGTAGTCGAGCGTAGGTCTGGCAGCCTTCACCTGCTCGAGCGTCATTCCCTTCTTGATCATCGATTGAATCCGATCCCGGACGATGGTCACCATGTCGCGGTATTCGAGCACGTCGAATTCGTCGCAGATCCGGCCGTGGCCGGGCACGATGAACGTGCCACCTTCTTCATGGTGCGCCGGCACGGCAAGATCGAGCACGAGGTTGAGCCCGTCGATGATTCCCTGGACGCTTCCACCTTTCTGTAGATCGATGACGGGATAGCTGTCCGTCCGCAGGATGTCACCTGTGGCCACGACATCAGACTGACGGAAGAACACGATGCTGTCACCGTCGGTGTGGGCAGCCGGCACGTGATACACGAACACCGGTTCGCCGTTGAAGTAGAACTCCTTCTCGCGTCCGATGAACGTCTCCGTCGGTCTGGCCGTGAGGGGAAGCTGGCTCATGCGTTCGAGCACGTTGTCGTGGCTGACGATCTTGACCCCTGTCTGCGTAGCGCCGGGTGTGTTGACGATCTCCCAATGTGCGGACGAGCCCAGCACCTCGGCAAGCTTTTCGTTCCCGCCGACATGGTCCGCATCGGCACTCGTATTGAGCACGTATCGCACGGGTTTGCTCGAGGGTGACAGCTTCCTGATTTCGGCGAGCATCTTCTCGGTCAGCGGTCCGGACTTGGAGTCGACCATGATCGATCCCGATGGCCCCACCTGCACAATCACGTTTCCGCCACCACCAGCGAGCAGGTAGACATTCTTCTGGACCTGAAGAACCTCGAGATCGCCGGTGTCGAGGCTCGGAGCCGGAGCAACTCGAGGCCCGGCTGCAGTACTTGCGGTCGCCCCGCTCTGCAAGCGTTTCCGGTATTCGGGATAGATCGTCTCTGGGCCGCCACTGACTGCCGCCGGCGGCACCCCCGTACGTTCGACGAATTCTGCGAGGAAGGGATTCTCACCAGGCAAATAATGCGGAACCTCATCCTTGGACCGGCCCGTAATCTCATCGACGTACTCGCAGGGCCAGAGCCAGGTGGCGTTGTCTTCTGATGCGAGGTTGAAGTCTGTCGTCCGGATCATGGGTTCTGCAAGATAGACAGGATCCGAAATGATGGCCACCTGCGTCAGCAGCTTGTCGTGCCGCACGAAATACTCGACCATCGTGGTCAAATCGCTTTCGGGAACCCCATTGCGTCTGAGCCAGCCTTGTTTCAGGTGTGTCGTGGTCACGACGAGCGTGTTCCCGACCCAACGGCCCGTCGAAAAACCCATGAACGTGTGTGGCGCGTACTCGGATGGATGCGGTCGGCCGTCCATCCAGATGGTTCGTGTCTGCTCGTAAGTGCTGATGTAGTTTTTGATGGCGACAACTTGCTGGGTCTCCGGATCCTTCTCCTCCCAGATGCGCAGGTTCAGCGGGCCGCGGAAGATGTAAGGCGCGACGTGCACGCGACACTGATGCTCACGCAGTGTGAGACGTGACGCGTCCCAGCTCTCGGCAAACAGGCGAGCCGACGTGTTGATGGGAATACCGAGATAGTCCCCGAGATCGGGACCTGGACCCCGGTCCTGTTCGTCCTCATGCGTTCGATATGGAATCCAGTTTCCTGCCAGGATGACTTGTGCCGATGCCGGCACGCTGGAAGAGACGAAGGCCAACACCAGACTCACAGTAGCAATCCAATTGACCATGATTGAGACACTACCATTGGCTCGACCGCGTTGCAAAGCGGCACTTTCTCAAAATTGCTGAATGGCGATTCTCCGGGTTAAGATGCGGAACACTCCGAATCTGCAGTTGACCTCACTTCCCGAAGGGTGGGATCTCGCCATGGTTCGCGCTGCGTCTCGCCACCGGAGCCGTCGAGCCGCACGCTTGACGACAGCCGTCGTCGGTCTTTTCGTCTCTGCCCCATCGCCGCAACATACCGGCGTTCTCCAAGCGATGGCTCCGTTGACAGCGAGAGTCGAGCAGAAATCGCCTGCCGGCGACGTGCGCCCCCTCGTTCCGGGTCCATCCGTCGATCGTGAATTGGCGGGAGACGGATCCCATACCTACGAACTCGCGCTCGCGATGGGCCAGTATGTGCACGTCGTGGTCAACCAGCAGGGCCTTGATGTGGCCGTCACGATTACCGGCCCGGATGGCAAGCTCATCGCGGAGATTGATGGTCCGAGCGGAATGTACGGGCCGGAGCGCCTGGCGGTCGTGGCCGATACGACGGGTTCCTACAGACTGGTGGTCAGTCCATTCAGGGCCACCGGTCCCGTGGGCCGGTATCAGATCGAGATCGAGGAGTTACGAGAAGCAACGGCAGCAGACCGGCTCCGCGTCAGCGCTCAGGACCGTCTGATTGAAGGTCAGGCGCTGTGGGCGAACCGTACGGCTGACACGCTGACCAAATCACTTCCGAAATTCGAAGAGTCACTGTCGCTTTGGAGAACGGTGGGGGATCGTCGCGGCGAGGCCGAAGTCCTGTGGTACTTGGCTGACGTGCAAAACCTTCTCCAAGAGCCGGCAACGGCACTGGAAATCCTCGAGAAGCTGCTCGAGCTGCAACGATCCCTGGCCGATGTCCGAGGTGAAGCCGTCACTCTCGAACACATCGCGTCAAACTACAGGTTCCTGGGCGAGTATCAGAAAGCCCTGGAGCATCAGACCGAGGCGTTGCGACTCGCTCGGCTCAACAAGGATGAGGAGCTGGGAAGCTTCCTGTCGGAGATGGGGTGGATTTACTTCAGACTCGGAGAACAGCAACGAGCGCTCGAGTATTTCGAGGAATCCCTTCCGGTGCATCGAGCAAACGGTTTGCGCGAATTGGAGGTTGTTGCGCTCTGGGATATCGGGAGCGTGCATTTTTCATTGGGAAACCTGCAGCAGGCTCTTACGTCCTACTCCCAGGCGCTTCCCATGGCCACGACACTGAAAATGACCCGCCACCAGGCGAGCATTCTCAGCTCGTTGGGGGCCATTTATCAGGCTCAAGGCGACGTCCCCAGAGCGGTCGAATATTTTCAGCAGGCAGTCGAGCTCGGTCGAAAAGTCGGGCATCGCTCGGTTGAAGCGACCGCCTTAAGCCGCCTGGGTGAGGCATACGTCTCGCTCGCCGACAGCGAGAAGGCGTTGCAAGTGTTCGAGCAGGCACTCACTCTACAGCGGGCGATGCAGGATCGAGAGTTCGAGGCCCTCACGTTGGCTGGAATGGCCCGCGCCGAAAATGCCCGAGGCGATCTCATGCTGGCGCGTCAGTATTTGGAGACGTCACTGCAGATTTTCGAATCGCTGCGATCGAATGTGGCACAGGAAGCTCTTCGCGCGACCTATCTGGGCTCCAAGGAGGATGAATTCAAATTTCATATCGACCTGCTCATGAGATCGGACCGGGGACGACCGTCTGGTTCTGACAACGCGGCAGCGCTTGAAGCGAGCGAGCGCTGGCGGGCAAGATCACTTCTCGAGATTCTGACGGAATCAAAATCAGACATCCGGCAAGGTGTGGATGGGGCCTTGCTCCAACGAGAACGTCTCCTTCTGGACCAGCTGAACACGAGAGCCGAGCGGCAAGTCCAACTGCTCAGCGTCAAGCGAACCGAACAGGCGGAGGTTGTCGGGAGGCAACTCGATGCACTCCTTACGGAGTACAGGCAAGTGCAGGCGGAGATTCGTGTCAAAAGCCCGGGATACGCCGCACTCACGCAGCCGCGTCCGTTGAGCGTTCCGGAAATTCAACGGGAAGTGCTCGATCGGGATTCGCTGCTGCTTGAATATTCGCTCGGTGCCGAGCGTAGCTATCTCTGGGCCGTCACGCCGGATTCGCTGACCAGCCACGTGCTCCCGAAGCGCGAGGCGATCGAGGCGAGCGCCAGGCGCTTCTACGAGTTGCTGACCGCTCGGAATCAGAATCCTGTTGGTGAGACCCAGGCGCAGCGGACGGGGCGTCTGGATCGGGCCGACGCTGAATACCAGCAAGTTGCCGCGGACCTGAGCCAGATGTTGCTTGGTCCACTGGCTGCCAGGGTCGGAACCAAACGGCTCATCATCGTCAGCGATGGCGCGTTGCAGTATGTCCCGTTTGGTGCGCTTCCCGCTCCGGCAACGGATCCCAGTAAACGCGTTTCACATCCGTTGATTGTCGACCACGAGGTGATCACGTTACCGTCGGCATCAGTGCTTCACGTGCTGCGCCGTGAGCTGACGGGCCGGTCGCCTGCTCCGAAGACGGTTGCCGTTCTGGCCGATCCTGTATTCAGCCACGAGGACCCACGCCTCAGGCGGAATCAGCCACGCGCGAAGAAAGAGATCGATGCCAGCGCCGCGACGCTGTTCACAAGTGGATCCGTGTCCGACATTCAACGATCCGCCAAAGAATCTGGGGTGACGGTATTCGAGCGCCTGCGGTTCAGCCGTCAGGAAGCCGACGTTGTGGCGGCACTTTCGCCTGCTGACGAGCGTCTGACGGCCACCGATTTCGCGGCCAATAGAGCAACGGCCATCAGTCCCGAACTCGGTCGCTATCGGATTGTCCATTTCGCCACGCATGGCTTGCTGAACAATGCTCATCCTGAACTGTCCGGCATCGTCTTGTCGCTCGTTGATGAGGATGGGCGCCCCCAGGATGGCTTCCTGCGACTACACGATATCTACAACCTCAGGCTCGGGGCCGATCTGGTCGTGCTGAGTGCGTGTCGGACCGCTCTTGGGCGGGAAATACGAGGGGAAGGGCTCGTGGGTCTGACGCGCGGCTTCATGTACGCGGGTGTTCCCCGGGTGCTGGCGAGCTTATGGAACGTCGATGACCGTGCGACGGCCGAGCTGATGAAGCAACTGTATCTGGGCGTGTTGAAGGAAGGGAAGTCTCCTGCGGCTGCACTGCGGGCGGCACAGGTGTCGATGTGGAAGACACGCAGGTGGCAGGCGCCGTACTACTGGGCCGCGTTCGTGATGCAGGGCGAATGGAGGTAAGGCGCAGTCTCACCGCCGAGGCATTCGACAAGCTCCTCGCCTCGCTCGATTCTGACCGGGAGCGCGCGGGAGAGAAATACGAGGAGATTCGACGCGGCCTCGTCTGCCTCTTCGAGTGGCGTGGCGCTCCCTTCCCAGACGAACATGCCGATGAAACCATCAACCGTGTGGCCCGCAAACTCGACGAAGGAAACGAACTGAATGATCCAATCCCGTACATGTACGGGGTTGCCAGGCTGGTTTTGTTGGAAGTCTACAAGTCGCGCGAGAGGGAGCGGGCGGCACTCGCACAGCTGACGGCCTCCGTCCGAGTGCCGTCCGATACAGAGGAAACCAGTTCAAATCTGCGCCTCGACTGCCTGGAGCGGTGTCTCGACGAGCTGCCGGGCGAGAGCCGGGATTTCCTGAAGGAGTACTACCAGGGCGAGAAGCGCGCGAAGATCGAGAACCGCCAGAAGCTGGCGGGCCGGCTTCGTATCCCGCTGAACGCCTTACGGCTGCGGGCTCGACGCGCCAGAGAGAAGCTCGAAGTCTGCGTGCACACGTGCGTCAGCCGACGATTCCACCCCACGTAGTAACACGTCACCTGGTCCCGACATGTTTTCGGGGCGATCGACAGGAGTAGATGAAGGGCTCCACCTTGAAAATGCCAACAGAACCGGAAGACGTGCAGATCGTCGCCTACCTGCTTGGCGAGGTGTCTGAAGACGATCGGACGCGGCTGGAAGAGCGATTCCTCCAGGACGCGGACTATCGCGAACTGATTCGGGCTGTGGAAGACGATCTGATCGACGACTACGTGCACGATGAACTGGCCCCGCACCAGCGGGCGCTCTTCGAGAAGTACTTCACCTCGGTTCCTCATCGGCGCCAGAAGGTCGAATTGGCGAAGGCACTGAGCCGACACTTGAGCGGCCGGCAGGTTCGAGTGGTCGTGCCACGTTCTTCGAATCCGGCGTTGAAATATGCGCTGGCTGCAGGAATTGTGCTGTTCCTGGCTTTCGGAGCGTGGTTCATGACCCGGACGGTCGGACCTCGGACGGACCCAGAACGATCGCAGGTCGAACAGCCACAGCCGCAAGGGCCGACTCCGGCTCCACCTGCCGAGCGGCCTCGCGAAAATCAGCCGATTCAGCCTCCCGCCACATCCCCGACACCACTCGTCACGGCGACGTTCGTGCTACCACCGGGACTGACGAGAGAAAGCCGCCAGCAATCAAGGGCGTTTGTCCTGCCTTCGGGCACTCAGCTGGTACAGTTCCGGCTCCCGTTGGAAAAAGGTGACGAGTACCCTGCCTTCCGCGCCGACCTGCGGACGGCAAGCGGCGACCCCATCTGGCAAAGCGGAGTTGTGCCGCCGGAGAGCACTCCAGCGGGACAATCCGTCGTGTTGCAGCTGCCGGCGGATCTTCTGCGATCGGAAAAATATGAGCTGAGGCTCACTGCGATCGACAAGGAAGTCGCAGAGGACCTGGGCTACTACTATTTCAGCGTCGTCAAGAATTAGTTCCCGCCGACATCTTTTGAGGCAGAGGGCGAATGGTAAGAATTCCTGGGCAGCCCGAAGGCTGCCCAGGATGAGGAGACGTGACTAGAGGGCGAGTCGGCCGGTGCTGGCCCCGATACTTTCGACCTTGGCGTTTGCGAGCTGGCCAAGTGCGAGCAGCAGGTTTGCCGTTGGCTCGTCCTTCTGCGCGACGATGTGCCGGTTGCCTTTGAGACCGCCGCAGGCGCCACCCACCAGTACGGCCGGCGGGTTGTTCCGATCGTGCGCGTTGCCGTTGCTCATGCCGCTGCCCCAGTAGAGCACCGACTGATCGAGCAGCGTGCCGTCGCCATCGCGGGTGTTCTTGAGCTTCTCCACGAACTCCGCGAGCTTCATGATCTGATACGTGCCGATCTTGGCGTACTTTGCCAGCTTCTCGGCGTCGTTGCCATGGTGCGAGATGCTGTGGTGCGTTTCGGGGATCCCGATGTGCGCGTACCCGCGGTCGCTGGCCTCGTGTCCCACCATGAACGTGAAGACACGACTGATGTCCCCCTGGAACGCCAGGTGCATCAGGTTATAGGTGATGGTCATGTGATCGTCGAACGCTTCCGGCATGCCGAGAGGGGCCTCGGGATTGTCGGTGAGCGTATCGAGCCGGTTTTCCATCCTGCTGAGCTGCTGCTCGACTTCACGGATGTTGCTGAGATACTCGTCGAGGATGGCGCGGTCGGGCGCACCCAGCGAGCGTCGCAGCTTGGCGGTTTCCTGAGAAACCGAGTCGAGAAGGCTCTGCTTTTCCTTGAGGCGGGCCGCTCGCCGTTCCGCCGAATCGGTTTCTCCGAACATGCGCTCGAAGGTCACGCGGGGATTGATGCCGACGGGCAGCGGGCTCATGTCGTCGCGCCAGGAGAGGGTGTTGAAGAACGTGCACGGGAACCCGTCGCAGGCGCCAACGGCCGTCCCCATGTCCTCGGTTCCAACCTCGATTGATCGCAGGGGCGTGTCTTCGGCGACCTGATCGGCAATGTGCTGATCGATGGTCTTTTTCGACTGGATCTTGCCGAAGGCATCGCCGGTTCCCTCTCTCGCTCCGACTGGTCCGACACCGTTGAGGAACGCCGAGCTCGCCCCAACGTGGACGGATTCTCCCCAGGGCGCCTTCATCTTGCTGATCGTCACCAGCTGATCGCGGTAGGGTTCAAGCGGCGACATGACGGGCTTGAACTCGAAATTGCTTCCTTCTTTCTCCGGGTGCCACGTATCCGGGAACACTCCGTTCGGCAGGTAGATTGCGCCGAACCGGAACGCCGCCTTTGCCGCCGTCCGCGACGAGGCGGTCAGCGCCGGCACCATCGCGTCCAGCAGGGGCAGCGCGACCGCGGCACCAAAGGTACCTTGCAGGAACATCCGACGGGACAGATGCTTCTTCGTGATGATCATGGCTACTCCACTCTCGCTCGCGCGACTCTATTGACGTTTT
>DATBJG010000345.1:0-39450 GCA_036556585.1 Vicinamibacterales bacterium
GTTCGGGCCAGTCCCCGCGGAACGTGCGGTGTATTTCCTGCTGCAGATGTGTGACTCGCTGGCCGAGGCTCATGAGGCCGGTCTCATCCACCGCGACGTCAAGCCCGCCAACGTGTATCTGTGTCGATACGGCCGTGAATCCGATTTCATTAAGCTCCTCGACTTCGGCCTGGTCAAGCATGGAGCACACGAACCCGGTGCTGAAAAATTGACCCTCGGCGTGGTTGCCGGCGGCACGCCCGCCTTCATGTCGCCCGAACAGGCGCTCGGCGAGGAGCAGATCGATCACCGAAGCGACATTTATGCCGTCGGGTGCGTGGCCTACTGGCTCCTCACCGGCAGTCTGGTCTTCAAGGGTTCGACGACGATGGAAACGCTCGTGATGCATGTCGACCGGGTGCCCGAGCCACCGTCACAACGAACCGAACTTCCAATTCCCCCGCAGCTCGAAGCCATCGTGCTCGCGTGTCTTGCCAAGAACCCCGAAGCTCGCCCACAGACGGCAGAAGAGCTTGCGACGCGCCTCGCGTCGGTTCCCCTGGCACGCGAGTGGACTACCCAGCGCGCCCGCGAATGGTGGAACCTCAACAGGCCGGTCAAGGCATCGGTTGGCGCAACGTAAGGAAAATGGATGGGTTAGGGCCCGCAAGTTCCTGGAAAATCTGGTTAATCACCCTTTGAAAAGTCCGCACGGGATCTTTCTGAACAGCCGATAAGCAAGAAGCGACTCGTGACTGGTGACGTCGTTGCCGGCGAGCCGACGGGAGATGCCGACAATGCCGAACCGTGTCCGTGAGGTGAGTGACGTAGTTGAAGATGTGTACGACGTGCTTGCGGGCGTCGAACACGAGGCCTCGATTGAAGTGTGTCTCACTATCCTGGCGGACTTGCTCGGTTCGGTCCTGAGCTGCGACGACTTGCGCCACATCATCCAGCAGGCGCAGGACAATCAGGGGTACGCCTGAAACAGTGGCCGGTGGACGATGGCCAGTTGGTGGGCAGTGGTCAGTGGTCGGTAGGCAGTGGTGGTCAGGCGTGGTCCTATTCAGCGCATGCCAGCCACCCATCGCCACACGGCAGCCACGATCCCGCCGCAAGAAAGAAGATCGCCCCGACGACGACCAGCACCAACATCAACGACCTCTTGGTTCGTGGGCTCATTGTGGGGCCTCCGTAGGATCAGGGCGCCAACATGCGTTCAATCGGTTCTGTGGAGCGTGACGGACCAGGCGCAGTATCCTGCACATGACAACCATATGGCGCTCTCGATCCGAGAAGCCACCGAGCGCGACGCATCCGCTATTGCAGCCATCTATAACCAGGGCATCGCAGAGCGCGGGGCGACATTCGAGACCGAACCACGAACAGCTGAGGACATTGTAGCCAACCTCGCAGAGTCTGAACGATTTCCGCTGCTCGTCGTCGAAGACGGTGGCTCAGTGCTCGGCTGGGCCAGTCTGAGCCGGTACCGCCCCCGGGCCTGCTACACAGGGATTGCCGAGTTCTCGATCTATCTCGATCGCTCCGTGCGCGGTCGCGGGTTCGGCCGTCAGTTGCTGACTGCGCTAATCGAAGCCGCGCGAGGGCGCGGGTACTGGAAGCTGGTTTCTCGCGTCTTTCCCTCCAACGTGGCGAGTCGTGCATTGTGCCGCGCATGTGGCTTTCGCGAAGTGGGGATCTACGAGAAACACGGCCGCCTTGACGGCGAATGGCTCGATGTTGTGATCGTCGAGCGACTAATCCGAGAGAACTTGGACTAGCGTGGTGTGACCGGACGTGTCCGGACCTCGACGGTCACGACGCAATTGAGGTATGAACCACAACGGCACGACGAAAGCTGGTAGGTTCGTCTTGATGTTCTTCGTGTCGTGTGGTTTCTGTGTCGTCGGTGCTCCGTGGTGAAACCTGATTTTTGGCAAGCTCCCAGAGGCTGAGAACCTATCTCGGTAACGAACCCACGCGCACGGTCGTGAGCGCTGCTGGATCGGCCGGCAGATCAGTCGCGCCAGCAGGATATCCGCTCTGACTGAGGTAGAACGCGACGATGCTGCTGTAATCGTCGGCCGACAAGCTTCCTGGTTTCCCCTGCGGCATTGTCGTCGACATCACGGTGAACAAATCGCCAAGCGTGCCGTTGCCCCACTTCGCTCCAAAGCTCGCGCCCGCCTGTTCTTCGATCTTGTGGCACATGGCGCAGGACTGGTCGAATCGCTCTTTGCCGCGCGCGGCCTGACCGGCGGTGAAGACGCCGTCCAGGGCAGATCGTCCACCAGCTGCCGTTGCACTAACTCCCGTGTTGCCTGTGCTCGAAGCGGTTGGTTGCGCTGGCACGCCGGACGTGGACATGATCACGGGTCGCGACGGCTTTTGCGTGCTGACCTTGTTGTCTTGCTCGGTTGGCACCGCAAACACCCACATCACGCCTGAACCCTGCGCAATGTCTGAGTTCGTAAGCGGCGCAAACGAGGTCGTCGGTCCCGTTCGGCCACCCGCGCCCACCGCAACGTACTGCTTGCCGCCAATGGAAAACGTGACCGGTGCTCCCGAAATATCGCCGTTCAGGCGCATCTGCCAGAGAAGTCCTCCGGTGTCGGAATTGAGCGCGAAGAATTGACGATCTGCCGTGCCTCCAAAAACCAGACCCCCCGCCGTCGAAAGAGCCGAAGCCGTCATTGCGGCGCCGCTTGGAGTCCGATAAGTCCAGGCGCGTTTGCCCGTGACTGGATCGAATGCCACGAACTCCCCAACGTGGTCATAGCCCGGCGCTCGCTTTGGTGTTTGCGTCACACCCGTATAGCTTCGACCAGGCACGTACTTCGTGGATACGACCTTTGCATCCATGCAGCTGTTGTTAACGCCCAGATAGTACAGACGTGTGAGCGGGCTGTAGCTCGGCGCCTGCAGGTTCCTGGCCCCATGGAGGTGCGGGCAGATCTCGAAAACCTTTCCCGAATCGATATCGGCGGGTGTGGGCACTGAGTCCGGATTGATGACGGGCCGCCCTTGAGGCGTCCATTCGGCAATCACGTTGTCGTAGGCTGTCTTGAACGCGTGAAGAAACTCGCCGGTCTGCCTGTCGAGGACGACGCCCCACCCGATCTTGCCGGTCTGGATGAGAGCTTTCCGGGGTTTCCCGTTGATGACGAGATCAACCAGCATGTTCTCGTAGGCGGCCCGGTCCCAGTCGTCCGCAGGATTGAGCTGGAAGTGCCAGCGAATCGATCCGGTCTGAGCGTCCACGGCCAGAACACTGTTCGTGTAGAGCGCGTCGCCTGGTCCTCGCTGTGCAGTCGACCACGGCGCGGGCTGTCCAGTCGAGAAGTAGACCAGCCGCAGTTCCGGATCGTAGCTGACCGTATTCCAGGGGGCGCCGCCTAGCGGGGGCACATCCTTGTGCGTCCACGTCTCGTACCCGGGATCGCCCGGTCCTGGCGCCGTGTAGACCGTCCACAACAGACGTCCGGTCGCCGCGTCGAATGCGCGGAACTTGCCGCGGGCGCCGAGATCACCACCGGCCATTCCCAGAAAGACCTTCCCTTCCGCAATGAGTGGCGGATGATTGTGACCCTCGCCAAGGTGGTAGTCTCCGGTCTTCACTTCCCAGAGCAACTTGCCTGTCTGAGCGTCCAGCGCGACGAGATAGGAATCGGCAGTGCCCCAATAGAGTGTATTGCCGAGAATCGAGACACCGCGATGACGTGGGAACGCTTCAGACATCGACACGTCCTCTGGATACTTGCGCTCGTGAATCCAGACGACGTCCCCTGAGACGGCGTCGAAGGCCACCACGCGACCACTTCCCTCCGGGACGTACATCAAACCGTTGGCCACGAGTGGCGTGGGCAGCCAGCGCCTGTTGTCTCTCATCGAATAGGACCAGACAGGACGAAGTTGGCGGATGTTTGTCCGATTGATTTGTCGAAGAGGACTGAAGGCCGTCACGTCATAGGTTCGTCGATAGTTGATCCAGTCGCCGGTTTCGGGCGCACGCAACCGTTCAGCGGGAATCGGCGTCCACGACGGATTCTGTGATTGGGCGGCGATAACCGGACCGGTCACGGCGCAGGTGAGCATCGCACACAGGATTCGCCACCCGTTTGTCACACGACGCATCTTCCGGCCTCCTGGCTTGCTGGTCCACGGGGTCTGTCGAGGTCGGGAAATAGGATATACGGCATGGAACGGCTCCAGCAAACGCCGACACTCATCTGCGGGTCCAGGTCGTCCTCATCCCTATACGTCTGTCTCATGGTGGCGGTCTGTGAAATCGCTGGACGGCAGATATGGTAACCTGCCGGCACCAATTCAACTCGAGATCCGGCACCCCGTCGAAATGTGAACGAGCCGCGTCTTGGCGCTGGCGAAGTCAAGGGAGGTCGCAATGCACCGAGTCGTGAACGTGGCGGCAGCCGTGGCTGCGGTCCTGCTGCTGCCTAACGTCGTGTTCGCCCAGGCAACGATCGCCGGCGTCGTTCGGGATGCCTCTGCCGCGGTGCTTCCCGGCGTGACCGTCGACGCTTCCAGTCCAGTTCTGATCGAAAAGACCCGTACAGTCGTCAGCGACGGCACGGGACAGTACCGCGTGACCGATCTGTTGCCCGGCACCTATGTCCTGACGTTCTCGTTGCCGGGCTTTACCACCGTCAAACGCGATGGTGTCGTCGTGTCAGGCTCGGGTGTGACAGCGATCAATGTCGAGTTGCGTGTGGGCGCGCTCGAAGAAACGATTACCGTCTCGGGCGAGACACCGGTCGTCGATACGCAGTCGGTGCGGCGGGAGGTCGTGCTGAGTTCCGAGACCCTCAACACGCTGCCTGCAACACGGGGCTACGGTGCGGCGCTGGCGGCGGTCCCGGCGCTCAACATCGGGGGTGTGGCAGGAGCGGGCGCCACGACGGCGCCGACCACGCCGACGATGATGTTCTTTACCGCACATGGCGGCGCGAGCGGTGAGGGGCGTGTGATGACCAACGGCCTCACCGTTGCAGCGCCATTCGGCGGTGGTGGTGTGTCGGATGTGACCTACGACACCGCCAACTCGGAAGAAATGCAGGTGTTGATTTCAGGAGGCCTGGGCGAAGCCGAAACGGGCGGGCCGAGCATCAATATCGTTCCGAAGTCCGGTGGAAACGAATTTCGCGGGTCCGCGTTTTACAGCACTTCAGGTGACTGGGCCACGTCGAACAATCTTGACGCCGAGCTGGTCGCACTCGGGTTCACGCAGCCCCCCACGCTCCGATCCAACTGGGATGCGAGCGGCAGCATCGGTGGCCCGATCATGCGCGATCGTCTCTGGTTCTTTGCCAATGTGCGAGGCTGGGGCAACGCGGCGGTTGTGACGGGGATCTTTGCAAACCGTTTTGCCGGCGACGCTTCGCACTGGGATTACGCCGCCGACCGCACGGTGGAGTCACGGACGGCCGAGGCGCGCAAAATCTACGCCGGTCGTCTCACGGCCCAAATCACATCGCGGAACCGTGTGACGTTTTCGCACGACTATCAGCGCCGGTGTGGAGGCTCGTCACTGCGACCCGGTGGCGACGCCTGCCGACAGGCCGGGAACTCGTGGGTGGGAAGCGGTCGGACGTTCGGCCCCGACACCGTATCGCCCGAAACCTTCCCCGGGTATCACGACTTTCCGTACAACACCACGCAGGCGACGTATTCGGCGCCCATCAGCAGCCGGACGCTCGTCGAAGCGGGTTACTCGCGATTTGCCTACGGCTATGCGCGGTTCGGCATGGCCGCGCCGGACGGATTGATGGACCTGATACCAGTAACGGAATTGACCGCCATCTACGGGCGGCCGAACTTCTCGTACCGCGGCGTGTTCGACCCGCTCGATTTCGGCTTCAACGACAATGATGCGCTGAATTCCTCCTGGCGCGCATCGGTGTCGTACGTCACCGGCGCGCACAACGTGAAGGTCGGCTACACGGGATCGTTTACCGAAGTCCACAACGGCCGCGTGCCGAACCACACCCAGTTGCGGTACACGTTCACCAACCGCGTACCGACGAATGTCTCGTACTTTCTGTCGCCGCGCTGGGATCAGCACGATCGCACGCAAACCATCGGGCTGTTCGCGCAGGATCAGTGGACCGTTGGACGCCTGACCCTGCAGGGCGGGGTGCGATACGACCGGGCGTGGAGCTGGGCGCCGGCCGACGGCAATGGCACGACTGCCACGTCACGGTTCAATCCACAGCCCATTACATTTGAGCGAACGACGAGCGTTCGAGGCTATAACGACGTCACGCCACGCGTCGGGATTGCTTACGATCTCTTTGGCACAGGCAGGACGGCGATCAAGGTGAACTTCGGCAAGTATGTCGAAGCCGCCACGTCCGATGTCATTTACAGCTCCAACAACCCGGCGGCTCGCATTGTCACACGCGTCGGGTCGGGTCCTGGCAGTGCCGCGCGCGGCTGGACCGACGGCAACGGCAACCTCGTTGTCGATTGCGATTTGCTGAACCCCGCGCTCCAGAACAACCTCGCCTCTGGGGGTGACCTGTGTGCGGCGCTCGGTGGCGTCAACCTGAATTTTGGCAACGCCAATCCAAATACCACGGTCATCAACCCGGAGATTCTTGGCGGATGGGGCGTCCGTCCGTACGACTGGCAGGTTGGTGCGTCAGTGCAACAGGAGATCATGCCCAGGCTGTCGATAGAGGCAGGTTACTTCCGACGCTGGTGGGGCAACTTCTTTGTCACCGACAACGTCCTGACAACCGCCGCGGATTACGAGACGTACGGGCTTCTGATTCCGGAGCACGAACACCTGCCGGGCGCGGGCACGACGGCGTCGTTTGTGGCAATCACTGCGGCGGCGGCGGCCCGAGGCGCCCAAAGCTTCATGACGAGCGAGCGGGATTACGGCGACGCGCGCACGGCGTACTGGCACGGGGCGGACTTCACCGCGACTGCACGACTGGCGAATGGGTTTACCGTACAGGCCGGAACGAGCACAGGGCGTGCGGTGCGAAACACGTGTGAAGTGACCAGAGCGCTTCCGGAGCTTCTGCTGGTGGCCAATATCAATCAGCGCGTCGATTCCTGCGACGTCACCGAAAAGTGGGCGACTTCTTTCAGGGGACTCGCATCGTACACCGTCCCGGGCATTGACGTGCTCGTGAGCGCGAGCATGCGGTCGATCATTACCGTTCCGGGAGGCGGTGTGGCTACCAACGGGCTCTCGCTGGCGGCAAATTACCAGGTGCCGAACACGATCATCGCGCAGGCGCTCGGTCGGCTCCCCGCGAACTCGCTCCCGACCGGGACCACGACCGTGAACCTGATGTTGCCGGGGGAACTCTACGCATTGGAGCGCGTCAATCTGGTCGATATGCGTTTTGCCAAGATCCTTCGGTTCGCACAAAGGCGTCTGGACCTTGGCGTCGACCTGTACAACCTGTTCAACTCGAATGTCACCACGGCGTATCAGCAGACGTACGAGCAGAGAACCAATGGTGCGGCCTGGCTGAACCCCACTGGCATCGCCGCGCCGCGCCTCGCACGGTTCCACGCGACGTTCAATTTCTAAGGCAGCTTTCAGCTTTCAGCCTTCAGCTGGCAACGACGAATTGAGCCAAGAGCTGAGGGCTGAATGGCTGAAGGCTGAGAGCGAAGGAGAATGATCGACCTGAACGCCAACAGTGGTACGACCGGAGCAGGGTTAAAGAGCAGTGGTGCCAGGCGGTTTCTGGCGATTGTCTTCAGCGTGGTGATTCTCGGTGCCTCCGCGCTGTGGGTGGCGTCGATGGTGCCCCAGCTGATGACGCCGACGATCTCGCGCGATCAGATCGAAGCGGCCTCCAAAGTCATCACCACCGCGCAGCAGGACGGCCTGCTGGTCCGATATTCCTGCACGGACAATCGAGCCCATGTCCAGCCTGTGCAGTGGCGCGGAGCGGATGATGCCCTCAAGGAGGGACTGACTGCGGCTCTTGCCATGACCTGCCAGGCCGAACGTCACGGGTACCGGATGACGGTCGTCGATGTTCGCACTGGCCGGGATCTCGCCAATTTTTCCAGCGGGTCCTTCCGCCTGTTCTGACTGGGGTGCCGCTAGCGAGAAGGGCAGCTCACTGTTTCGACAACCGATCCGCTCTTCAAAGCCAGGCAATGTCGGCAATATTGGACGACGCTGGCTGCGTATTGGGGCAATGTGGCCCAGTCATGGCCCAGAGGACTTTTGACACATTCTTCGCGCATTTTGAGAAGCCTCCGCTTCCCTAACGCCGCCTTCCGGTCTTCAAGTTTTTCAAACGTCAATGCAATGGGCACGGGCTAGTCCTCCTGGCTACTCCGAACGGTCGCCGAAACCGCCCGACTCGGGGACGTATGCTACCGGCCCGTCATAAACGGCAGCTAAACTCGGGATCTATCCCGGGTTGTATTTCACGTGCAGTCAGGCTCGTGCAAATCTCCATGCCTAATCGTCTGGTATGGAACCGACCATACCGCTCAGCCCAGTCTCGCACGCTCGCGGTCACGGCCGGTCGAATACCCACACATTGTCCTGGTCTCGGCCGGCTCCGCGCGCTCTGAATTGACGCGGATGTAGAATGCAGCGGGTTTGTAGACTCTTCAGGGGAGAATTAGCATGGCTGGTATCGCCGAAATTGCTCCAGATATCTATCGGATTTCGATTTACGTCAGTCAGATCGACCTGCAGTTCAATCATTTTCTCGTGAAAGATGACGAGCCTCTCCTTTTTCATACCGGGCTTCGCGCCATGTTCCCTGACGTGCGGGAAGCGGTGTCACAATTGATTGACGTATCGCGGCTGCGTGGGATCAGCTTCAGTCATTTTGAATCGGATGAATGCGGGGCGCTCAATGAATGGCTGGCGGTCGCGCCCGAGGCGGAAGTCATTTGCAGCGATTTGGGTGCGGCGGTGAGCGTCAATGATTTCATCAGCCGCCCCGCACGCGGATTGGCAGATGGGGGAACCTTTTCGACCGGGAAGTACCGTTTTCGCTTCTGCCGTACTCCACACCTCCCGCACGGTTGGGATGCCGGTGTGCTGTTCGAAGAGACGGAGAGGACGCTCCTCTGCTCGGACCTGTTCCATCAAACCGGAGACGTGGAGCCGGTCACCGAGTCGGACGTCGTCGGACGCTCGCATCAGGCCATGCGTGCCTATCAGGCCGGAATCCTGGCGGAGTACGTGCCATACACACCGCTTACGTCGCAGAACCTCCGAAAGCTGGCCGAGCTGAAGCCTCGGACTCTTGCCATCATGCACGGTTCGAGCTTCAGAGGAGATGGCGTGCGAGCTCTCCACGAGTTGGACGCCGCGTTCCGCGACGTGTTCGGCCGCATGGAAGGGCAGTAGACGCGACTGACGAGCGACTCAAAACGCAGCGGCGGTACAGTCTTGCCGGGGATTTGCATATGGACGAACTGTTGCCTTTCCTGTTTGTGGCGGTGCCGATCATGGCTTTGGCGTGGTTCTTCTACACCCGCTCCAGTCATCGGGCAAGCCACCCGCTCTGGCCGGCATTCACCGCCACGGCCGGCGCCGCCATTCATCTTGTGGCTGGAACCTGGGGCTACAACCTCAACGCCCTTGACGCCGCTGCCGCAGGGACGCCCTGGTCTGGCACACCGATTTGGTGGGAAGTGACCGTCGGCATCGCTCTGCTGCCGGTCACTTGGTACTACTGGCGCAAGGGGCTCCGGTCTCTCTGGCAGGATCCGACGAGACCAACTTCAGTGACGGGTTTTTGAGTCGACCGCTCGGCCTGGCGAACGCTTGACTCGCAGGCGCCATATATTCTACTATAGAGAACAAATGCCACGAGGTGAACTGCTGGGATCCCTCGAACACATCGTGCTGCTGGCCGTGGTGCACCTGGGCGAAGATGCGTACGGGATGACCGTGCGGCGTGAGATTGAGTCACGCACCGGCCGCAATCTCTCGATTGGTGCTATCTATGCGACGCTGGAGAGAATGGGAGCGAAAGGCTTGGTGAGCTCGTACACGGGTGAACCGACCGCCCAGCGTGGGGGACGAGCGAAACGGCATTTTCACGTCACAGCAGAGGGCCTGCGCGCACTTAAAACCTCTCAGGATGCTCTTAAGAAAATGACAGCTGGTTTGCGACCCGGCTGGAAGACGGCCTGACAGATCCCCTGGGCGATGGCGGGCGACATGCCCAGCGCAAGGACCCACGCGAACACGAACAGGCGACTCCATTCATCGGAACCTCCTCTCTTGACGATCGCCGGCGCTAGCTTGAAGGTGTGCGGGTCTCCATCAAATAGAACAGCAGATCCGTTGTCGGGGGCGCGACGCCGAGTTGTCGGATCATGCCAACAATCTGGCCGCGGTGCAGTGTCGCGTGATTAATGACATGCTGCATCTGCTGAACGAGAGGGAGCGAGTACGCCTCGCCCGTGAACCGTGTGTAACCCAGCTCGTGAGAGAGATCGGAATCCGAAACACTGTCCAAGTACGCACGACGTCTGCGGACGACTGGCTGCCACTTCTCGCGCACTTGCTGCAGACTTCGAGCTTCGTCGGGTGTCCATCCCGCCCAGACATTATCACCAACAGGAGAGTTGCCGTGCCAGCGTTCGAGCCAGATCCAATCCGCGCCAGCCACGTGCAACAGCGTACCGAGGATCGACTTGTGACTGATGCGAACATCGCGCAGAAGTTCTTCAGGTGGCAGGCTCTCCGCCGCGTCCAGCACGCGGGCATTCGCCCATTCGGTGTATGTGAACAGGTGACGAACTTCAGCAATGGTCATAATCGATCCCTGGGCATCAGCGAGAGAGGGTTGTCCACAAGAAAGAGGCGGAGCTGCGCGTGTTCGCCTACCACGCGCCGTGCTTGTTGGCGATGAGTGGCTATTCTAAACCTTGCCTGTTCGAGTTCAGTCATGCAGTGTTTGGCCGTGAAGCCGAAATGACGAGTGGCGAGCCGCGGCGGTAGAATTGCTTCAGTTCCTGCCCCGTCAGCGCCGTTCAGCCCGCGGCACAATTGACGGAGATGGAGGAGTATGCGGAGTCTCGTATATGTCCTGGTCGCCGTTGTCGGCGCGCCAGCGGTCAGCTCGGGTCAATGGTTGAAGCTTCCGACCCAGGGAGTGCCGCGAAATGCGGACGGCACGGCCAATCTGAAGGCACCCACGCCGCGACTTCCCGACGGGAAGCCAGACTTCTCAGGTATCTGGCACGCGTCGAACCGACGTCCGTGCGTGCCGGGCACGGGCGAATTTATCCCCTGCGACAGCGAGATTGGCGGCTCTCGCCTGTCGCGTGAACTCGGTGTGGACCTACCCGGCGGCCTGCCGTATCAACCGTGGGCGGCCGAGCTCGTCAACGAACGGACGGCAGACCACAGCCGTGACGACCCGCATGTGCGTTGCCTGCCCGACAACCCGCCGCGGCATTGGAACTTGCCGCACCTAACCAAGGCCATCCATACGCCCAAGCTCCTGGCGCTGCTGTACGAAGTGAACGCGATGTACCGGCAGATCCACATCGATGGACGTGCACTGCCTGTCGATCCAACGCCCAGTTGGATGGGGTACTCGACGGCCCACTGGGAGGGCGACACACTCGTCGTGCGGACCGAAGGCTTCCGTGACGAACTCTGGATCGACGGGAGCGGCAGCCCGATGAGCTCTGCCGCGAAGATGACCGAGCGGATCCGCCGGCCGAACTACGGTACGCTCGACATCGAACTGACCATCGACGATCCGAAGACCTATACCAAGCCGTTCATAGTCAAACTGACGCAGGTTATCGAGCTCGACACGGAACTCGTAGACGAGTTCTGTGTCGAGGGTGAGCAGTCGTATGAGCGGATGATCCGATCGCGCGGAAAGTAAGAGAGCTAGCCGCGAATCTTGATAACGACGCGGCGGTTTTTCGCGCGGCCGGCTCGATCCGTGTTCGGCGCAACGGGCTTGTCTTCCCCGTAGCTGATGATGTTCATCTTGTGGAGCGGGACCTGGTGCGTTTCGTATAAATAGCGCTTTACCGTCTCGGCGCGTTGGAGACCAAGCCGGTCGTTGATCTCTCTGTTTCCGACGTCGTCGGTGTGCCCCTCAATTTCAATGTACGCACCGCGAGGATCCACCTTGAGTTGAGTGATCAACTGATCGATCCGGGCTTTGGCTTCGGCCGGCAGGCCGGCCTGGCCGAAGTTGAAGCTCCCCTGGTCCTCGCTCAGTACAACCTCATAGAGCAGTCGATTCGCCATCTTCTCGAGTTCTTCGGCCTTGGCTCCCGCCGCGGCAGCACGGGTGCCGGCCGCGGCGGCAACCATCCTGGCGTCGTTCGCCGACGTCTGCGCCGTCTTTGCCCAGATGCCGACCTGATCGGCTTTGGCGTCGACCTTCCGGATGTTTTCCTCGTTGACCCTGGTTCGCTGCTGCGTCTCTTCGACGCTCGTCGTGAGCGTCTCGACTTTCGAGTTCACTTCTCCGACCTGAGTCCGGACGAACGTCTTTGTCGCGCAAGCCGAAGACCCCGCTCCGACCGCGACGATGGTGGCCAGCACTGTTACACGCACGGTTCCTCCTCTGGAAGGACGAGCCGCCAATCGGGTTCAGGGGGCTGCGACGTCCCTCCTCGGATTGTTCTTGGTATCTTGTGCCTCCGGTGTGCAAATGCAGTGCCCGCACAAATTCCCGATCGTCGTGCGTAACATGTGTGGAAATGCGGTGACGCGCCACGAAATTCGGATCGGGCGTTCCCGAACGGCTCAGGACAGAACACTCAATTCCGTGATCGTGATCACACGCGGATTCATTGGGGAGCGACGTGGGCCCGACTTACGGTGTGGAGGGATCAGCGGTTGCGATTCCACGGTATATCTTCCAAGACCCGTCCGGCTGACGCTGAAGAATGCGCATCAGCTTGCCGGCGGTCCAGACTGCCTCACCCCCCGCGCGGGGACGCATGCTGTAGGAGTACGTCCCCCATTGGAAGGCATGGTCGCCGAGAACCTTGACCTCCTGAATGTCGAGCACATACTCGAGTATTTCGGGACTCTCCGTCCCTCGAAACGCTTCCGCGATTGCGCTGCGCCCCCGCATGATGGGTCCCGCCGGCGGAAGCAACACGAAGTCCTCCGTCCACTGCGACATCATTCTCGCGGCATCATTAGCCAGTGCAAATTGCACGTCCCGCTGGTTGATGGCCTCGATTGCACGCAGGTCGTTCTCGAGAGAAGACACATCGGACATAAAACCTCCAGCAGATGATTGTCAGCGTTGGCAGAACGATCGCGGGGAGTGCCTATCGAGAGAACGACGAGAACAACTCGGTCGCCCGCTGGTCAACGGTCTGCGGGTCGAGGATCTCCTTGACGGTTGCCAGGCCCCAGACGTGTCCGAACGGATCGACTACCTGGCAGATCCGATCTCCATAGAACGCGTCGGTCGGCTCGATCTTCGACGTCGCGCCGGCGTCGACGGCCCGCCGGTACACCGTGTCCACGTCGTCGACATACAGTTCCAGCACCGCGCTCGTGCCCTGCAGCGTTTCCGGTGCGCGCGTCCGCATGCCCGTCTCGTTTTTCGCCCACTGATCTTCGGGAGCACCCATGTTTTCGAGTGAGAGGAGCACCACCGAGTCGAACACCTGCACCTGGGCGTGCAGGGCCTTGCCGCCAGGGAGCGCCGATCGATAAAGCACGCGCGCGCCGAACACCTGGCGATAGAAGTCGAGCGCGTGGTCGACGTCCCTGACGATCAGGTTTGGCACGACGGTCCGACTGGCTGAACGTCCACCTTGAATGGCCATCTTGCATCTCCTTTGTCTAGCTGGCGTTCATCGCTTCGGAGGCTGCCGGCGCCCGGCCCTTACCCTCCAAACGTGGCCCGAGGGGTCGGCAAACGACCGCACCCGGGCGGCCCACGCCGACACATCCGTGAGCGGTGCGGAGTTGAGGCGGTAGTATGCCGCGCGGCCAGCGCGGCGCACGGTCACGAGGCCCGCGTCGAGCAGCACCTTGAGGTGTTGTGCCACCGCAGGCTTGCTCATCGGAAAGCGTGCCGCCAGCTCGGCAAACTCACGCTCTCCGGCGCTGAGCAGCTCGAGCAGATCGCGACGGGTCTGGTCGGCTATGGCCCGGAAAACGGACGCATGGCGCCGGACGGGCATGCGGCGATATTATTAAGAGAACACTTAACAGTCAAGCCCACGAAGGCTGTGAGACGTTGTCCTCGGTTCCTGACCTGGTTCGCGTGGCCACGGTTTGAAATCCAGCGCCCTCCCTGGCCGTTTCAGCCGGACTTCACCGTTTATCAACGACGACCTTTCCTTCCTTCACGACCACTTTCGTCTTCAGCATTTCGTAAATGTTCAGCGTTGGATTGCCGTCGAGGAGGATGATGTCGGCGAGCTTGCCCGCCTCGAGCGTTCCAATCTGATCGGCCATGCCGATGTAGCGCGCGGCATTTGGGCCGATGATCCGGTGGATGTCGGCCATCGAGAACACGATGCTGTACGACTTGAGCTCGTGCTCCAGCACGACGAGATCGGCGCCGTTCTGATCCGTCGAGTAGCAGATGGTCTGGTGATTCGGGTCGGCGTCCCAGATCCGTCGCGCGTTGATGATCGTAAAGCCGCCCTCGGTGCCCGTGGCGCGGCCCTTCGGATCACGGTTGGCGCCGGCGATGGCTTCGGGCCACGGTTTGCCGTCGCGGAACTTCGGACTATTGTCCTTGGCCCATTGCACGGCGGCCGGCGGCGCTGACAACGTGTCGATGTTCGGCGCGCCAAAAGCGATCAGGCCAGCGACGATCGAGCCGGTCTGCGCCACACGCTCGGCCTGCTCGTAGCTCGTGAAATCCTTGTTGGGCAGGTGGACCAGCCGCGTCACGCCGGCATCGACGGCAGCAACCATTGCCGGGCTGCTCACCGCGTGCACGTTGACCTGCACGCCGACCTTCTTGGCCTCGTCGACGATCGCCTTAAGCACCTCGATCTCCGCTTGGGGGGGCGCGGGCTCAGGCGTCAGACCAATCTCACCGGTGTGTTTGACGCCCTTGGCGGCCAGCGCCTGCACCGCGGCGCGCGCTTCGGTCGGTGTCTGCCGGAGATTCACCTGGCCCGAAGGAATGATTCGCGGGCCGACGAACTCGCCTTTCTCGATGCGATCGCGCAGCGCGAGATTCTGATCTGCCGGACCGCCGCCGGCGAGAACCGTGGTGTAGCCGGCCTCGAGCAGGGATCTCGTCTGCTCGCCGTTGAAGTTGTTGACGTGTTTGTGAACGTCGATGAAGCCGGGCATCGCGCTCAGGCCTTTGGCGTCGATGGTCCGCAATCCCTGCGTGGCCGCCGCGCCCGGTGTGACAGAGACAATTTTTCCGCCGCGGACGATGATGGTGCCCGAGTCGATCACCTGGCCGGAGCCAACGATGATCCGGACGTTTGTGATCGCCACGTCCTGCGCGGCCACCAGATTCGGGACAAGTGCTGCCACGACCGTCAGGCACACCGTTATGAGCAGTCTGTTCATCTCATGTACCCCATCATAAAAAGAAAGCCTCTCGGGACTGGGGATTCGGGATCCGCGACTCGGGATTCGGGCTTCAGCCAGACCTATTTTCGTTCGAGCAGCTCGGCGAGCGCACGGGCGCGCGCGACCACACTGTCGCGCTCGAGCAGTTCCTGCCGGTCCGCCTCCGGCATGCCCAGGTTCTGCGCAATGATATTCACGAACTCGTCGTCGTCCAATGACGGGTCCGGTGGCTCGGCGCCGGGCGGGAGCAGCGTGGAGAGCAGCTTCTCGATCCGATTGCGCAGCGTGCTGAGCATCGCGCGCTCATCGTCGGAGAGCACTTCGGGGATTGGCTCGACGCGCGCCAGGCGATACGGCTTGCGCGCATCCTCGCTCACGACGCGGAACGTCGTCAGACCACGGAGCAGGATGACGTAGCGCCCATCCGGCAGCTGCTCGTACTCCTCGATGGTGCCGGCGCAACCGATGGCGTAGATCGGCGGACGGCCCTCGTAGTCTTTTTCGAACCCCGGGCGCAGGCGCACCATGCCGATGATCTTGTCGCCCTTGAGGGCGTCGGCGATCATCTCGCGGTAGCGTGGCTCGAAGATCAGGAACGGCCGCGACACCCCCGGGAAGAGCGTGGTCTCGGGCAGCGGAAAAAGCGGAATCTCGCGCGGCAGAGCGGACGCACTCTGAGTGTTCCCCGGCGCGGGCGCTTCAGCATCCGCGGAGATTGTTGCGAGAGCGCTCGGGGACAGCCCCGCGAGCAGCAAGATGAGGACTGCGGATCGAGGAGACACCTTGGGTCCCATTCTTCGGGAGGGATTATCCCATGACACCTTGCGACAAATCCTGTCAACCGGAGTCTCGTTGACAAATCTAAGTCCTGTCGATCGGTGTGCGAGAGAGTCCTCGGCATCAGGTTGATAAAAAGAGCACAACATCATGCAGAGGGACGGTCCAGCATTCGCCTTGGGAAGATTTCGCACGCCCGAAACCGATGCCTCCCAGATGTTGATCGACCAGGTCGTTGAAGATTCTCAAGTAGCCCTGAAGTGGTTAATCGTTGTCAGAGAAACACCTACAGGGCACACCCTTTGCACTCCACGACATTTCACGGAGAATGAGCTTGTGACCCTCATTCTCCCGCGAAATAACGAGGGTCGCTTGTATGATTGGGCTACACAACAAGCTCTGCCGGCTGATGGCCGCTCACGCCATCCAGCCGATGTCACTTTGAATTCAGCTCATTCGGTGAGAGTTCGTATTATCCAGCCGCCAACGGGGAGCGTTGACGGCGTGCTGCTCAAGAACTATCTCGTCGGGGTCATCTACGATCTGCCCGCCAATATCGCCAATTATCTAGTTGCTCAAGGTTTTGCGGTGTTCGAGTCGCGAAGGGAGAGAGGCGATTCATCGAAGAAGGACCAACGCCCAACCGGCAAATGACGTCCGACATTCCTGCGCCGTCCAGACGGGCGCTCTTCCTCGCGTTGTTACTCGAGTTGGGCTCGCTCGAGTGCCTCGCGGATGCGTGCAGCGAACCATCGACTGACGTACATCTGGTTGGTGAGTCCAGTCGCATGTGCGGACCGCAACCAGAGTTGCACCGTTGCGGCCCATCCAGCCCGCTGTGCGGGATCATTCCATCGGACCAGCCAGCGCCCCCACTTCTTGAACAGCCGATCGATGACGTAGTACTGAAGGATTCCTGGCGGGTTGCCCTGGAAATACGCCTCCACGAACGTCTCAATGTAGCCTTCAACGAGCTGCCGTGATCCGAACGGCCGACCCAGTCGAATCATCATCAGCTCCACGAGCAGTGACGCCACGTCAACGTAGCAGTCCCCCTCATGGACATTGCCAAAGTCCAGCACCTCGATTCCGTCGGTTGAAGCCCAGATGTGCCTCAACCTGAAGTCTCCGTGAATCAGGGATCTTGGAACAGCTCGCGGCGGGAGCTGCTTGACACGGGCACGAACGGCGTCGAGCAGTGGTTCCCAGAGGTTGCGATTCGTTTGTACGGCGAGGAACCGAGCGCACCGCTCTTCGAGACACACAACGTACGATGCCGGCGTCCATTCCCGACGCGACAGTGCGTGGAGCCCCCTGTGGAATCTCGACAACCAGGCTCCCGCTCGCGCGAGGGCGGCCCGCACGTCGCGCCCACCCGCGCCAATGATTTTCGCGAGCTCGCGACCAGATGCTTTCTGTACGACTAGCGCGTGATAGAGTTCGATGTAGTCAATTGGTCTGACTATTCCCAGACCGTCGGGGTGAGCCGCAAAGTAGGGATATGCTTTGGAGAGCTGCCGCCACTCGGCCCTGCCGTCCTTAATTGCTGCCGTGACGCATACGTTCGGATCGTCGCTCGCGCGTGCGTGCCGGTGGATTTTTGCGATAAGGCCGATTGGTGGCCGTGAATGGTCGGTCGTGACGGTGTATTCGAAGAGCGCTGAACGGTGCTGAAGCCAGGCGGGCCTGGAAGGAACGACCTCGGCCGGCAAGCTTCCTGGCATTGTGAGCTCGTACTCAAGACATCGCTCCTGTATCACATCGCGGATCCCTTGCTGCCGGGAGTCTAACCATACGGATACAACGGATTGTTCCCCGCTCTGTGGCACGACCGCTGCAGAAGGCGATACTTCACGCCAGAAGATCATTGTTTGGACCCGTATGACAATAGGGCGTATTCAAACGAGCATCAGCTCGTTGAAGGCTCCACAGATTTGGCAGAGAAAGACGACGTTGTAGAAAGCCCTCTCGGCAAACCCTGTAACAAGTGCGCTCTCGCAGCTCCCACACACCAGATCCGGTGCCGATCGGTCGGTGCCCATCACCATCGGGCTTTTACCCGCATGATCGAGGATCACCCGCGTTCTGGGATCAGGCCGTGTGATGACCCTAAGACGGACTTGCGGCTTCGGCATCTGTTCGTTCTTTCGCGAAGAAGGTCGCGTTACCCAACTCAGCGTACGACGAAGCCAAGTCTCATGAGAATCGAACTAAGGTCGTCTCTTGACGATCAGACCAAGTCGCGGGGCCAGCTGGCACCAAAGTTCTACGACTGGCCAGGACGGTGTGACGTTTCAAGACATGGTCGTGCGGACGTGGGCGTCTTCCTTGTGTCAAAAAGGACACAAGATGATTGGGTGGGATTGGCGGCAGTGGGAGATTAACGGAAGACTTACTCGTCGTCGGTCAGCCGATGGTGAACGCTGAAGAGCGCAAGTTCCAACCGCGACGACACGCCGGTTTTGTTGAAAATGCTCGTCAAGTGATGCTTGACCGTTTGCAGGCTGATCCCCAACTCATCGGCGATGTCTTTGTTGGTTTGGCCGGCCGCAATTGCCCGGACGATTGAGACCTCCCGTGATGTCAGACCATAGGGCTGAGTCGGTCCCTGATCGCTCAAGCGGCGAACGGCGTCGACCAAGTCGTCTACAGACTCGGGCCCGATAGCGTACTTGCCGTCATTCACTCGGTGAATGGCATCAAGCAGCGACCGCGTGGCCGCCTCCTTGAGAACGACTCCCCGTGCGCCAAGCTGGATCGCCTTGAGGAGTTCTGACTTGTTGAGAGCCGCGGTCAACAGGATCACGCGCGTCCGCGTGGTGTCGAGAGTCGCCAGACTCGCGAGCCCGTTCAGCCGCGGCATCGCGAGATCCAGCAATAGGATGTCGGGCTCCAATCGACGAGCCACCTCGATCGTTTCGACGCCGTCGGAAGCCTCCCCGACAATTTCGATGCCCGGCTCGCTCTCGAGAAGCTTGCGCAATCCGTCTCGAAATAGGAGATGGTCGTCAGCAATGAGGATACGAATCTGAGGGGTTGATTCAGACATGAGAGAGGATGTTGAAACTGACCTCGATTTGCGACCCGCCCCCTGGAGTGGAACTAATGGTGACGTCGGCACCCAGATTCCGAGCTCGCTCCAAAATCATCGCGGGACCTTTTCGCTGCATTTCGGCGCTGGTTCCCGAAAGACGCCCGACGAATCCAAAGCCGCTTCCATCGTCTTCGACTGCCACCGTAAAGCGGTGATCCTCCTCCGTTAGGCGTACCGTCACGTGCCGCGCGCCGCTGTGCTTCCGGACGTTCACGAGTGCCTCCTGTACAATGCGCACGATTTCGAGTGCCGTCCGTCGTGGCACCATCACATTCTTCACCTCTGAGACGTACACGGCCGCGATGCCGGTGTCGCGACGGAAGCGCGTCACGAGACTTGCCAGAACGTCGGGGAGATGATCGGCCGAGTCCAGCTCGATGGGTCGGAGCGCCTGGATCAGTTCGCGTAAGGCGACCACCTCGTTCCTGAGAAGGGCCTGAATGCGTGAAAGGTCACTCGCCACCGGCAGGGACTCGTGGAGCGTCCGGCGTCGCAACGCTTCGACGTCCATTTCCACCCCGATGAGCGCTTGAATCGCGCCATCATGAAGTTCTCGCGCGACGCGGGCCCGCTCGGCCGTTTCCGCCCGCTCTCGTAAGCGCCGCAGGAGGAACACGTTGGAGAGGCCCGGTGTAATGTGGTCGAGCAGTACTTCAACGAACGAAAGGTTTGCCTCGATGCTCCGACCGGCGCCCATGTCATAAAGGATCAGCCGGCCCTGCCATTCGCTGGCCAGACCGAAATCTGCGACGAGCATGGATTGAAACATGCGCGTGCTGGTGACCGTGGACGGAATTTTGACGAGTTCGTCACGAAGGGCCATCAGGGCCGGATCGATCGCCCATCCCCGGAAGCCCCCGTTTGCGATCCCGCCACGGAGACGCTCGACGTACCAGGCTTGAGAGGGGCCGGGGAACAGCCAGGCGGTTTGCTGCGTCCCATCGAGTTCGACAGGTCGCGCCGAGTCGTGCTCGCCCGGCCCTTGATTGTCCACATTCCAGAGGAACGTGCGTTCGTTCTCGCGGTCCTTGATGATCAGATCCGCGGCAGCTGCCTGAAACGTTCGGCGTACGAGTTGGGCAACCGCGACCGCCGTGCCGCCCAGGCCCCGTTCGACACGGGGTTGGCGCATGCCTTCGGCAATTGTGGCCATTTCGGCACGAAACTGCTTTTCCTGCTCGGCCAGATAGCCCAGCAGCACGCCAGTCAACAGGAGATACGTCCCTCTGATGATCACGAAGCTCAGCTGAAACGGCACATCGGCATCTAATGTCCGGGACCATGGCCCCATGGCCATCAGGGCCGATTCAATCAGGAAGATCCCAATTGAGACGATGGCGGTCACCAGCGTTCCACGAAATCCCCACCGATACGCGGCCGCGAGCAAGACAAATAGAAAGAACAGGAACAGGGGGCTGAACGGGCCGGCACTAATCGTCGTGAGCACCGAGACCCACAGCACGTCGAAGCCATGCAGGACGAAGCATCCGCGGACACTCGGAAACCACGTCCGCCGGATCCACAACCAGACGACGACGCTGTAAAACGCGTATGCGGCAAGCAACGCGTACGTCAGCCCCGCGAATCGTGCCGGCTCTGTCGGATCGAGGAAGATGGCCCCGAGGGCGGTGACGGTGAACAACGCCCGCGCGCCGGCCAGCATTCGCTCCAGGCGCGGAACCTGTCGGCTGGCCGCCCGGTAATCGTCGAGAAAGCCTGAAAACAGCCTCACGTTAGACCAGTTATCGGCCAATCGCACCACGGACCGCTGAGGCTCTTGAAGGGGGCAGACAGAAGGCCAAGATGCGCGGAAATGTGCAATCAGCCGGCGATCGTCGACGACCATGACGGGCGCGAGAGACGATGATCGAAGCGACGAAAGATCCGGAGACAGAGAAGTGGTTGGCCTGAAGGCAAGCATCACTTGAACGGCAATTCGTTCACCGTGTGACACGTCCCGCAGGCGGCTGTGTAAGGGATGGGCATCGCCCGACCGGGCGGTACGCCGTCCACGCCAACATTCGTTTTCAAAGGCACGTCAAATACGTGGGACCTCAAAGGGCTTTGCCAGTAGGCGTTGTTCTCCTCGTCCTGCGCGTTCGCATACGGAGGCGTTTTGATCATGCGGCCGAAATCCCCAGCGATGCCGCCTGTGTTGGCAGTTCCGGGCATGTGACAGTCGATGCAGCGAGTCTGCAGTCCCTTCATCCGGGCGTTCAGCTTCGTTTCCATATGAGTCAGCACGTCCACGGCATGACATCGCTGACACAGCGGCGAAGAAGAGTCATTGGGGTCGTAAAGGAGGAACCGCGTGTACGGTCCTCCATGCATGTCGTGACAGTCAGAGCACGCCACAAGTAAACGGTTGTTCCTGTACATCTTGGACTTCAGGAAATCCGAATACTGCTGGTGTGGCTTGTTCGAGTGGACATCGTCGGGCCAAATGTTGTCCTCTCGACCTCCTCCCCGCATCGTCGGCCCCTTCTTGACGGGGTCGGTGTACTTCGTAATCAACTCGTGGCGGCTGATTCCGGGTCTCGCCATCTCTCCCGTCTCACTGATGGCTTGGGTATACCCGTTGGTGGGTCCGCCATACCCCTGCCTTCTGTCGTGACAGCGGCCACAGATCACACTCGACCGCTCGGCCGAAAGATACCGGGGATTGACGATAAATCGCGATCGGCCCTCGTTGGCTACATGCTCCGATCCGGGACCGTGACAGCTTTCGCACCCGACATTGATCTCGTCAAGTTCCGGGTCGTCGTCGATGTTCATGTCACCACCGGGGTCGTTGACCGCCCGCACGAGAAACTGTCCTGTTGTCTTGTCTTGATATCGCTCCCAGCCCGTCAGATGACAGCCCGCGCACATGGTTTGAACGGCGTTGTTATTGACGGGCGGAGCCGCGAGCACATCGTCCGACGTTCCGTACCGGCCGTCGCCGCCGGATGACCACCACATGTAGAACTTGTAGTCGTGCCACACGCGGCGATCTCGATGCAGCCTGTTGTCGCGACCGGTCATGTTGTACCGCAGAACGGTGTACCAACCCTGTCGATCGCCGAGTCCTTTAGGAACCGAGACGATGTATCGCTGGTCGTGAACCGCCCCGCCGTACAGCAGCTTGATCTCGAGGTGTGCCGGACTGTTGGGGTCCTGTCCGTTCAGGCGGTTGACCAACGTAATGAAGTACTTGCCGTCGCTCAATTTCCTCCATAAATAGACGTCGGCATAGGTCATCTCGATTGGGAGCCGCGCGTCGCCAAAGGCGCGCAATTTGAACTTGTCATCACCGCGGTTGGCGTCGTAGTCTCCAAGCTCGAGGCGGGTTCCACGCGCGTAATTGTCGACGGGGGGAAATAATTCGAGGGCATCGAAGTAGTCCCGGTGCCTCGAGAAATCCTGCATTCGTCCGGGGGCTTGCGGCACGGTCCATCCCAACTTATGCGCGGTCTGCTGCCAGTGCTCCTTGTTCTTATGACAGGCCAAACAGCTCGAGCTGCCGACAAACCTCGCGGATGCTGGAGGGCTGCTCGAGACCTTGATGGTCGTCGACCGACCGCGCAACTCTTCGGCCGAAAAGCTTTGCCGGCTCTTATCTCCGCCAGGCAGGTGTTCGCTGTCTTTCGCACTGGGTGTCACGTGGACAAAAAACCGGCCGGTTGGGACATTTGCGATAGCAAAGTTGCCTTGAGCGTCCGTCACGGACTGCGGAAACCCGAGTCCCCGTCCTCGAATCGCGTCTTCGAGCGGTTCATCGTAGGCTTCTGCTGAGAATGGCGGAGCGTAGATCGCACTGGCAGTCATTCGTGTGGTGACGTCGATCGTTTCGACCGGGACCAAATGGACAGTGGCGCCGGCAACGGGATGGCTAGGATTAGCGGCGCTCAACACCTGGCCCGTGAGCTGAGAGCTAGCCGACTCGGCCTGACGGGTGGCAGCAGTCGCTCGGAGCATCGCTCCCGCCAAAATCACGGTGAGCCATGCTGTAGCAGCCCAGAAATACCTATTAGTCCTCGTTTTGCTCATCTCCTGGGCGATCATTCTTGCGGTCAAGTATTGATGATAACTGAAAGACCAAAGTTCGAGACGAGCGTCACCCATCGATGCCCGACTGCCGCATCGTTAGTCGCTGGTTTTCTATTCCTTATTTCCGCCTCCGCGGAGGCACAGGGCCGGCCACGGTGTGTCGTGCTATGCCCCCCAGAACTGAAGGTGGAACCGACGTGGACGATTGAGCACCTGGCGTCCCGGCACAGAATCGAGCGCGACGGGCGGGTAGAGCAAGTAGCGCGCGAGACCGTGTTTGAGTTGATCTTCGCTCTCGACGTGCCTACCACGATTCCGCGCGTAGGACTCACTCTGGAGGCCATTTTCGTGCCATTCGGAGAGACTTCGGTGCATCCCTTTACCGGCGCGACCGTTGCTCAAACAGGCGAGGAGATCCGGGACAATGGTGTAGAAATCGAAGCCGAGTTCAATATCGATCTCTTTGGCACCGAACAGACGGGAGGGTGGGTCTCGTCGCATTTCGACATCGTCGACAAGTTCAGCCCGGGCGAAACCCCGCGGTCGGGCAGTGTTTACACACACAAGCTCAACTTCGAGTGGGATACCGCTTTTCACGTTTTCAATTGGCTGGCGCAGGACAATTGGTTGAGGAACGTGGAAGCAGAGGTCTCTCTCGACTATGTGGCGACTGGCCTCGCCAAGGCCGGCGATGTAGTTAAGGGCGAGCGGTTTCTGGACGATGCAAGCCCGTGGTCGTTATCGTTCGTGTTCGTTTTCCCGTTGGCACCGCTCGATCCGTGACCGCTCGACCAGAAAACGCGCTATCGAGGCTAACATCGGGCCAGAAGAGGACGTTGCACGGCGGCAGGCGGCGCAGCCGAGCTCAAAGCCGTCCCAGGGTTACGCTGCTGAAAATTCTCCAGTGCTGCGGAATCGTCCCCACCCATCGTGTGTCCCGAACAACACCTCGTGAACTCGCGGCCGTTCCTGCGTGGTTTGCAGTGCGCGTTGAGGCATGTTCCTTGCTCACCGTCTGGGCATGGGGAGGTGCACATGTCCACGTTAACCACCGCGGCTCATAACTTCTGGGACGTCGGTATCCGGGTACTCGAACATGCGGCGACCGTTTTCGTGGGTTTCGTGCTGATCGTTTTCGGCCTCGCCCTTGGCGTGACGATGATCATGCTGCCGGTAGGCATTCCGGTCGGACTCATCGGCGTCCTGCTCGTCGTGGGCGGCTTGTTCGCGCGTCTAGACGGGGAGCGGCCGTAGCCTTGTCGGGTTCACGTACTGGCGAGCGATCCGAGAAATTCGGAGATGACACGGCGGAGTCGTCTCGGCTGGAGTGACCATCGAGCCTGAACGGCAAATATTTGGCCGTGTTGAGGCGACACGCCGTCCAGTTAGCGAAGGTGGAAGCGTGCGATGTAACCTGAGGCTCGAATCCTCGGGGGTGAACCATGCGCACACTTCACCTGTCAACAGTTATCGCCGTTCTGCCGTGTCTCCTTCTGTCGCCAACACCCACACGCGCGCAGGCGCCTGCCGTCGCGCTGCCGCTTCAGCAGGAGATCGACCAGCTCCGGCAGGAGCTCGACGCGTTACGGCGCCAGTACGAGGATCGTCTGGCGACGATCGAAGCCAGGCTGACTGCCATTCAAACTGGCAGTCCGCCAGCCGCCTCGCCGGCGACAACCGGGCAGGTTTCTCCCGGACCTGAAGGAGCCGGTAGCCCATCCGGTGCGCTGCCTGTGTATGGTGCAGCAGCCGCCGGTTCCAAGATATTCAACCCCGACATTGCGGTTGTCGGCAACTTCCTTGGCGCTGCGGGTCACAATGCGGTTGCGCCCAGTCCAGCGTTCGCCTTGCCCGAGTCGGAAGCTTCGTTTCAGGCGGCGGTCGACCCGTACGCACGGGCGGATTTCTTCCTTTCTTTCGGGGAATCGGGAGTGAACGTCGAAGAGGGGTACCTCACGTTACCGTCCCTTCCAGGCGGCCTGCTGACCCGGGTGGGGAAGATCCGAGCGGCGTTCGGCAAGGTCAATACGCTGCACACTCATGCGCGGCCATGGACGGACGTTCCCCTGGTGGTGGACAATCTTCTCAATGGAGAAGAAGGGATCAACGACGCAGGGGTTTCGGTAGCCAGGCTCATTCCCAACCCCTGGATCTTCCTCGAAGCGACCGGTCAACTGTTCCGCGGCGATTCCGGCGAGGTGTTCGCGTCGAGCCAGCCTGGCGATCTGAGCGTCTTGGGCCATCTTCGCGGCTATCATGATCTCTCCGAGTCGACGAATATCGACCTCGGTGTTTCCTTTTCGCGGGGGCACAATCCAGCAGGCATTGTCGACGGCACAGACGTGGGGCGGTTTACGACGCGACTCATCGGGCTGGATGCGACCCTACGGTGGCGGCCACTGCAGCGATCGATCTACCGCTCATTCGTTGGCCGGACCGAATTCATCTGGAGCCGGCGCGACCAGTTCGGTGGCCCGGAGCACACCACGGGCTACTACGTGTCGGGCGACTATCAGTTCAGCCGGCGGTGGTTCGCGGGGATTCGGTACGATAGTTCCGGGCACGCGGATGCCGAGTCGATCGTCGACAGGGGCCAGTCGCTCCTGTTGACGTTCTGGCCGAGCGAGTTCAGCCAGGCGCGCGGCCAGTATCGACGGACGAAGTACGGCGTGGGTTCGACAGCAAACGAATTCCTGTTCCAGTTAGTCTTCTCGATAGGGGTCCACGGCGCGCACCCGTTCTGAGGTGGATCGATGGCACGACGTTCAGTGATTCTCGTCGTTTTCGTGGCGTCCCTGCTGACAGCGGTCGCCGCCCGGGCACAGGGGAAGATGGTTGTCGTCACGACAACGGAAGACTTGGCGGCGATCGGGCGGGATGTCGGCGGCGACCGAGTGACAATCGAGGCGCTGGCCCGCGGATATCAGGATCCCCATTTCGTGGAAGCAAAGCCAAGCTTCATCCTCAAGCTGCAGAAGGCCGACCTGCTGCTCGCCGTGGGCCGCGACCTGGAGATTGGCTGGCTGCTGCCGCTCATCACGCAAAGCCGAAATGCCAGGATTCAACAAGGGGCTGCCGGCTATCTCGACCTGTCTTTGACCGCGACGATTCTCGAGATTCCCACGGGTCAGATCACACGCGCGATGGGTGACGTGCACCCGCTTGGCAACCCTCACTACTGGCTGGATCCGGAGAACGGCAAGCGAATTGCCACCGCGATTGCCGACAAGCTGGGTGAGCTGCGGCCTCAGGCACGGAGCTATTTTCAGGAGCAGCTGGCCGGCTTCACGGGGCGCCTGGATGCGGCCGAAAAGGGCTGGCTCGCGATGATGGCTCCCTTCAAGGGCACCAAGGTTGTCACCTACCATCGATCGTTTTCGAACTTCGCGCAGCGCTTTGGCATCGAGGTCATCGGTTATGTGGAGCCGCGTCCGGGCATCCCGCCTGCTCCACGCCACACGCAGGCCCTAATCGAGGAAATGCAGCGGCAGAACGTCAAGCTGGTGCTGGTCGAGCCGTATTTCGATCTCAGGACGCCGAATGCGATTGCGCGGGCCACCGGAGCAGAGGTCGTCGTGATGCCACCCTCGGTCGGCGGTGCGAAGGAGGTGACCGACTACATCAAGCTGTTCGATTATGACATCGGCGTGTTAATCGCAGCGATCGGCAGGACGAAAAAATCATGAGCGAACGCCGGCCTGCGGTTTTCGCGGCCGACCACCTGACGCTCGGGTTCCGGCCCCGCGTGTTCATCCGCGATCTGTCGTTCAACATCGAGCGAGGCGCCATTCTCGGTATCGTCGGGCCCAACGGATCGGGAAAGACCACGTTGCTCAGAACAATCCTCGGGCTTCACCGGCCTCTTGGGGGTCAGCTGGTCCGTCAGAAGGAATTGACGATTGCGTACATGCCGCAGCGCGAGCGGCTCGACACCATCCTTCCGCTGACGGCGCTCGACGTCGTCCTGATGGGACGCGGCGCTCGCGCCGGAATGTTGCAGACCAGGCGCCAGGCCGACTACGACGCGGCACGGAGTGCTCTTGTCGAGCTTGGTGCGGCAGGACTCGCCAGCCAGCGTTTTAGAAATCTCTCAGGGGGCCAGCAACAGCGCGTGCTGCTGGCGCGCGCGCTGGCTGCAGACTCCGATGTGCTTGTGCTCGACGAGCCGACGGCCGGGATGGACGTGGCAAGCGAGGCGGCGATTATCGAGTTCCTGAGGGGTCTCAACCGCAGAACCGGCGTTACGATGTTGATCGTGACGCACATACTCCCGCTGGTGCTGAACCTGGCGACCTCCATCATGCTGCTGGGTGCCAACGGCGTCGCGCACGGTCCGGTGGAGGAGATTCTTCGCGAAGACCGCCTGACCGAGCTGTACGGCGTGCCGATCCGCCTGGGCATCGTCGCCGGTCAACGTAGCCTGGTCGTGACCCGCCCTCATGCTCTCGATGTTTGAACCCGAGTTCATGCGGCTGGCGCTCGTCGCGTCGGTCGCGACGGGCGCTTCCCTGAGCGTGATGGGTGTCTATCTCGTAGCGCGGCGCGTGGTGTTCCTCGGCCTCGTGCTTGCCAACGCAGCCACCGCCGGAGCCGCAATCGCACAGGTCGGTGGATGGCCGCCGGAGATCGCTTCAGGCGCCGCCAGCATCATTGCGGCCCTAGGTCTGGGAGCGGTTCCAGCGCCAAGGCGTGTGGCCGCCGAGTCAATCACGGGGTGGGCCTACGCGGCAGCCTCGTCAGCGACGGTCCTCATTCTCGCGCTCGCGGCGGCAGCCGACGCCGACACCCTGCATCTGTTGTTCGGCAACCTGCTGGCAGTGAGCGTCGGCCACGCGATGGCGCTCGTCGGTATTGGCGTGGTGACGCTGCTCGTGCACGTTCTTTTTGCTCAGCGGTTTCTATTGGTGACCTTCGATCCGGAAGCAGCACACGTGGCCGGGGTGAAGACGCGAGGATGGTCGCTGCTGCTGAACCTTTCGATTGGCGTGGCCGCAGCGGCGGCCGTCCACGAAATCGGCGCGCTCTTGACGTTCGCGCTGCTGACCTTACCCGCAATGGCGGCCCTGCTCGTAACGACGAGCGTACGGGCGACATTCATAACTTCAGCGCTGCTAGGCACGCTCCTGGCGTGCCTGGGACTTGCGGCTTCGTACTATTTCGATCTTCCGGCCGGCCCGGCTGGCGTCGCGCTGCTGGCCGTGAGCGTGCCGATTGCCGCTGCCCTGGGTCGCATCTGGCCCCATTAAGCGGCCGACCGGTGCTGCCGAGCGTCCCCGAATAGCGCTTCGTGTTTATCTCCTGCGTCTCAGCTCGGCCGTCGCGACGTCGCCGACCAGCCTCACCGCGAAGCCGGTACACCGCCCGGAGATGGAGATCCTCAACGCCGGTCTGCTCGGTCGGTCGTGGAGCCCTACGCGGGCTTGACAACAATATTCAAGTAATCTATTGATTACTTGATCATGACCGACAGCCATCGTGCCTTCAAGGACCGCTTGTACGGACAGCTCGCCCGACTGGGCAAGGCGCTTTCCAGCCCCCGCAGGCTCGAGATCCTCGAGCTCCTGGCGCAAGGCGAGCGCACCGTGGACTCGCTCGCGACCGAGATGGGCCTGTCGCTGGCCAATACCTCGCAACACCTGCAAGCCCTCCGGCAGGCGGCGCTCGTCGAGAGCCGGAAGGACGGACTATTTGTGCGCTACCGCCTCGTCGATCCAGACGTCTTTGAGCTGTCCACGGTCATTCGATCGGTGGCCGAACGCCGGCTCGCCGATGTCGAACGGCTCGTGCGTGATCATTTCGGCGATCGCGCTGCCGCGGAACTTGTGCCGATGGCTGAACTACTGAAGCGCGCGCGATCGAAACAGGTGGTCATTCTCGACACCCGGCCCGTGAGCGAGTACGTGGCCGGGCATATCGCGGGCGCGATCTCGGTGCCGGTGGACGATCTCCAGCGGCGCCTGAAGGAGCTCACCAGGGGCAGCGAGTACGTTGCCTATTGCCGCGGACCGTATTGCGTCTACGCCGATCGCGCGGTTGAGATCCTCCGCAGAAACGGCCGTCGCGCACGACGGTTGCTTGAAGGGTTTCCTGAGTGGAGGTCAGCAGGCTTCCCGGTCGAGAGCGGCACGCAGCCAGGAGCGTGGAGATGATACGCATGACGGGCGGCGGCGAGTGATGGTGCGCCTGGGGCTGCGAGAAAACGCTTCTCAGTTTGCGCTCCTCGTCGCCGTCAACGCCTTTGTCGGCGCCATGGTCGGCATGGAACGTAGCATCCTGCCAGCAATTGCCGAACAGGAGTTCCATCTCGCGGCTCGGACGGCCGTCCTGTCTTTCATCGTGGTATTCGGTGTGTCGAAGGCACTCACAAACTACGTGGCCGGTCGGCTGGCCGACGACGTCGGGCGAAAGCCTGTGCTCGTCGCTGGGTGGCTGATCGCCGTGCCCGTCCCGTTTCTGCTGATCTGGGCACCGAGCTGGAATTGGATCCTTGCGGCCAATCTGCTCCTTGGCATGAGCCAGGGGTTCACGTGGTCCACGACGGTGATCATGAAGATTGACCTCGTTGGCACCGAGCGCCGTGGGCTCGCGATGGGATTGAACGAGTTCGCCGGATATGTGGCGGTTGCGGGCGCGGCGCTTGCCACGGGATGGATTGCGGCGCGTACAGGATTACGGCCCGACCCGTTCTACCTGGGGATCGTCTTTGTGGCGGTGGGACTTGGACTGTCCGTGGTCTTTGTGCGCGAAACGGCATCGCACGTCGCCTTGGAATCGAGTCGGCGCGCCCTGTCCGTGGACGCGCCGACGCCGCGCGAGGTGTTTTGGCAAACGACCATCGCCGACCCGGACCTGTCGAGCGTCAGCCAGGCCGGCTTGGTGAACAACCTCAACGACGGGATGGCGTGGGGTCTGTTTCCGCTGTTCTTTGCCGACGCGAACATCACTCTGGGCCGGATTGCCACGCTCGCGGCAATTTATCCAGCCACGTGGGGAATCGTGCAACTGGCGACGGGGGCCGTCTCGGATCGAATTGGACGCAAGTGGTTGATCGTTGGCGGCATGTGGGTCCAGGCCGTCGGCATCGGCGTCATTGTCATTTCGAAACAGTTTCCTGGCTTCGCGCTGGGCGCCGCGCTGCTCGGGATCGGAACCGCCATGGTGTATCCCACGTTGCTCGCTGCGATTGGAGATGTGGCGCTTCCCGCCTGGCGAGCTTCGTCGGTCGGGGTGTACCGTTTCTGGCGAGATCTCGGCTACGCTGTCGGCGCCCTGCTCGCGGGTATCAGTGCGGACGTCCTTGGCCTGTCCGGCGCCATGTGGATCGTGGCCGGTATCACGGCTCTATCCGGGTTCGTCGCAGCGATTCGTATGCGCGAGACTTGGCATCCGGCAACAACCTGACCCAAGGAGTCCGTCATGCCGATCGCCTGGCATGTGGACCTCCACACTCACACTCGTCACGAGACTGGTTAGAGGCTGACGAGCATGCCAGGGACGTGTGAAAGCACTCGACCGTGGCAGCAACAGGGGCTGTCTCGCCAAGTCGCCCGACGACAGCCGCAGAGCGCCGACGAGTTGGCGGAGGCGCTAAAGGCTGCCTGCGATCCGCGGGCGTGGACTCTGGCGCGAGCCAGCGAGTGGTGGAAGCTGAGGAGCGAGTAGGCATGTATGCGGATGGTTGCCTCGGTTGCGTTATAGTGCGGGTGCAGTCAGCGGCGGAACGGTGCCGCCCCCGATGACTGGGAGTTCCCTGCGCCATCAAGGCGTCACACCCGCCCAGAGGAGGACGTATGGTGGATCCAATCAGACGCAAGCTTCTGAAGACTGGCGCCACGGCGGCGGCGATGGCCGCGACGCCGTCAGTGTTCGCGCAGCAGAGCGGGAACGGAGAAGGCGAACGCTTCTATCAGAGAGGGAATGTCCGCATCCGCTATGAGGAGACAGGCTCGGGCTTCCCGCTGTTGCTCATCCCGGGCGGGGGATTGAACGGCTCGACGATCGCGGGCATTCGCGGCGGCAATCCCTTTAACACCATCGAGGCATTCAAGGGAGACTTCCGCTGTATCTACGCGGACCTGCGCAACTCCGCCGGTCAGTCCACCGGTCCGCTCGAGAGCGACCGGCCCTGGGATTCCTACACTGACGACCATCTCGGTCTTTTGGATCATCTGGGGATCGATAAGTTCATGGTGCTCGGCTTCTGCATTGCGGGGCCGTTCATCTGGAACCTCATCAAACGGGCGCCCAATCGCGTCGTCGCGGCAGTGCCAGCGCAGCCGGTCGGGTTCCGACCGGAGCTGCCGAACGCGCTCTACGAGAGTCAGACAACCGGCTGGGCCACACCCCTGGTCAAGCGACGTTCCGACATCACGAATGAAATGGCGGACCAATTCCTGAACAGAATGTTCCGCAACAACCCTGACTTTGTGTTCACGGTGACGCGCGATTTTGTGAAGGCTTGTCAGACGCCGGTACTAGTCCTGCCGGACGATACCGCCGGCCATTCATTGGCCGTCGCGATCGAAAGCGCGATGCTCGCGCCAAAGGGCCAGCTGAGCATGTACCCCTGGAAAGACACTCCAGAGAAGATTCCGCTGGCGGTGCGCCACGTTCGCAGCTTTCTGCTGTCGCACCGGTCGGCCTAGCGCAAATCTGGAGTCCGAAAGTCGCAAGAGCCCACGATGAGCGCCGAAAGGTCTCGTTACTTTGTGGCTCGGTTAGCCCACGCTAGTCTCTTGCAGCCCTGAATAAGCGTCACGGAGGTATTACATGGCGACGCTAGGACTGATTGAGCCCGAAATGGCCAGCGCCGAAGTGCGCGCCATTTACGAGGATATTATGGCCACGCGGAAGACAGACTGGGTCAACAACTTCTGGAAAGCACTCGCTCACGATCCGGTGATGCTCAGTCGCACCTGGCAAAGCGTGAAGGCGATCATGGCTCCAGGTGCGCTCGACCCTCTCACGAAAGAGATGATCTATCTGGCCGTGAGCACGACCAACCAGTGCGGGTACTGTATTGCGTCGCACACCGCAGCCTCGCAGAAAGCCGGGATGACCGATGCGATGCTGGCCGAGCTGATGGCGGTCGTTGGCATGGCGAACGAAACGAACCGGCTCGCCAGTGGGTATCAGGTCGAAATCGACGACCGTTTTAAGACACCATGAAGGCAGGCAGGCGACAGCAAGACGAGAGTTAGGCTACGCTCGGCGGAGACTGATATTCCACGACCGAAGGGAGCAGGTCCAGGCTTCGTCGCTACAACTCATTGAGCGCCCCCCACAGGCATAGCAACGGAACACCACGTTCACGAAGTCCTCTTTCGACACTCCCCTGATCAGAGGCGCGTCCGCCGGTCATGGGACCCGGTCTGTCGAGGGCATACTTCCTCACCGGTGGCATAAGAAAGGCAGCCTGGTCGAGAACTTGTGCGGTGTCCTCGCCTGAAAGAAGGTCAAATTCCCCCACGACACCTTATGGTGACGTGGCGTTGGTTTTGCTCTCAAAAGCCAGGTTGTCCTGCTGAACACAATTACAGATTTGGTTGTTTCATAGGGGACTTTGGCGATGCTAATTCAACGTCAGGTAATCAGACTCTGCCTTAGAACGTTACCAGTGCTTGCGGTTTTGACCGCCGGCCCTGCCGAAGCTGCTCCAATCGCATTTACGGCACTCCTTTCGCCCGCGAATTCTCCGAGGCCATTCGCAGCGGGAACGATTCCAGGAGTTGCAGGGCAGAGCATTGAGATTTCATTCTTAGGCATTGGAGGCGACGCCGACGCCGGGTCCGGCGACAGCTTATTTCGAGCGCTCGGTGGCGGACTGGATTTCACGTGGGTCGCCGGTCAGGGGACCACCGCCGCTACACATCGACTTTCTCCCACGGCGATAGTAGTTGGCCCGACTACCAGTGCTCGCGGCTTCTCGTTTCTGCCAGTGAATTACTTAGCGGCTCCGGGCGCATCAGTAGATGTCATCTGGCTGCTTCACAATGACTTCGATGGACGTTACGCATTCGGGACAGACCTCTTAGGGACTAGCTTCAATGACAGCGCTATCCCAAGCTCTGTGCGACCGTGGTTGCAGTATGAATACGTCCAGGACGCGCCAGTCCCTGAACCCACCTCCATCGTGCTCGTGACAAGCGGGCTTGTCGGCTTGGGCGTACGACGCTGGCGGAAACGTGGGCGTCCTGATTCACCACCTTCTTAAGCTCGAGACGACCAACCGCGACTCGGAATCGGTTGCAAGCATCCCAATTGTGTGCGCGATTTCGCGTCGACCGCTGCGGATCCGCACCGGCGGTGCAACCCATTGGCGGTCGCCGTGGCCGCCGCTGAATCACTGGCTGTTCTCGTGCCAGTTGCACGGGTATGATCGTCTCATTCGACGCCTAGATGGGAGAGCATGTCATGAGACCTCCCGTTCCGCGTGCGTGGTTTGGCCTTGCGTTCTTCTTTGGAGTTGCAGCAACCTTTGGGGTCACACGCACGCTGGAGAACTGGACCGCTCTCGTTCCGGTGTCGCCGAGCGTGCCGCTTGGAACTCAACGTGTCCTGTTGACGCTGGAGCTGATGCTCGTCGCGGTGGCAGTCCAGGCAATCTGGTGGACCGTTCGAAATAGACTGCGCACGCGCGGAAAGACTCAGGCTCACTGAGCCTGAACCCATTCGGCCATAGGGCTCCGACGCCCCTGACGAGTGTGCATGATGTTGCTCGTCGCGTTACTGATCCTCGCCACGATCTTGCAGGCGCCGATTCCGGCACAACAGCCCTTGCCCGACGTCGTTCCGCAGTCGCGAGCAATTCTCACCGCGATGGCGGCGGGCGATTTCGCACAGGTTGAGAGGCAGTTCACCGACGACATGAAGGCGGCGTTGCCGCCTGGTGCGCTGGCGGCGATGTGGGCCAAGTTGCTGAATCAGGCAGGGGCGTACAAGAGCTGCGGTACGGATCCGCGAGTCAGGAAAATCGATAACAAGCAGATGGTCATCACGCCGTGCGAGTTCGCGCGAACGGCGATCGACATCCAGTTTGCCTTCGACAACGCCGGCAAAGTTTCAGGCCTCGTGTTTCGCCCTGGCATTAGAACAGCCGCAGCGTACACCCTGCCGCCGTACGCGACGCCGGCATCGTTTGTCGAACGGGAAATGACGGTCGGACCGAGCCAATGGGCTCTTCCTGCAACGTTGACCGTTCCCTCAGGCGCGGGTCAGTCGCCAGGCGTCGCCCTGGTGCACGGTTCAGGTCCGCATGATCGGGACGAGACTGTCGGCGCCAACAAACCGTTCAAAGATCTCGCAACAGGGCTCGCGTCGCGCGGTATCGCCGTGCTTCGGTACGACAAGCGAACGATGGTGCACCGGGCCAAGGTGGCAGCACTGAAGGACTTCACCGTCAAACAGGAAGTCATCGACGATGCGCTCGAGGCCGTGAAGGTGCTGCGCGCGCGGCGGGAAATCGATCCAAAGCGGATCTTCGTGCTCGGGCACAGCCTGGGCGGGATGCTGATTCCCCGAATCGGCACAGCCGATCCAACAATCGCGGGACTGATTGTCCTTGCAGGTCCGGCGAGACCGCTCGAAGAGGCCCTCGTCCTCCAGACGCGATATCTGGCCATGGCGGACGGAACGATTTCGACCGAGGAACAGCAAGCCATCGACCAAGCAGCAGCCATCGCTCGCAGCGTACGAGCGCTGAAGCCTGAGGAGGCAAACAGCGGCCGCATGATCTCCGGCGCGCCGGCATCCTACTGGCTGGATCTGCGGGGGTACGATCCGCCGTCAGAGGCGACACGCGTGAAGGCGCGGATGCTACTCCTACATGGCGAGCGCGACTATCAAGTCACGACGGAGGAGTTCGCTCGTTGGAAAGCCGCGCTCGGCGCTCGGCGTGATCTCACAGTCCATAGCTATCCGGCGCTCAACCACCTCTTCATCGCAGGCACTGGGGCTAGTCTGCCAGCCGAGTACCAAGTTCCCGGCCACGTTGCGGAGGAAGTCATCCGCGACATCGCGACCTGGATCAAGACGTCGCGCTGAAGGATCAGGGCCCGTCGAGTGCAACGGCTCTACCAAAGGTGCGCTGAATATGGTCCAGCTTGGATTCCGCGTAAAGGAGTTGAGCGGCGGCCTCGGGCTGGAAGGTCGATCGCTTCAAGCGACTCTACCTGGCTCGCAACACGCGCACGATGGTGCTGCGCCCGGTACTGGAAGACAACAGCCGGTTTCGCGCTGAAGTCGCTCAGTATCCTTCCGGACAGAATCCACATGTCCCAGGGCGTGCGTCACGGCGTGCTGAATCGTGGCGACGACTGGTTCGGCAGATGATGCCAGTCTGTAATGTACCCACAGGCCATCGCGTCGCGTGGTGACCAGCCCGGCGCGACGAAGGTAGGCCAGATGCCGTGAGGCTTTCGGCTGAGAAATCTTCAGGCTCTGGTGTATGTGGCACACACAGACTTCACCCGTCGTCAGCAGTCCAAGGATACGAAGCCGGGTGCCGTCAGCAAGCGCTTTGAGCAGTGACTCGAGCAGAGCTATTTGGCCCTTCATATATACGCCTTGACAGATACAGGTCTGTCATCCTACACTTAAGTATACGTTAAAGCAGATATAGGAGTGGAATATGCCGGATTCAAACGTTCAACGAGCCGTTCAAGAGCGATATGGCGCAATCGCCCGACGCGAAGCCGGCACAGGCACGTGCTGCGGTCCTGCGGCCTGCGGGTGCCAAGACCCGATTACGTCGGACCTGTATTCAGAACGTGAAATGGCTGGCCTGCCGGCCGAAGCCGTGGCGGTGTCGCTTGGTTGCGGAAATCCCACGGCGCTCGCGGCACTCGAACCGGGGCAGGTCGTCCTCGATTTGGGTTCCGGTGGTGGTATCGATGTTCTGCTCTCGGCAAAGCGCGTCGGGCCCGGCGGCAAGGTCTACGGTCTTGACATGACCGACGAGATGTTCGCGCTCGCTCGTGAGAATCAGCGTCGAAGTGGCGTGGCGAATGTCGAGTTCCTCAAAGGGACCATTGAAGCCATCCCTCTTCCTGACAATTCCATTGACGTCATCATCTCGAACTGCGTCATCAACCTTTCCTCGGACAAGCCAGCCGTCTTTCGCGAGTCATTCCGCGTGTTGAAGCCGAACGGCCGCTTGGCGGTCTCGGATGTCGTCGTGCGCGGACCGGTACCGGCGGAGATCCGACGCAGCATGGAGCTGTGGGTCGGCTGCATTGCCGGGGCACTTGACGAATCAGCGTATCGCGAGGGACTCATGACAGCGGGCTTCGAATCCATCGAGATTGAGCCCTGGCGCGTTTACAACACGAAGGACGCGCGTGCCATCCTTGCGGACAGTGGTCTCGATGCGGATGCGATTGCGCCTGTTGCAGGCGACAAGTTCGCGAGTGCCTTCATTCGAGCAAGGAAGCCATCGCCAAAGACCTGTTGCGGGCCGACATGCTGTGCGTCCTGATTCCTGAAGAGACAACCAGAGGATCGTTATGACTCAGCAGCCACTGCGCGTGTTGTTCTTGTGCACGGGCAACTCCGCTCGGTCACAGATTGCCGAAGCGATTCTTCGTCACCTGTCGCACGGTCGAGTGAACGTGGCGAGCGGGAGGCCGCAGGCTCAATACAACTGGCCTCCGGGGTTCGACAAGCGTTTGCAGCCTCGGGAACTGACCGGGAGATTGGGGGTCTAGACCGTCGGGGCGGATGCCTTGTATCGACTCTGTCACTTGAGGTCCTAGGCGTGCCTCAGGTGCCGATCAGGGACTCGCCACGTCCGCGCTGCGGGGCCGGTCGCTGCTGCTCGAACTATCCTCCCGCGCCAATACCGACTATCCTCTCACGTTGTCGAAAACCTATTGAGTAACCCTTGACAGTAGTCGTGACTGCCGTTGATATATCCCGTCGCTGGGTTGGTACGACAAAGAGGCCACCAACCGCCAAGAGGTCACCATGCGTACACTTGCCAGATGTTTCCTGTTGTTCGGACTAGTCGCGGTCGTCCCTCGCGTCGCAGCGGCGCAAGCCATTCTCGCGGGTGAGGTCAAGGACACGACCGGCGCAGTGCTGCCGGGCGTGACCGTTGAAGCCGCGAGCCCTGCGCTCATCGAAAAGGTCCGTGCCGCGGTCACCGACGGCAGCGGGCGCTATCGCATCGAGTCGCTCCCACCCGGTAGCTACACGGTGACGTTCTCGTTGACCGGGTTCGCCCCGGTGCAGCGGCAGGATCTCATCGTCAGCGGTTCTGGCGTCATCACGGTCGACGTGGAGCTGACGGTCGGCGGCATGGCGGAAACGATCACGGTCACGCCCCGGCGTCGCGACGAATCCTCGCTCGACGTACCGGGCGCGATCAATGCCTTTACAACGGACGATATCAAGACCGCCGGTATCGATCGACCGCAGGATTTCGTTGCGCTCACGCCGAACATGAGCCTCGTGCAGACCCAGAACCAGGGCACCTCGTTCCTGACTGTGCGGGGCATTTCGCAGGCGCGCAACAGCGAGCCCTCGGTGGCCGTGCTCATCGACGGCGTGCAAATGGCGAACCCCTCGCAGTTCAACCAGGAGCTCTTCGACATCGACACCATCCAGGTACTGAAAGGGCCGCAGGGCGCCCTCTACGGACGTAACGCAATTGGCGGCGCGATTATCATCAACACGAAAAGGCCGAGCGATGTTTTCCAGGGCAATGTGACGTTGGGAGCCGACTCCGGACCCGGCATCAACGTTCGCGGCGGCATGAGCGGCCCGATCTCGGACACGATCAAATACATCGCGTCGGCCTCCTATTTCGATACCAAGGGCTATATCAGGAATGCGCATCTGCAGGAGAACGCCGATCCGTTTCAAGACGTGTCCGGGCGCCTGCGACTGGTGTGGGAACCGTCGGAAGAGCTGAACGCGGATGTGCGTGTGTATGCCTCTCGCGTTCGAACTCAGGCGCTTTACTTCAATATCACCGAGAGCGTGAACGACACGAGCCTGCCGGTGCGCGTGAACAACGCCGGTGTGAACGAACGCAATATGTTCGGCACGTCGCTCAAGCTCGATTACGTGAGGCCTCTGGGCACGCTGACGTCCGTCACCGCCTACGACCGGTTCAACGAGCTCTTGACCGGCGATCAATTCGATTTCCTCCCGATTCCGGAATCGGTGCTGTTCAAGTTCTTCGGCGCCGATCAGGCGCAGCATCAGTTTCTCGAGGTCAATGCGGTGAGCGAGGCGCTGCAATTCGCATCGCCTGCGACGAAGCGCGTGCGCTGGATCGCGGGTGCGTATCTGATCTCGACGGATCGTTTCATTTCCACGGGCAATGTCTTCGACCTGGGCACCGGCGAGGTGCCCGAGGTGCGGCGGGAGCCTTTGCCGCTCTTCAATCCGCAGTTCACCTATCTTGCCGACTCGCAGGACAATTTCGCCTGGGCGGTGTTCGGCAACATCGACGTCAATCTCACGGACACACTGGAGTTGTCGACGTCGTTGCGGTACGATCGTGACGATCGCAAGAACACCACCGAGACACCTGCGGAATTCATCCCTGCGCCGCTCGTGGGGATTGCATTCCCGGGGCAGGTTCGCACGCACACCTGGGACGATTGGCAGCCGAAAGTCACGTTGCGCCACAAGCCGACACGCGATTCCACGCTCTATATCGGTTACAGCCGCGGCTTCCGCAGCGGCGGCTTCAATCAAACGGGTGTCGGTGCAGCGGGCATTGCCGGTGTGAACGACCTGTTCGACGCCGAGACGGCGGATACCTACGAAGGGGGTGCCAAGGCCGAATTTCTCAACCGGCGCGTCGGCGCCAACGTCAGCATCTTCCACACGCAGGCGAAAGGATCCTACTTCTTCGTATTCGATCCGAACACGAGCACGCAGAACCTGGGGAATCTCGATCGCGTCAACTACACGGGCGCGGAGTTCGAGGTGCGGGGACGCATCCTCGACGGATTCGACGGCTATGTCGGGGTCGGCTTCACCAACAGCGACATCAAGGAGTCCAGGCGCGCCGCGAGTGACGTCGGCAACGAAGCGCCCCTGGTGT
>DATBJG010000346.1:0-33332 GCA_036556585.1 Vicinamibacterales bacterium
GGAGATTCGTATGCTCATCACGGTCGATGCTCAGGGCGGGCGGTCGACGTTCAGCCTGACGAATCTCAAGGAAAACGTGGGCGTTGCCGATAAGGAGTTCGCGTTCACCATTCCCCGGGGGGTTGAAGTGATCACCGACCGGGCTGCCGGTCAGTAGTCGATCCCGGCATGCATTTCACAGCTCGCCTCACCCTCACATTTTGCCTGGCGATCCTGGCCGGCACGATAGCCGGGTGTGCCAGCGGCGCCATGGGCCGGGCGCACACGGCCGAACGCAACGAAGACTACGACCGGGCCATCGTCGAGTACAACAAGATTCTCAGCCAGGACCCTGACGATCTCGATGCTCGGCTCGCGCTCGATCGTGCGAAGCTGCGTGCCTCGCAACGGCATTTTCAGGCGGGCCGACGGCTCGTGGATGTCGGCAAGCTCGAAGAAGCGCTCATCGAATTCCAGCTGGCCTCCGAGCTGAACCCGGGCAGCGGGACCATCATCGAGGCCCTGCAGACGGTACGCAGTCAGCTGCGAACGAGGATCGCTGTCTCCCGCGAGGGTCAAACGCAGCTCGAAGCTTTGATCGAGCGTACGCGCGATCTGCCTCCTCCCGGGTTGGACCTTCCGCGAGATCTCGTCGTCCCGGCGTCCCTCGTCTTCCGGAACGCCAGCAGCCGCGATGTCTTTCTTTCGCTGGCGCGGTTTGCCGACGTCAACGTGGTGTTCGACCCGTCGTTCCGCGACACCCCCATCAGCCTTGATCTGCGAAATACCACCTTCGAATCGGCTCTCGCGTCGCTGAACGCCACAACCCAGACTTTCTACCGGGTGACAGCGCAACGGACGCTGACGATCATTCCGGATACTCCAGCCAAGCGGCGGGAGTACGAGGAGGAAGTCGTTCGAACGTTCTACCTGAGCAATGCGGATCTGAAAGAGACCATCGACCTGCTGCGCCTGGTAATCGACAACCGGCGACTGGCGCCAATTGCCGCCATCAACGCGATCAGCGTCAAGGACACGCCCGAACGAATTGCCGCTGCAGCCAAGGTTCTCGCTGCTGTCGACAAAGCCAGGCCCGAAGTCATCATCGAAGTGGAACTCCTGGAGGTAGACCGAACGCGCTTGCAGGAATTCGGGCTCCAGATCGCGTCGCCGGGTTCACCCGGGATCGATGGTTCTGCCGATGTCAATCGAAGTGGCCTCACGTTGCAGAATCTGCTGAATCTGAGTCAGGCCGACGTCTTCATGACGGGCGTGCCGGGGTTGTATTACCGCCTCCTCAAGACGGATTCGAACACGCGATTGCTCGCGAACCCTCAGCTGCGAACCTCAGAAGGTGTCCCGGCCCAGGCACGGTTTGGCGAGCGCGTTCCCGTGCCGGTAACGATATTCGCACCCATTGCCACCGGTGGCGTTGCCCAGCAGCCGATCACATCGTTCAACTACGAAAACATTGGCGTGAACATCGACATCACGCCGCGCACGCATCACGACGACAACGTGACGCTTGCGATCCGGGTCAACGTCAGCAGCATCTCGGGTACTGGATTCGGCGACCTGCCGACATTCGGCACACGCGAAATCAGCACGGTCCTTCGCCTCAAGGATGGCGAAACCAACATGCTCGCCGGCCTGATTCGCGACGATGAACGCCGGACGTTGAACGGTGTGCCGGGACTGAGCGACATCCCGGTGATCGGACGGCTCTTTGCGCACAACAAGAAGGAAATACAGGAGACGGACATCATTCTGACTGTCACGCCGCACATTGTGAGGGTGCTCAACCTGGACGAAGAGGACCTTCGCCCGTTCCGTGTCGGTCGTGACATTGGCGCGCCGCTGCTGGAGGTGCCGCTGCCGATCGAAATTCCCAAACCGACCGACCAGCCGGCGCCGGCACCGCCGCCGCCGACCAGCCCCCAGCCGGTTCAGCCGATTACTCCGCCACAACAGAATCCGCCGCCGCAGCCTCCGCCCCCGGCCATTCGCGAGCCGGTTCGCTGATTCAGCGAAAAGGGGTCGGGAGTCTTTTTTCGTTATCTGAGTCTCACGAAGGATGTCTCAAAAAAGACTCCCGACCCCTTTTCAGGGATCAATCTTTTCGACCCTCGCGCCCAGGCTCTTCAGTCGTTCGACCAGCTGACCGTATCCACGCTCGACCGTTTCAAGCGAGCTCAGCCGGCTTTCTCCATCCGCTGCAAGGGCTGCTGCGATGAGCGCCATTCCAGATCGCAAATCGCGGCTGTCGAGCAGGCGTCCACGAAGACGTGTTCGACCGGTCACGATGATTCGATGCGGGTCGCAGAGAAATAAATCGGCCCCCATGCCGCTCAATTGCTCCAACGCAAAAAGCCGCAATTCGTACATCCAGTCGTGTACGAGAGTTCGGCCTTCACCCTGCGTTGCAAGAACGGTAATCAGGCTAACCAGATCGCTGGGAAACCCGGGCCACAAGCCGGTCGTGATGCGTCCCGCGGCAGCCAGCCTGGATCCTTCAACGCACAACTTGCTGTCATCGAAAGTGCAGGCCACGTCCATGCGCTTGAGCACCGACGCAATCACTTCGACGTCGAGAGCCCGGGCCCCCGCTGCCTCGATCGAGCCGCCCGTGACCGCCGCCACAACAGCCCAACTGCCAGCTTCGATATAGTCGCCATTGAGACGGTGCTCGGCACCACGCAGGCGGGAGACACCTTCGACTCGAATCGTTGACGTACCGGCTCCGGTGATCCCGGCGCCCATCTTGCCAAGGAATTCGCAGAGTTCGACGACGTGGGGCTCGCACGCCGCATGACGGATTTCCGTGACACCGTCGGCCGCAGCAGCTGCGAGCAGGATCGTCTCCGTACCAGTGACCGACGCTTCGTCGAGATACATGGACGCACTCGAAAGCCGGTCGCGGACTTCGAGCGCGTGGCCTGCGGGACTTTCGACCGCACGCGCGTTCATGGCCATCAGTCCCGCAATGTGCGTCGCAATCGTGCGTCTCGCCGGAAAGTCCCCGCCTGGAGGGGCAAGATAGGCCCGACCCGTTCTGGCGAGCAGCGGACCCAGCAGCAGCACCGACCCCCGAAGCCGACCTACCAGCGCGCGATCCGGCTCGTGCGTCTTCAGTGAAGGAGTCCGGATCTTCAACGTCGTCGTCCCGATCCCGTCCACTTCGGCCCCGATGTCGCGGAGCAATCGCGCCATGACTTCGACGTCGCCGATTCGAGGCACGTTCGTGAGCACGCATTCGTCAGATGTGAGCAGACAGGCTGCGAGCAGCGGCAAGGCGGAGTTCTTGTTCCCCTCGATGCTGACCTGTCCGTTCAGTCGGCGGCCGCCTTCGATCACGAGTGTCGACATGGTCGTTATGTCGTCCGGCTGAAGCCGGACGCTACAAGAGATCCATACGGCCGCATCTCATCCTATGTGGCGTCCGGCTTCAGCCCTACGTAGCGTCCGGCTTCAGCCGGACGTCAGAATTCTCCGAGATACACAATCTCTTCCTGGAGCTCGACGCCGAACTGCTTTTTCACGGCGGTCCGACACTCGTCGATGAGTGTGCGGATGTCGCGCGCCGACGCGCCCCCTTCGTTCACAATGAAATTTGCATGGGTGGTCGAAACACGTGCCCCGCCGATTCTTCTGCCTTTCTGCCCTGCTCGGTCCACCAGGGCACCCGCTGCCGATACGTCCGCGGCGCGACCCTCCGTCTCGGAAGGATTCTGAAAAATGCAACCGGCACTGGGGACATCCAGCGGTTGCGTCCTCTTACGATGGGCCAGCGACGCACGTGCCCGCTCCCTCAACTTTGCTGGCTCACCGCGGCCGACTCGAAACGACGCCCATAACAGAACCTCTCGCGTTCGTTGCAGTCGGCTGCGATCATAGCCAAATTCCATTTCGTCCTGACCAAGATCCCGCACCGTTCCATCGGTGGTCGCGACTCGAACCGAGTCCACGAGATCACCAAGGAGCCGTCCACCAAAGTGCGCGTTGCCCGCAATACCGCCGCCTATCGTCCCAGGGGTTCCGGCCCACGGTTCGAGTCCGGCGAGACCGTGATTGATCGTCCAGCGTACGAGACCATTCACGGTCACGCCGGCTTCGGCACGAACGAGCCCTTCTGACGGCGAGTCGATGTGTGCCCCTCGCGGCTTGATCACAAGTCCCCGAATCCCTCCGTCCCCAATGAGCACATTCGAGCCACCGCCGAGAATAACGACCGGAATCCTGGCAGCTGTGGCCAGCTGCAACGCCGTAACGGTCTCTTCCGCACTCCGCGTCTCGAGAAACCAGTCCGCCGGTCCGCCGGCCTTGAACGTGGTAAGCGGTGCCAGGGGAACCGCTGCGCGGACCCGCTCGGGCCCAAAATGGGAGACGAGTGTGGCGGCGTTGAAGTCGTCGGCAGCCATCCTTCTCACGCAGCCGGTTTTCCCGAGGTGTGCATCAACTTCCTCAGGGCCTCAAGCGCTTCATCACGGGTACACGAGATAAATTCAATCCAATCCCCAGGCACAAGCTGACCGACGAGCGGAAGATCGGCCGAGATGACGACGGCCAGAATCGGATAGCCGCCTGTGGTCGCACGATCTGCCATCAGCAGGATGGGCAATCCAGACGCCGGGACTTGCAACGCGCCAGCCACGGTAGCGCCCGAGATGAGTTCTTCGTCGGAACCCTGTGGCAGGGGCTGCCCTTCCAGACGATAGCCCATTCGATCAGATTTCGGTGAGAGAACGTAGCGCGACGACCGCAAGGTCTCCCACGATCGCGGAGGAAAGCGGTGGAGGTGCGGACCCGGCAAAACACGTACGCGCGCACCATCTTCTGGCAGGCGCACGGCAATTGGAAACGCCAGGTCTTCCTCCGTCAACGTTTCACCGATGGGTAATCGATCGCCAACTTGTAAAGCGCGACCGTCGAGACCACCAAGATGCGAAGCAATATGCGTCGCGCGGCTTCCCAGGACAGGCGGGACCATCACGCCGCCAGCGATAGCCACATAGGTGCGTGAACCGCGTTGCCTTAAGCCGAATTTCAGGACGCTTCCTTCGACAGCATCCACAGCACGGTTCATGGGCACGATCCGCCCGCTCAGGTCGAGTTGAAATTCGGCACCGGTGATGGCAAAGCGCACGTCCCCGCCGAAAGCCAGCTCGAGTCCGCCCATCGTGACTTCCAACGTCGCCGCCTGGACCGGATTCCGCACCAACCGGTTAGCCAGGCTGTGCGAAGCCCAGTCCATCGGACCCGACACCGACACGCCCTGCGCTTGATGGCCCCATCGACCCACGTCCTGCACCGTCGTCAACCAGCCGGCCTTTCGAATCTCAATGTGAGGCACGATACGGTTCTCCCGCCACGGCAGCCAAGTACGCTGTTCGACTGACCGGCACGAATCGGACAGAATCACCGGCCCGAAACAGCCAAGGGTCGTGTCGTTGAGGATCGAACGGCTTGATCCATGTTCGACCGATTACTCGCCAGCCACCCGGGGCGTCGAGCGGATAGATTCCCGTTTGCAACCCGGCAATTGCAACCGAACCCGCGTGAACGCGCAGTCGGGGCGTGCCCAGCCGGCCCATTCGAATTGACTCCGGCACGCTGCCGAGATATGCAAACCCCGGGAGAAAACCCATCATGTAAACGTGGTACACCGGCGCGCAATGAAGCCGAACGACCTCGTCTTCTTGACATCCACTAAATCGAGCGACGTCGACAAGGTCCGGGCCGAATTCATCCCCGTAGCACACCGGGATCTCGTGGCTGGTCCGACGGGCGGTTCGGGCCTTGTGTGGAGATGCCGCAAGGCGTTCCAGCTGAGTCGCGAGCGCCGTGCGATCGACTCGCAACGGATCCACATGCACTGCGACTGTATGAAAGGTTGGGACCACATCACGCACACCCGCCATGCCCAGGCCGACCAGGTGATCTGCGATGGCTATGCACGCGTCATTGATCTCCGGGTCGATACGCGCCTCGAACTCCAGAATCAGGCACGCGTCTCCGGCGTCAATGATTCTCACGAGTTCGCAGGGCCTCCATCAAGAGACCGTGAATGCCTCCAAACCCCCCATTCGACATCAGGACGACCAGGTCATCCGCCCGACATTCCCGACTGAGTGTCTGCACAATTGCTGGAACGTCCGGGATCGAGCGCGCATGCTGTCCGGCCTTTGTCAGATCGGCAACCAGTTCGTCCACCGACAGTCGATCGTCGACTGCCAGGCTGCTTCGAAACACGGCTGCCAGGACAATTTCATCAGCGCTCCGAAACGCCCTGGCAAAATCGGCCTGGAAGACACGCCGACACGAAGACGCGGATCGGGGTTCGAACACGGCCCAGATTCGACGTTGCGGGTTCGCGAGCCGTAATCCTGCCAACGTCTCGGAAATCGCGGTGGGATGGTGGGCAAAATCATCGATAACCGTGATCCCGTGCACCGTCCCAACGACCTCGAGACGCCGTTTCACGCCACGGAACGTCCGGAAGCCGTCCGCCAATTTCACGTCGCTGATGCCGACAGCGTGACCGACAGCCAGGGCCGCAAGCGCGTTGCGCACGTTGTGCTCTCCGAGCAGGGGCACCACGAACTCTCCAAAAGGGGTTCCGTGTCGTCGCACGGCAAACGTGGTCCCGACGCCCGACGGCTTGAGCGAGTGCGCCTGCCAGTCAGCCGACTCACTCAACCCAAACGTGGCAACAGGGCTCTTCGCCAGATCTTTGAGCGCGAGGGCATCCGCGCTGTCTGAACCAAGAAGAAGCAGACCTTTCCGGGGTACGAGATTGGCCAGGCGCCGGAAGGCCAGGCGCACGGCATCAAGGTCGGGATAGATATCGGCGTGGTCGAACTCCACGTTGTTGATGACGGCGATATCGGGGAGGTACTTGAGAAACTTGGCTGTCTTGTCGAAAAACGCGCTGTCGTATTCGTCCCCTTCAATGACAAACTCCCGGCCGCCACCGAACCGGTAGCTGGAGCCGTTGGAGCCGAAATTCAACGCGATGCCGCCTATGAGCGCCCCCGGGTCCACTCCACCGTGCGTCAGCAACCACGCCGTGAGCGCAGTCGTCGTGGTCTTGCCATGTGTCCCCGCAATCACGATCGAGCGCGCTCCCCACAGGAAGAACTCCCGGACCGCTTCCGGCAGCGAGCAGTAACGGATCTTCCGGTCGAGGACTTCTTCCAATTCGGCGTTGCCGCGTGAAATGGCATTGCCCACGACCACGAGGTCCAGATCACCTGAAATGTGGTCCGCGTGGAACCCGTTGAACGTCTGAATGCCTTCGGCCGCCAGAAAATCGCTCATCGGAGGGTACACGTCGCGGTCCGATCCGCGCACGTCGAACCCTTTGTGCTTCATCAGCGCCGCCAGCGTGGCCATTGCCGTTCCGCAGACCCCGATAAAGTGGACGCGCGTCATGCGACCGCTGCCTCCTCCACGATCACGCGCGCCTGGCTGGTGGCCGCCACACGGACACGAACCCCCAACGGGAGCGTGACGAGGGCACCCGTCGTATGACCGGACGGAAATCCGAACACAACCGGTCCCGGAAAGTCACGGAACAGGCTGGCCATGGTTGAACGGCCCGTGTACTCCCCCCCTGGCTCATCACAGTTTTGCAGCTCGCCAATGACTACGGCCACGGCCGTGGTCAGCGCTCCGCTCAACCGTAACTGGGTCACCATGCGGTCGAGCCGATACGGCCGCTCACTGACCTCTTCGAGAAACAGCACGTACGGCCCGGCTGGACGGAAGGCGTAAGGCGTACCGAGCGATGCAATCAACTGCGTCAGGTTACCGCCGAGCAAGGGCGCGTCAGCATCACCGGTCTTGAGCGTCTCGAGTTTGGGGGCCTGGAGTTCTCCGGCCGGTTCGGGTTTCGTCACGCAGTTCAGGAACGACGCTCGATCGTACCCCTGCTCACCGCGGCTCAACCGCCGATCGAGCATCGGGCCATGAAAGCAGACGAGCCCGCAATTGATCGTGAGATGAGTCAGGATCGTCGTGAGGTCGCTGTAACCAATGAACGCTTTTGGCGTCTCGCGGATTTCGTCGGTCGACAGCCAGGGCAGCGCCTGAACGCTCCCGTAGCCTCCGCGAACGGCGACCACACCCGCCACCGAGGGATCTTGCCACGCCCGTCGCAGCGCATCGCGGCGAAGCGTGGCCGAGCCCGCCACATACCCTTCCTGCGCAAACACCGAATCGTCGTAGACCGGCTTGAAGCCGAGCCGCTCGAGCTCGGCGATCCCGACAAAGAACTCGTCGCGGTCCAAGGGGCTGGCAGGCGCGACAACCGCAATGCGATCGTCCGGCCGAAGCGCTCGAGGCTTCAGCATCGGTCACACATACTGCGCCATTTCTTCGGCGACGGCCTGGTGCTCGCCGCATCCCAGCACCTGACGAAGAGACGCGGCGGATGGGGGTCTCCATGCGGGAGACAAGGGCGAGAGGACGGACGGTGGTCCCACCAGCACACCCTCTTTCGTCCTCCGATGCCGCGCGATCGCGTCTTCAACGCGCTTGAGCGGCAGGACCTCCGACTCGACCGCTCGAATGAGACTCTCGAGCAGCATCGCATGAGCGCTGAGGTTTCCACTGCACAGCAGCACGGCATCACATCCCGCGGCAATCGCCGCAACGGCCGAATCGGCCGGGGTGTACCGATCGGCGATTGCCCGCATCTCGAGATCGTCGCTAATGATGAGCCCGTCGAACCCAAGTTCTTCACGGAGGATGTCGTGGACAATCGTTCTGGACAGCGTGGCCGGAACCTTCTCGTCGAGCGCGGGCACAAGGACATGCGCTGTCATGATTGACTTCACGTCTGCCGTGATCGCCGCGCGGAAGGGCACGAACTCGACGGCGCGCAGCCGGTCCGGCGGATGCTCGACGAGGGGCAATTCCAGGTGGGAATCCGTACTGGTATCGCCGTGTCCCGGAAAATGCTTTCCGCACGCGGCAATCCCCTCGTTCTGGAACTCCCGCACGATGACGGCCCCCAGGCGCGCGACCCGATCGGCGCGTTCGGAGAGCGCGCGATCGCCGATGACCGGATTCTTGGGATTCGTGTGGATGTCGAGGACAGGCGCATAGTCGAGCGAGATGCCGACCGTCCGCATCTCGCGCGCAAGCGCCCGCGCAAATCGGCCTGTCAGGTGCTCATCATCGGCCCGTCCAAGGACAGCCATTGGAGGCCACTCAGTGAACGGGGCTCGCAGCCGGGCGACGCGTCCTCCCTCCTGGTCCACCGCGACCCAGGCAGGCCACTCGAGTCCGAGGTGTCTCGATTCGTACGACAGCTCGGCCACCTGTTCGGGCGACGAGATGTTGCGGCCAAAGAGCGTGATGCCGCCGAGATCGAACTCACGGGCGAGCGATCTCAACTCTGCTGGAATCCGCTCGCCCTCGAAGCTTCCAATGAGCAGCTGACCGATGTGACGCCGGACCTCACGGACTGACATTCTCCAGCCATTATAATGCCCGGATGCGTCTCGACTGCTCGGCTCCTACCCGTATTGATCTTGCGGGAGGCACGATCGACATCTGGCCCCTCTACCTGTTCCACAGAAATGCACAGACCCTCAATGCTGCCATCAGTCTCCGCGCGCATGTCACCGTTGAAGAGTCTTCCGGAGACCGCATTCGCATTCATTCGATCGATACCTCGCGCACCCTAGAAGTCTCGCACTGGTCCGAGCTGTCGAATCGTGACGAGCTCAAGCTCCTGGCGCGCATCGTGTACTTCTTCCGCCCGAACGGTCTCAGCCTGACCACGCGCGGAGAATCACCAGCCGGAGCCGGCATTGCGGGATCTTCCGCCCTGAATGTGGCGGTATGTGCCGCGATGGCCCGTTGGACAGGGGTGAAATACGCGGCCGAGGAGCTCCTGCAGGTTGCCATGAACGTCGAAGCCCAGGCCATCGACGTGCCGACAGGTGTGCAGGACTACCGGCCCGCTTACTACGGTGGGATTGCAGCGGTCGAGCTGCGAGCCGACGGCGCCAGTCGTGTTCCTCTGAACGTCGACCCGCGCGAGCTCGAGCAGCGCATTGTCCTCGCGTACACCGGAGAACCTCGAAACTCCGGCACCAACAACTGGGAGATCTACAAGCGGCATATCGACGGCGATCGCCACATCTTCGATTGCTTCGAACGCATTCGCGACACGGCTGCGGCCATGCGCGACGCGCTCGTACAGGGCGACTGGCCGGAGGTAGGCAGGCAGATAGCCGCCGAGTGGGAGAACCGCAAGCGTCTGGCACCGGGCGTGACGACCCCGGCCATCGAGGGTGTGATCGCACGAGCCCAGGCTGCCGGTGCGACCGCGGCAAAAGTCTGCGGTGCTGGCGGTGGCGGATGCCTCTTTTGTTTTTCTGAACCGCGCCATGTTGCGGCCGTTCGTGAGGCGATGGCCGCCGGTGGTGCTCGCCTTCTCGACTACCGGATCGAAACCGAAGGACTGAAGTTTGGATAACCGCACGATCGGACGTGTCTTTGGTGAAATTGCCGACCTGCTCGAAATCAAAGGCGAGAACCCTTTCAAAATTCGCGCGTATCGCAATGCGGCCGACGTCGTCATCACAAGCGCTGAACCGGTTGCGCTTATGTCAGACGGGCAATTGCGCGAGCTTTCGGGCGTCGGCAAGGATCTCGCGCTCAAAATTCGCGAGATCGTGACCACCGGCCGATCGACCTTCCATCAAGAGCTGCTGGCGGAATTCCCGTCAACGATGTTGGACCTGTTGACACTGCAGGGCGTTGGTCCCAAAACAGTCGCGCTGTTGTATTCATCCCTGAATATCAGCAGCCTCGAAGCGCTCGAAGCCGCGGCCAGGGCCGGCCGTATTCGAGCGCTCAAGGGCATGGGGTCCAAGAAGGAACAACTGATTCTCAGAGCGCTCGACGAACGCCGCACCAACGCGGGCCGCCGGTTGCTGGCCGATGTGGCCAGCACGGCGCTCACCGTCATCGAGCACCTCCAGAAACACGCGCCAGCCGCTCATTTTGAGCCGGTTGGCAGTTTGCGGCGCGGTCAGGAAACGTGCGGCGACCTCGACATCCTCGCCATTGGAGCCGATGTCAGCATCATGGAGGCCTTCGCGACGCAGCCTCTGGCGGATCGGGTTATTGGCAGGGGCGACACCAAATCGAGCGTCCTCCTTCAAGGAGGACTGCAAGCGGACTTGCGCCTTGTGTCAGTCGAAAACCGCGGTGCGGCGCTCCAATACTTCACCGGCTCGAAGAGTCACAACATCGTGTTGAGAGATCGAGCGCTGCAGCGTGGTTTGAAACTGAACGAGTACGGTCTGTATCGGACGGCCGACGACACGCTGGTGGCAGGAGCACGCGAGGAGGACATCTATGACGCCCTGGGTCTGGCGTGGGTTCCTCCAGAGCTGCGCGAGAATCGCGGGGAAATCGAGGCCGCCCAGGCCCACTCCCTGCCGACCCTCGTGGAGTTGAGCGACATCCGCGGCGACGTCCACTCGCACACGACCGAAACAGATGGCCGCGACACCATCGAGGCCATGATTCTTGCCGCCAGGGCCGCCGGTCTGGAGTACATGGCTGTGACCGATCATAGCCAGTCGCTGGCCATGGCCAACGGCTTGGACGAACGACGCGCGCTTGCTCATGCGGCCCACATTCGCGAGGTTGCCAGTCGTATTGACGGAATCAGGGTCTTTGCGGGCATCGAATGCGACATCCGACCGGACGGCAGCCTCGATTTAGCCGAAGATTGCCTGGCGTCACTCGATCTCGTGATTGCCTCGGTGCATTCCGCCTTGAATCAGGACGATGTCCAGATGACGGAACGCATGTTGCGCGCGATTGAGTCGCCGGTTGTAGACGTCGTAGGGCATCCGACCGGTCGTCTCCTGTTGCGACGCGAGCCGTCACGCGTCAGCGTGACGCGCCTGATTGATGCTGCGGCCAGGACCGGCGTCGCGCTCGAGATCAACAGCCTGCCAGATCGTCTCGACCTGAGCGACGCGAACGCGCGTCTGGCGCGAGACCGCGGCGTCAAACTGCTCATCTCGAGTGACTCGCATTCAGGAAGCGCATTCCAGAACCTTCGCTGGGGAGTCGCGACAGCTCGCAGGGCTTGGCTGACCAAAGCCGACGTGCTCAATACGCTGCCGGCTGCGCAGTTTCTCGCATCCCTGCGACGCCGGAGAAGAAGTTAGGCTGCGTTTAGGTAGAAAGGCGTAGTCTACAGACGTAGCCTGGCCGAAGCCGGACATGGACAAGGTCGCAGAAATCAAGCGGCTCTACCTCCAGGCCACACGGTCGACGATCCGGCGCGATCTCGGCCGGGCGGTCGAGTTGCTCAAATCAATGGGGACCGAGGAAGAGCGCGAACGAGCCGCTGTGTACATGGACGGACTCTCGCAAATGCGCTCTGAATGGGCGCTTCGAGGCGGGCGGGGAAAGAAGGGTGACGGCCGGCAAGGGAGGCAAAAACCATGAACAAACCGCTGAGTCTGCTGATTGCTCTCGTCGCGGGGCCTGTCTTGCTGTCTGTGGTGGCCACCGCAGGCGCACCGGTGCAACGCAGGGTCGAGGTACTCAACGCAACGGGAGGTTTGCCCGCTCATATCGCGGCGGCTTTTGCCGAACCAGTGGGCTTCCAGCGCTCCAAGTCCGGCAATTCCTACGTCTTCGATCGCCGGAGTCATGCGATCTACCTCGTCGATGTGAAACAGACCCGCGCCGAGAAAATCGTGGCCGTGGGTCAGGAACCCGGTCGCATCATCCTCCCTGGCGCGTTCGACATGGCGTCTGACGGGATTTTTGTCGTGGCTGATGTCCCAAACCGTCGCGAGCGAATTCAAATCTTCTCGCCGGCTGGCGTCAGGCTTGGCGGCTTCGTGCTGCCCGGCCAGGCGATCCCTCGCGTCCTGATTGGCGGCCTCACGCTCAGCGGCGTGGGATCTCTCCAGTACACCGGCAGCTCAATTCTCATCAACGAACCCGAACGCGACGCGCTCATTACTGAATACGGACTGGCCGGTTCCGCCGTCCGGACCTTTGGATCGTTGCGCGAGACAGGGCACGAATCGGACCGCGATCTCCACCTGGCTTTCAACAGCGGGTTCCCGCTCGCGGATCCGACCGGCGGGTTCTACTTTGTCTTTCAGACGGGACGGCCGATGTTTCGCAAGTACGACCGCAACGGCCAGATGCTCTTCGAACGGCACATCGAGGGCCCGGAGCTGGACCCCGTCCTGCACGCGCTCCCCACTCGCTGGCCGTCGCGGACACCAGCCGACGGTACGCTTCCTCTCGTCCCACCGACGATTCGGACCGCCGCGGTGGATCCCCGGGGCAATCTCTGGATTGGTCTGACGACACCCTTCATTTATCAGTACGATGAATCGGGCGAGAAGGTGCGGACCATCCAGCTCAAAGGGGCGGGCATCATTACGGCAACCAGCCTGTCGTTCGACGGTCCCAACCGGCTGCTCGTGACGCCGGGGTGCTATGAATTCGAGGTGGGATAGATCAGTGGCCGGTGGTCAGTGGCCAGTGGTCAGTGCTGCGTTCCGGGCGGCTACTGCCGCTTGCCGTCGGAAAGGCGCTTGCGTGCGGCGATACGCAGCGGTTCCTGCACGTTGCGGTCGAGCGTGATCATCTTGAGATCGCGGTCCGTCAGACGCTGCACCAGATGCAGCGACACGGCCAGCGGGGTCTTCGGATTCCTCGTGAGGGAGGACGCGATGCCGTAGTTCTTGACCCAGGCACGTGTCTGACCAATGATGCGGAGCACCTCGTCAGACACATTCGCCATCTTGGCAAAACTTTCGACCTCGCTCTCGTTGAGCTTGGGGCTGCTCAATACCGCCACCGACACCAGTTTGTTCGGATCGCGAATCAGAATCGCGCGCTCTTCACGTGATCCCTTCATGGCCGCGCCCATCCGTTCGCTGACCGTCATAGCCGCAATCCGCTGGACCGCCCCACGCTTCTCGTCGGTTGTGTCACCGTCAGCATCGGCGGGTGGCTCTTCCCCTTCGCCACCGAGCTCGATGAGCGGCGCGTCGGCGTCAGCTGCCGGAGTCTCTCCTGCCTGAATGCCGCGGGCGGCAAAGAACTCTTTCAACGCCGGTGAAGTGTCAGAGCGTGCGAGGAAGGCCTCGAGCGCAGGACGCGGAATGGCCTCGAGGGTCTCTTCTGCCGCAAGCCGAATTTCGATATCAGCATCGTGGACGAGCTCAGCCAGCAAGCTCAATTGTTCGTGAGCGCGAGGAGCAAGCGCACCACGCGCGGCAAACATCTTGAGGTCGCGCGACACTTCCCCGCGTCGAAACATGTCGAGCAGCGGCGTACGAAGTCCGGCTTCCATGCAGCTATCGGGTCACGTAGCTTCGATAGTTGTCGGGGCTGATGCGTCTCGTGACGATGGCTCCGGGTTGCCCGAGCGGCCGACCCGCTGCCCCGTTCAACGTGTAGGAGCACGGCGAGTCTTCGCCGACCGTCACGACAATTTCGCGCCTCGCCTTCAGCTCGAGTCGCTCCCCGCTACCCAGACGCTCTGGCGCGACCGCCTGACCATCCACTGCGACCGCAACCCAGCACCGAGACGGTTGATCGATCACCATCATCACCGAATCTGGCGGGGCCGCTGGCTTTGCCGTCTCGGGACGCTTGGCCGTTTGCGCCGGCACTTTCACCTCTGTCGGCACGGGCGTGGCATCGGTGGCCGACGGTTTCGTGGTGGCAGTGGCCTGGTTTCCACCGGTCGTCGGTGGCGTGACCGTTGCCGCCGCACCCGTACCCACCGCCCCGAGCTTGGGGTCCGTTACAGTCTTTGGGGTGATTGCCGCCTTTGGATCGGTTGTTGGCTTGGGTTCAATTGCCGTTACAGCCTTGACCTCGCTGGCCTTGACCGTCTGAGTCGTCGCAGGCGGTATCTTCGAATTACCGCGTGACGGCGTGAGAATTTTCGAGCCGCCCGCAACGGTCGGTGCCTCGACAGAACTTGGTGCGCTCGATTCCGTTTCCTCGCCTGATGGCGTCGGCCTGACGGTGAAGTAAATGACAATGGCGGCGATCGGCAGGCTCGCCGCAATCAGGCGCACGAAAGTCCGGGCGGCGTGGCGGTCGCTTTCAATGGCCTGATGATCCTCGACTGGATCACCAACCGTGCCCGCTGTCACCGATTCCGGAGGAAACTGGGCGAGGAATTCATCGACTGTGGTGTCCGGATCCAACCCGACCTCTGTGGCGTACGACCGCAGGAACGATCGTGTGAAGATGCCTCCTGGAAGCCTCTTGATGTCGTCGCGTTCGACCGCCTCGAGCACCATGACGGAAATACGGGTTCGCTCTGCAATCTGACGAAGCGAAATCCCCCGCTTTTCGCGCGCGGCGCGCAGACGGGCACCAACGGTCGCCGGCGATCCAGTGCTTGCAGATGCCACTTGGAGTTCTCAGTTATCAGTTGTCAGTTTTCAGTGAGTATTGGGGGATACCCGACTGCCGTCTACCGACTGCCCGCTACCGACTGTCTACTGCAGACTGTTCTCTGTATCAAACGAGCGACGGATCGACGTCACCGCGCTGGCGAGTCGTCCGATGTCAACGCCGGCTTCACAAAACATCCCGATGGCCGCCACACCCCGCACACCAGTTCCCGCCACGTCTGCAACCGTCTCAGTCGTCACACCGCCGATGGCGAGAACCGGCAGGGTTACGCGCCTGACAACGGCCTGTAGCCCATCGAGGCCGAGAAACCCGGTCTGGCCAGGTTTCGAACCTGAAGGAAATATCGTCCCCGCAATCAGGTAGTCCAGCCCCCCCTCGGCCGCTGCCTTTTCGGCCTCTTCGGCGCCATGAACGGACCGCCCGACGAGAAACCGTGCCGGCACGACCTGACGGACGCGAACCGCGGCTGGCGAATCGCTGCGAAGATGAACGCCATCGGCGCCACCCGCCAGCGCCACATCAAGCCGGTCGTTGACCACGACGCGGGCCTGGCTGCCCGCTGCTGCACGAACACACGACCGAACCAGCTCACACAAGGTCCGGCTGTCGAGGTCATTTTCACGAATCTGAATGAGATTCACACCCGCCGCAGCGGCAGCACCTGCAAGCGCCACCAGCGCGGCCGGGCTGTCGTCCGACCAACGCGCGAGCCGGTGACGGTCGGTCACCAGGCAACAGAGAGTACCGCCGGGGAGCGGGCTACTCCACTCGCGAGCCATCGATCCGCATGACGGAACGCGGCGCCGAATCGACCCGTCGCATCGAGACCAGCGCAGCCAGGTCGATGATCCCAACGCACAAGTTCACGATTCCGAGACCGGAAATGCCTCCGCGCACGAAATTGTTGCCAATGGCCGCGCGCACGGTCGGCAAGCTGTCCGCAAAGTAGTTCTGTTCCCAGAACCCGGACCACGGCACGAGAACGAGCAGCAATCCAACTTCGAGGAAGTACGCGATGTAGAGCAACCGCTTCACCGGCCGTGTTCCTATCCCCGCATCTGGACCTTGGTGAGGCGCTCGAGACGCGCCGAGACATCGCGATACTCTCCGGCGTCTGCCCGTAATTCGAGAAAGACGGCCAGGGCCCGAGCCGTCTCACCCTGCGACTCGAGGGTCTCGGCCAACTCATAGAGTAGAGCGCGGCCAGCGTCGGGATTCGGGGCTGGAGCCTCCGCCGCACGTTCGAACCACTCGATAGCTTGCCCTGCTGCATTTCGCTTCAAGTAAATACGAGCAATCATCGCCGCCGACTCGAACCGGAGCCGTGGGGCGCGTGCCGAAACCTGCAGCGCCTTCAGGGCATCGTCCACCATGCCCATGTCCATGTAGGCAATTGCTAGCTTGTAGTGTTGGGCGGCCGCATCCGCGACGTTTTCGCGGGACACTTCATCTCGAAAGTCCTTGAAGACCCCCTCGAGGTCCCGGCCCGATTCCTTGCGGGTTGGCTTTGCGTCGGCCATGCTCGGTTTCAGCTCCTCCAGCATGTTGCTCAGATCGATCTCGACCGCTTCCGTAGTATCGGCTTCTGCGGTCTGGGTACTTTCGGGGGACTGGTCCAGAAATCCGATATCCACCGCAGCCATGCCGAGATCGAACACATCCTGATTCGCCCGTCGGGCCCCACCGGCGGGCAGCTCGGACGTTGGTACAGCGATTGCCGATCTGGGCAGCTTTGGAGTGTCGAGGATGTCCTCCTCTGAGACAGTCATCGCCCGAGCGACCGCCGAAGGATCCGGCTGGGTGGCCGGCTTCCCGATCCCCGGTATCTCATCCTCGAAACCCGGAGAAAGATCGGTGCTGACAAACGGCGTCTGGCCACTCAGCCTGTCCGCGACAATCGCGTCCACATCGGTTTCACCAAGCATTGTCAACGCGCGGCGAAACCGCTCGATGTTGGCTCGCTCCCACGGTTCACGGGCCACAAGATCCTCGGCAATGACCCGCGCTTCGTTGCCCTGGCCGATCGCGAGATAGGCATCCGCCAACTGGCCCTGTGCGCTGTACATCGTGGCCTCGAGACCACCATCAACGCAAATCTCAACCAGCCGCATCAACGCCGGGATGTGTCGCGGTTCGCGATTGACGAACTCGTTGATGGCGGCCGCCGCGTCCGCCCACTCATCGTTGGCCAGCGCCAGCGAGGCTGCCAGGTCGATCACCTGATAGGCCGTCTCGACGCTGACATCGGCCACCGAACAACCAAGCAAAACCAGCTCGTCGCGCCGTGAGGGATGTGCTGTCACGACTTTCCGAAGGATGGCGAGTCCTTGAGTCACGTTCCCTGCACGAAGCTCCATCTCCGCCAGCATCCACAGTAACTCGGCATCCTCGCCGGCTACTTCAACCGTGAGAAACCGGCGGGCCTGCGCCGCATCCTGCCTGGCGAGATACCTGCGCACGAGCTGAGCTTTGGCTTCGAGGTCTGCGGGATCCAGTGCCGCAGCTTCGGTTAGCGCTTCAAGGGCCTCTGCCTCGTGCCCGCGCTCGCTGAGCTCCCCGGCAATCTGCTTGAACTGCGCGGCGGTCTTCGCGTACGTCCGCGCGTGGGCAAAATCACCCTTGGCCACATACGCCCGAATCAAGCTCGTGGTGACGTCGGCATCGGCGGGATTGAGAGCGGCTGCTTCGCCCAGCACCTTGAGCGCATCATCCGGGCGGCGACGCTGGTTAAATTCTTCGGCGACTGCCTTGAGCTCGGAGATGGCTGCGGACGTTTCCCCGATCTCGGCAGCGGCCCTGGCACCCACCAAGCGAGCCTCCAGGTCCCCCGGATCGACCGCGCCCAGTCGCATGCGGACTTCCGCCGCACCCCGGCGATCACCTTTCGCAGTACGGCGGTCAGCCACGCCGGTGAGTGCGGCCTTCGCATCGACGAGCAGCCCTTGCTTCACCGCAATCTCGGCCAGCTGGAGCAACGAGTGCTCCTCGTCGCCTTTGATCTTCAGGATTTTCTTGTAGACAGCCGACGCCTTTGGCAGAAATCCTTCGCTGCCGAGATGGTCGGCAATACGCGTGTACTGAGCGACCGCCTTGTCCACTTGACCCGCTCGCACGTAGAGGTCACCCAGGATATTTGCCGTGTTCCAATCGCGAGGCTGATCCTCGATCACGTGTAGGTACTCCGCAATTGCCGCATCGAGTCGGCCCTGGCGCAGCAGCTTTTCCGCCTTCCGTAGTGTTAAGTCCCGGTCGAAAGCCACAGATCCTCAGCGGGGGAGTGCAGAAGGGGGGTCAGCGCTCGTCGGACACCCGTCGTCAATCGTATCAAAGAGCGACGGCGGACGAAACGAACGACGATGCACCTCCGAGTATCCATAGCGGGCAACAGCGGCGAGATGTTGTGCAGTCGCGTAACCTTTGTGCCGATCGAAACCGTACCGTGGATCTCGAGTGTGCAGTTCACCCATCAACCGGTCTCGCGTGACCTTGGCGACTATGGATGCCGCAGCAATCGCCGCACATCGACGATCACCTTGCGGCACGCCGCGCTGCGCCATCAAGAGGTTCGGTATTCTGAACGCATCCACGAGAACGACATCGGGCAACGGACACAGCGCGAGAACCGCTCGGCGCATGGCATCGAGCGATGCCCGGTGAATGTTCACGCGGTCGATCTCTTCCGGCGCGGCTGCACAGACGGCCCATCCAGCCGCCTGCGTGACAATCCGATCGTAGAGGCGCTCACGCTCCGCGGCGGTGGTCTGCTTCGAGTCGCGCAGGCCGGCAATATGACGGTCCGGGTTCAGCACGACGACACCCGCCACGACGGGACCTGCGAGGCACCCCCGACCAACCTCATCCACGCCCGCCACGCGATAGAACCCCAGACGCCGCAGCGCGTTCTCCAGCGTCCGCTTGGCGAGTGTTCTCATCGGTGGTCAGTGGTCGGCTAGTGGTTAGGAGTCTGTGCCACTAATCTTTACCTTGCTTCGTCTCCCGCATCCGTGCGGCCTTGCCTTTGAGATCGCGCAAATAGTACAGCTTTGCGCGCCGCACCTTCGCCGATCGGACCAGCTCGATTTTCTGAATGATTGGGGAGTGCAACGGGAAAATGCGCTCCACGCCCTGTCCAAAGGAAACCTTCCGCACGGTGAAGGTTGCCCGGGCACCGCCCCGATGCTGGCCAATCACCAGTCCCTCGAAAATCTGAATCCGCTCTTTGTCGCCTTCCTTGACCTTCACGTGCACACGAACTGTGTCGCCCGACCGCATTGTCGGCCGTTCGACCAACTGCGTCTTATCGATTGTTTCCACTGCGCCCATGGTGTCCCCCTTCTGTCCCGCTCGGAGTCCTTTGCGCCCGGCGCGCCTTCAGCTCCGTCAGCATTTCGCGTTCTTCATCATCGAGCGCTGCCACGGCAAGCAGATCCGGCCGCTGGTCGAGCGTGCGTTCGAGAGCCTGCCGCTTCCGCCACTGTCGAATCGCCGCGTGGTGCCCCGATAACAACACCTCTGGTACTTTCAGATCCCTGAAATCGGCGGGTCGCGTGTACTGCGGAAAGTCCAGCAGCCCACGGGAAAACGACTCGTGTTCGACCGATTCCTCGTCTCCCACGACTCCGGGCACCAGCCGCGCCACCGCGTCAACCACCACGAGCGCCGGTAGCTCACCACCCGTCAGCACGTAGTCGCCAATCGACAGCTCATCGGTCGCAAGGTGGGTGCGGACGCGATCGTCCACACCTTCGTACCGACCACAGAGCACCACCACGTGGTCGAGCGTCGCGAGCCGCGCTGCCTCGGCTTGCGTGAACCGACGCCCCTGTGGAGATAACAGCACGACCGCCCCTACCCCACCACGCTCACGCCGAACCGTCTCGACGGCCGCAAACAGAGGTTCAACTTTCAGGACCATGCCGGGACCACCGCCGTACGGCACGTCGTCGACCACGCGATGACGATCAGCGGTAAAGTCGCGCAAGTTGCGCACGCCGACCGTGAGGATGCCGCGGTCGATCGCACGCCTCACAACACCCTCCCCAAGCGCCGCGCGCACGAGGTCGGGGAAGATGGTCACGATATCGAATGTCAAAGCCGCCCAGCCAGCGTTGTGTTACTTGCCGGTCTCGTTGAGCTCGATCAGTCCTTCTGGTGGTTCGATGACGATCCGGCGCTCCCGGGCATCGATCACCACGCAGATTTCGGCGGCCAGAGGCACCAACAGCTCACGTTGGGCCTTCCGGACAATGAGATAGCTGCCTTCTCGTGGTCCCTCTACAGCCGTCACCGTCCCGAGATCGCGGCCGCTGGTGGTGGTCACCCGACAGCCGACCAGGTCGTGTCTGTAAAACTCGTGGGCGGGCAGTTGCCGAAGCGCCTCAGCCGGCACCCGAAGTTCGCCACCTGCCAACCACTCAATTGCCTCAATCGAGTCGACGTCATGAAAACCGATAATCGGGCGTCCCCGGTGGAGGCGAACCGTGCGGACCCTCAAGCCGAGCGCCGCACCGTGTCGGAGAACAAACAACTCAGCGCCAACCCGAAACCGCTCTTCGACGAAGTCGGTCTCAGGATTCACGATCACCTGGCCGCGAATGCCGTGAGGACGTGCCACACGACCAACGACCACCATGGCCTCCCATTCGGGCGGCGCGTCTCTCGCGATCCGCATCGTCTGCGTGATCTGCGTTCTCAGTTTGTCGGCGGCTCGTCGCGCACTTCGAGCGTGACCCGCTTCTTCAGCCGTTCTCCGCTCACACCAGCCAAGGTTCGCATTGCCGCAATGGTCCGGCCCTGGCGACCGATCATCTTTCCCATATCGCGCGGCGCCGCGTATACCTCGATCAGGATTGTGCCATGATGCTCCGCTTCTGACACTCGGACCTTATCGGGCTCGTCGGCCAGCGCCCGTGCGACGATATCAATGAGATCCCGGAGGTCGCTCACGGCGTCGACGGTGTCTGGGCCGGAGGAACGGTTAAGTGCCTGGCCACGAGCGTCCGGACCGTATCGGACGGACGCGCGCCTTTCCCAATCCAGTACTGCAGCCGATCGCGATTGACCTCGACCTTGGCTGGCTTGCTTCTCGGATTGTAGTTCCCCAGCACCTCAACGAAGCTCCCGTCCCTCGGATTGCCTGCCTCAATCACCACAACCCGGAAGTACGGACGCTTTTTCGAACCCACTTTCCTCAAACGAATCGCGAGCATGATTCTCCTTTGAGCAACCACCAAGTCAAAGACACTGGACGTCCTTCGAATTGAACCACAAAGCCACGAAGATCACGACGCTTGCAGCCTGCCTCTTGTGTCTTTCCGGTGACGCCTGCTCTCTGTGTGTTCTTCGCGTCGCGTGGTTAGCTTGTCGTCGTTGTGTTCTTCGTGCCGTCGTGGCTAGCCAGCCGTCCTTGTGTTCTCGTGCCGTCGTGGTTAGCCTGCCGGCGTTGTGTTCTTCGTGCCGTCGTGGTTGATACCTACCTGCGCCAGTCGCGGTTAGCTTGCCGTCGTTGTGTTCTTCGTGCCGTCGTGGTTAGCCTGCCGTCCTTGTGTTCTCGTGTCGTCGTGGTTAGCCTGCCGGCGTTGTGTTCTTCGTGTCGTCGTGGTTAGACAGTCATTCTTAGTGGTCAGTTCGACCGTGACGCCAACATCTGAAGCGCACGGCGCCGGTTCTTGCCAAGGCCGGCCATTCCCCCCATGGACTTGAGAAACTTCCGCATCTGTATGAACTGCTTCAGTAACCGGTTGACGTCTTCGACCTTGGTCCCGCTTCCCCGCGCAATCCGTTTGCGACGGCTGCCGTTGATGATCTGATGATTCCGCCGCTCGGCGGGCGTCATCGAGTCGATGATGGCTTCGATCCGAGACAGCTGCTTCTCGTCGGGCTTTTCCTGCGCCAGCTGTTTGAGGTTTCCCATGCCCGGCAGCATCCCGAGCAACTGCTCGAAGGGTCCCATCTTTCGAACCGCACGCAGTTGATCGCGAAAATTCTCGAGGGTGAAATCGTCGAGCCGCATCTGTTCCGTCAGCCGCGCGGCTTCTTCGTGATCGATGGCCTGCTCTGCCCGCTCGATCAACGACAACACGTCGCCCATCCCGAGAATGCGCGACACCAGACGGTCGGCGTGGAAAGGCTCGAAGTCTTCCAGGCGCTCGCCTATACCCACGAATGCGATGGGCACACCCACGACCGACACCACCGACAACGCGGCGCCACCACGTGCGTCACCATCGAGTTTGGTGAGCACAACGCCCGTCACACCAATCCGTCGATTGAACTCGCCAGCGCTCTTGATGGCATCCTGTCCGGTCATGGCGTCAGCGACATACAACCGATCGACCGGCTCCACGTTGGCATTAATCGCTTCGAGCTCGCCCATCAGGTCATCGTCAATGTGTAACCGTCCGGCCGTGTCGACGATCACGACATCGAAACCAAGGTGACGGGCTTCGGAAACGGCTCCAGCGGCCCGCTTCACTGGATCGCGCTCGTCTTTCGGATCGTGGACGCGCAAGCCGGCCTGGGTCCCCAGCACATTGAGTTGTTCAATTGCGGCAGGACGCCGGACGTCGGTTGAAACCAGCAGAGGATGGCGCCCTTGACGTACCAACCAACGACCCAACTTGCCGGCGGTTGTCGTCTTTCCCGACCCTTGAAGGCCCAGGAGCGCGACCACGCGCGGACTGCGTGACGTGTTCTGGAGCCCACCCGCAGCTATGCCAAACAACGCAACCATCTCGTCCCGGACGATCTTGACGACCTGCTGAGCCGGGGTCAGGCTGCGCAGCACCTCCTGATCGACGGCGCGCACGCGCACTCGATCGACAAAGGCCTTGGCCACCTTGAAGTTGACGTCAGCCTCGAGCAACGCCAGACGGATTTCTCGCAGGGCCGCGTCGACGGCGTCTTCAGTGAGGCGCGCTTCGCCCCGGAGGGTTCGGAGGGCGTCCTGCAGGCGGGTACTTAGGGATTCGAACATTCTGTCAGCTGATTATGGGCGTAAGCCCATGTAACTTAAACGCTTATCGTAGCCCACGGGCCGACAGACTGTCAATTGACGCGGGCCGGACGCATCCTCAGAATCCGGTACAGCCCACGGTGCGCCCGGCGTCCGACTGGCCTTCTACACCAGCGACAGCTTGTGACCGAGCTTCTCTTTTTTGGTTTTGAGATACCGCCGTGTCGTATCCGACACCGGAATTTCGAGGGGGAGTGATTCAATCACCGCCAGGCCGTAGCCTTCGAGGCCGACGAACTTTCTTGGGTTGTTCGTCAATAGTCGCATCGTCCGAACGCCGAGGTCACCGAGGATCTGCGCTCCAATGCCGTAGTCGCGCTGGTCGGCTTTGAATCCCAGTCGTTCATTGGCTTCGACTGTGTCGAGACCCTGATCCTGCAATTCGTACGCGCGAATCTTGTTAGCGAGCCCGATCCCTCGGCCCTCTTGATTGAGGTAGAGGAGGATTCCGCGTCCCTCGGCGGCAATGCGCGTCATGGCAGCGTCCAGTTGGGCGCCGCAATCGCAGCGCATGGAGTGAAACACGTCACCGGTAAGGCACCGCGAATGAACGCGCACCATGACCGAACTTCCATCGCCAATGTCGCCGCGCACAAGCGCCAGATGCGTTTCCTTGTCGAGTAGGCTTTCGTATGCGTACAACCGGAACGCGCCGTGACCCGTCGGAAGCTCCGCGGTCGCCACGCGACGGACCAGCCGCTCGGTCCGCATTCGATATTTGATGAGATCGGCAATGGTGATCAGCGGCAGCTTGTGCCGGCGCGCAAATCGCGTCAGCTCCGGTACGCGCGCCATCGTGCCGTCGTCGTTCATGATTTCGCAGATGACGCCCGCCGGGTAAAGACCGGCAATCCGTGCGAGATCCACCGCCGCCTCGGTCTGGCCCGCGCGGACCAGGACGCCACCCTGGCGGGCCCGAAGTGGAAACATGTGACCGGGCCGCGCAAGATCCGATGGCTTGGTTCGCGGATCAATGGCGGCACGAACGGTTGCGGCGCGATCCCCCGCCGAAATCCCGGTCGTCGTGCCTTCCTTGGCCTCAATGGGCACGCAAAACGCGGTACCGTATGCCGCCGTGTTCTTGTCCACCATGAGCGGAACCTCGAGTTCGTCGAGGCGCTCCCCCGTCATCGGCATGCAAATGAGGCCGCGTCCGTATCGGGCCATGAAATTGATGTGTTCGGGCGTAATTCTTTCGGCGGCAACCGTGAGATCCCCTTCGTTCTCCCGATCTTCATCGTCAATTACGATGACAATCCGGCCTGCACGGATGGCGTCAATTGCGTCCTCGATTCGCGAGAACGGCGTCTTCGTCCGGGAGTGTGCAACCTTGAGCCGGTTGGCCATATGGTTTTCGACGGCGGGTCCAAAGACCGCCGCTACACCTTACAAATTGCCGACTCTCATCAATTCCGCTACTCGCGCCACGTACTTACCGAGGACGTCGCACTCCAGATTGACGCGAGCTCCTACCGCGAGGGTCTTCAGGTTGGTATGTTCCCATGTAAAGGGAACGATCTGCACGTCAAAACGATCTGGTCCCAAATCAGCCACCGTCAGGCTGATACCGTCCACTGCAATGGAGCCCTTCCGCACGATAAAAGAGGCCAGTTGACACGGGAAACTGAACGTGAGTCGCTGGCAATCAGCTTCTGGCCGGATCTGCTCCAGTGTTCCAGTGGCGTCGACATGACCCTGCACGAAATGCCCTCCCAGGCGTGCATCAGCCCGCAGCGGCCTTTCGAGGTTGACCACATCATGTCGTGTCAGAGCCCCGAGCGTCGTCACCTTGGCCGTTTCAGGTCCAACGTCCGCCTCGACGAGGCCAGAACCTGTGACAACCATTGTCAGACACACTCCGTTCACCGCTACGCTGTCGCCTGGCTTCAGGCTTTGAGCAAGCTCGGTTGTCACCGACAAGCGGAATCCGGTCCCGACCGGTGTATGTCCGGCAATCCTGCCGACGGTCTCAATCAGTCCTGTGAACATAGCCTTCCGTGAAGGTATCCACCCCGAGTTTCTGCTCTCGTGTTTCGACCAGCGTCGAGAGAATCTCCGTTGGTAGCCACTCCACGCCCGTCGATCCCACAGTCACAGGGGCGACGTACAGGTGCACGCAATCGATCACGCCCGCCTCCCAGGCGGCTGCCTGTAAGGTAGGGCCACCTTCGAGCACCAGCGACACGATCTGCAGAGATCCCAATTGCTGGAGGGCAGAAGCCACGTCTGTGGACTCCAACCCGTGCACCGTCGCACCTACGCTCGTCAACTCGTTCACGCGGTGTGTCGAATGCGACATTACTTCTGCCGAGGCTAATATTATGACCGGCCCCTGCGAGAGGGTCGAGAGAACCCGCGCATTCGATGGGGTTCTCAGTCGCCGATCGAAAATCACGCGGGTCAGCGGACGCTCGCGATGCACACCGCGAACAGTAAGCTCGGGATCGTCCACCAGCACGGTTGTCGAACCTACGCCAATCGCATCGACTTCGGCCCGCACCCGGTGGGCGTGACGTAGCGATTCATCCGAGGTCAATTGCGAACGAACCCCGGCCCCGGTCGCTACGTACCCATCCCGGCTGATGGCTGCCTTCAAGATTACGAAGGGCCGTTTGCGGCTGATGAACGTCAGATACGGTCGATTCAGCCGGATCGCCTGTTCCTCGCCTACCCCAACTTCGACGCTGACACCGTGAGCACGCAAATACTCGAATCCCTTGCCGCTAACGAGAGGATTCGGATCGCGCATGGCGGCAACCACTCGCGCGATACCGGCCGTAACGATGCGGTGTGCACAGGGCCCGGTTCGTCCAACGTGCGCACACGGCTCGAGCGTGCAGTAAAGGGTGGCGCCACGGGCTGCAACGCCTGCTGCATCAAGTGCGTGTATCTCGGCGTGCGCCTCACCAGCTCGTTCGTGATATCCCTGACCAAGAACGACACCCTGTGGCGACACCACCACAGATCCGACGAGAGGGTTGGGGCTGGTCCGGCCCCGACCACGCTCCGCCAGTTGGAACGCCCGCACCATGAAATCTTCGTCGGTCATAACTGGGGTCTGACCCCATTTACCATTTCTCTTGAAACAGGGCCTCAACGTACTCGTCCGACGAAAACGGTATGAGATCGTCGAGGCTCTCGCCGATGCCGACATAGCGAATGGGAAGGCGGAGGTCGTGTGCAATCGCAACCGCAACTCCGCCTTTGGCGGTGCCATCGAGCTTCGTCAGGACAATGCCGTTGACCCCTGCCACGTTCATGAACTCGCGGGCCTGGGTGAGTCCGTTCTGGCCGACCGTGGCATCCAACACCAGGAGCACTTCGTGAGGTGCACCCTCGACCGCCCGCGAGATGACGCGGCGAATCTTTTCGAGCTCGTTCATGAGATTGACGCGGGTGTGCAGGCGGCCGGCGGTGTCGATCAACACGACATCGCGATTCTTGGACTTTGCCGACTGGACGGCATCGAAGACCACGGCTGCGGGATCTGCTCCTTCTCGGGCGCGAACGAGATCGACCCCCGCACGCGCGGCCCAAATCTCCAGTTGCTCGACTGCGGCCGCTCGATACGTATCAGCAGCGCAAATAAGCGGGCGTCCGCCCTGGGATTTCAGGAGATTCGCCAGCTTTCCGACGGTGGTAGTTTTCCCTGTTCCGTTGACTCCTACCAGCAGCCACACCCGCGGTGGGCCTCCCTGAGGGACGTGGGTCTGAACAAGGTTAAAGATCGAACGGATCTCGTCCTTGACCAGCTCGCGCAAGTCCTGGGCGTGCCGTGTTCGCTCACGCACGGCCGAAACAATGCGCTCGGTTGCTCCCACGCCAACATCGGCAGAGATCAGCAACTCTTCGAGCGCATCGAGCGTTTCGACCTCCACGGCACGCGACGGCTTGCCGGACGTCGTCGCGCCCGCGATCGCATCGAACTTTTCGACGATTTGCTGGGTGGTACGAGTGAGACTTTCGCGGAGCCGATCGAAGAACCCCATTGACGAAAATTCTATCACCCGCTTTCGTCTTCGGCCCGCTGGCGTCGAAGCATCAGTTCCTCGACAGCCGCCACCGGCGAACGACGCCCCGCAAGCACGTCGCCCATTTGCGACACAATCGGCAGCTCGACGCCGAACCGCTTTCCAAGTGCCTGAGCTGCCTCAGTTGTCCGCACGCCCTCGGGCACCATCTTCATACCGGCCAGAATCTCTGCGAGAGGGCGTCCTCGCGCGAGTTCCATACCCACGTGACGATTGCGGCTCAGACTACCCGTGCACGTCAGGACGAGATCCCCGAGACCCGTCAACCCCGATAGTGTTTCGCGCCGCGCACCGGCCGCGCACGCGAGCCGTGTGATCTCTGCAAGTCCCCGCGTCACGAGGCCCGCCATCGCGTTGTGACCGAGCCCCATCCCCTCCACCACGCCGGCCGCAATAGCAATGATGTTCTTGAGGGCCCCGCCGATTTCGACGCCGACGACATCCGAGCTGGCATACAAGCGGAAGTATGGAGCGCGCAGCTCTGCTTGAACCATTCCGGCAACGGTGGCATCCGCACACGCGATCGAGACCGCCGTCGGCAACTGTCGCGCGACCTCAGCCGCAAAGGTGGGACCAGACAGCACCGCGATCGGCCGTCGACCTCCCAGCTCCTGCGCGATGACTTCGGTCATCCTGAGCAGCGTCTCGGTTTCGAGACCTTTCGTGGCACTGACGACGACGGCATTCGACGGAACGAATGATCGGGCAGCGCGCCAGACCGCTCGCACGCCATGGGAAGGAACAGCAGAGATGACGAGCTCGGCGCCGGCCAGCGCCCGCTCGAGCGATGCGACCGGCACGACACTAGCCGGCAGCGCGACGTCAGGCAAATACACAGCGTTTGCTCGTCGTGCGGCCATCTCTTCCGCCAGTCCCGCATCACGAGCCCACAATCGAATCTCGTTCTGCATGCGTCCGAGGTGAACGGCAAGCGCCGTTCCCCAACCGCCGGCGCCCAGTATCGCAACTGTTTTCATGTCCGGATTCTGTGCTCGACACCCGCCACGAGCCGCCGCAGGTTGTCCCGATGACGCGGGACAATGATCGCCGCCGTGACCAGCGCGCCAATCACAACCGATGTAGGCGCACTCATGAAGTAGGCAATCGGTCCGACGAGCATCGTCCCAACGACCGATCCCAGCGAAATGTATCTCGTCCAGAGTGTGGTCAGGAGAAAGGCGACGCTGGCGATAGCTGTCGCCGGTGGAGCCAGCAGGGCAAACGCCCCACAAGCGGTTGCCACGCCCTTGCCTCCTTGAAAACCCAGCCAGATGGGGTACACGTGCCCCACAACGGCCGCAACTCCCGCAACCGCGGGTGCCGCGCCACCGCCGACACGACGTGCCAGTAGTACCGTTGCCGCCCCTTTCGCCACATCGAGCAGCAGAATGCACAGACCCACGAGCGGCCCGGTTGTGCGAAATGCATTGGCCGCGCCCAGATTCCCGCTTCCGGTCCGCCGCAGGTCGATGCCACCCAGCCAACGTCCCAGCAGCAGTGCGAACGGGATCGAGCCGAGCGCGTACCCGATTGGAATCACCCAGAGGTTCGGCATTAGTAGCCTTCAGCCTTCAGCCTTCAGCCTTCAGCCTTCAGCTGCAGAACCGAGCAGTACTTTCATGAGTTGCACGTAGCGCGGCCCGTGAGAAGACAGGTGACTTTCGTACAACGTCAGGTAATCCACCTGCACGTCATCAAGGCGTCCTACCTCCACGCTACGAATTGCGCGTCCATCCGATCCACGGCCCGTCTCTCGAAACCGTCCCAGCGTCAGATGAGGACGAAACGGACGGGGTTCGGGCGGAACATCCAAAGCTCTCAGGCGCTCTTCGAGCTCGTCCCTGGCACGTGTGGCCTCGGCCGCACCGATCGACGTACCCAGCCAGACGACGCGCGGGGCACCACGCTCCGGAAACGTCCCCACGTGGTCGAACCGCAGAACGAACGGTCGGCTCGACAGGTGGCTGTTCAAAGTCGACTGCAATTGGTGCACACGCTCTTCCGGAGTCGCTCCCAGGAAACGTACCGTGATGTGCAAATTCTCGCGCTCGACCCACTTGACGCGCCCGGACCCTGCGCCTTCTGAGTCGAGTCGCTGACTGAGCCGCCCCATCAAGCCTGCAATTGCCGTGCGGGCTGACTCATCAAGATCGATTGCAAAGAAAAGGCGACGCGTTACGGCACTTCCAGGAGCCATCTGCGGACCATATCGAGCCCCGCCTGCGAAGCCTGGGACTTGACCAATGCCCGACCGCCGAGGAATCGAAACGTGCGGACACGGCAGTCAGGAGGTGACAATCCAGGACGCGTGACCGCAATACAGACCATGCCGACCGGCTTGCGCTCGGTGCCGCCGCCAGGGCCCGCGATTCCCGTCACGCCAATCCCGATTGCAGTCCCGCTCTGACGGCAGATTCCTCGTGCCATCGCAACGGCAACGGCCTCGCTTACGGCACCGTGCTCATCGATCACTTCGGCTGGCACGCCCAGCAGCTCGACCTTCGCAGCATTGCTGTAAGCCACGATTCCCCGCTCGACATAATCTGAGCTCCCCGGTACGTCGGTCAAACGCGACGCCAGCAGCCCTCCGGTGCACGACTCGGCAACGGCAATCTTCATCGAACCCTTTCTCAACAGATCGCCAACCACCTGCTCCATCGTCCGGCCGTCCGTACTGTAAAGATCGGCGCCCAGGAGAGCCTGCACGTCGGCGGTGGCAGCATCGAGAGCCGTCTCGGCCGTCACAACATCGGGACCCTGCGCCGTCAGATGCAGCTCAATCTGACCGTAAGAGGCAAGGATTGTCGTCTCAATCGACCCCGGTCCAGCCGCCCACCGCGCATATGATGACGCCACGACCTCTTCAGTGTGCGATTCAGTCCGGCCAGTCACGCGCAACACTCGTCGATAGAGCCGGCGCGATCCCGCCTTCGATGACAGTCGTTCGCGGACGATGACCTCAAACATCCCCTTCATCTCGCGCGGCGGCCCCGGCAGCAGAATAACGATATGCCCCTCCCGTTCGATCCACAGGCCCGGAGCTGTGCCATTGGGATTGTCGAGCACGACAGCGCCGCGAGGTACCTCGGCCTGACGTCGATTGATGTCCGGCATGCGGAGACCACGCGACGCGAATCGGGCACGAATTCGTTCGACGATACGTTCATCGGTTTCGAGCGGAAGCCCAAGCGCCGCCGCCACGATCTCGCGCGTCAGATCATCTTCGGTAGGCCCAAGACCACCCGTGGTAATGACAATCTCTGAACGCGCGAGCGCACCTTCGACGAGCGCGTGAAGGGTGGCACGGTCGTCCCCTACGATCGATTTGGCCTTGACGTCGATGCCAATCTCGTTCAATCGCTCGGTGATGAACAGCGAATTAGTGTCGCTGCGTTCCGGTCGGAGCAACTCGCTGCCGACCGCAATGATTTCGGCTCTCATGACACCACCCAGCCGGGTGCGAGCCACCACACCGCTCGCAGCAGGAGGTTTGCGTAAATCCCGGCCATGGCGTCGTCTGACATCACCCCGAAGCCACCATGTAGCCGTTCAAGCCTTCCGGCGGGAAACGGCTTGACGATATCGAAGACCCGAAACAGCAGCAACCCCATGATGGCTCCGCTGAGGCTCACCGGAACGAGGAACAGCGTGATGAGCATCCCCAGCACTTCGTCGATCACCACCGGGCCCGGATCCGTACCGCCAAAATGACGTTCGGCGACCGCGGCCGCCCACACCCCGAGACCGAACACGGCGACAATGACAAGACTTTCCAGCAGAACTCCCCCACCCAGTTGAACGAGCAGGCCGTAGACAAGGAGTCCCACCACCGAGCCTACGGTCCCGGGCGCGATTGGGAACAAGCCGGCATACACAACCGTGGCAACGAAAACGGCGAGGCGGGTCATGGGAGGGAGCGGCGCCGCAACACGTTACGACAGAACAACCCGTGTGGCGGTCAGGCGATCGTGAAGTGTTCGATGATCCTCGCGGAGCGCGAACCACAATCCCAACCCGAGGGGAATCGTGGTGATGAGCCAGGCAATCGTGCGGACGGTGGCCGTGCCAAATGCCACTGGTGACCCATCGTCTCCCACAACTTTCAGCCCGAAGGCCATCTGGCCGATCGTCTGGCCACCAAACGCACCAAAGGTGACGAAATATCCGCCGTTCAACAAGAAGAAGAAACTGGCGAGAGGAAGCGCTGGCAGGGCCCCGAAGTCGCCCGACTGAAGGCCAACCAGACGCAGCGTGAAATAGAGGACGATGGCATCGATGGCTGCAAGAACCAGCAAATCGACGAGCGTCGCCATGACCCGGATTGGAAGCGGGGCCTCGGCGGACATTTCGAACCGGCCGGAACCAGCCGTCGAAGGCAACCCGAGTCCGGCAAGCGGGGGTGAGTCGAATGCACCTGGTCTGGCAGGCTTCGCAGACTGTTTCGGCGCACCCGGCGCTTCTGGCGTCTGACGTCGAACAATGATTGGTGGTCGCGGAACGGCACGGGGCCGGTTGGGAAAAGCGTCGCCTCCAGCCTCATTCGGAAACAGGGGAAACTCTTCGATCGGCAGCGTCGATGACTCAGAGGATGGCGTCGGCTCGGGCACGCCAATGAGCCGATCCAAGTCCATCTTGTCGTGGCGTTTACGCAGCGATTCAGGACGTTCGGCAATACCGGGGGTAAGTGAAAGGTCGATGAACGGGCCGACTGGTTCGGTCTCGTCCTTGATCAGCAGGTCGCTATGCAGCGTCTGTGCGGCATCCTCGGAAGCTCCGGCCAACGAAAAATCATAGCCACAATTGCGGCAGCGATCGCCCGTCTCGAATCCCAGATAGCCGCACTTGGGGCACTTCATTCAGGGACCGGATTCCACCGGTGTCGGAGCCGCGACAGCCTGGGAGCCTGGTTGCGGCTCGAGGCTGGTCGTGACCTGCTGCAGCAGCTCGCGCTGGATTTCTGCGCGCAGCCGGTCGGCATCCGGGCGCAGGACGTCGCTTGGTCGAATGACGTCCAGCGCCCGAAGAGCATCCGTGGGATGGCCCGTTTTGAACAGTCGTCGCGCGCGCTGCAACGCGATTTCCGCCGGTTGTGGAAGCGGCAGGCGATCGGCAGACGTGGCCGGTGATCCGACCCTGGGAGTCGGCGGTGGCATCAACGCCAGGTTCGCGAGATCGATGTAATCGCCTCTGATCATCAAGATTGCGGCCGCGAGAATCACCATTGCCAAGGCAGCCCACAAAACCGGGTGGACGGCCCGGGGGCTCGGCGGCGCCTGCGTCCGTGCGTGAACCGATCGTGTCTCGGTCGGACGATGCGCCGACTCGACGGCCGTGATGGCCGCTTCGAGTCGATTGAGTCGCGCGAGGATTGGCAGCGCCAGCTCCTGCGGCCCGCCACGATCCACGGCCGAGGTCAGCAGATGACGAGCCAGCTCGATCTCACCCCGATTGAAGGCCGCCACCCCACTGTGCAGCATTTCCTCGGATTCACGTTGCTGCTCTGAAAGCGCCGACCGCGCCCGCTCGATGTAGGCGCGCGCACGCGCATGCCCGCGATCGAGAAACAGCACCCGCGTCCAGACGTTGATTGCCTGCTGGTAATTACCGGCAAAATAGTGATCGAGACCCGTCAGCAGCAGGTCTTCGGTCTTTGCGTCGTGCTCAGGCCCCGAACCCTCGAAGGGACCGAGAAGCTCGGGTCGCCGGGAGTCGGACATGAGACGATGTGGCAGGAAACAAACGGCGACTCATCGCCGATTATGGAGCAAAGATCGGTCTCAGTCAATTTCGTGAAAAAGGGGTCGGGAGTCTTTTTTCGCGCCAGCCGTGAAAAAAGACTCCCGACCCCTGTTTCACGCCGGCGC
>DATBJG010000347.1:0-3269 GCA_036556585.1 Vicinamibacterales bacterium
GAGGGTGAGCGACGGAAATCTGTCGAGCATTTCACCGGCAAAGTCCCGCTTGAAGAGTTGCCCGGAGGACCCGTGGTAGGTGACCGCGACCGGTGTCGGGTTGTAGTACTCGACGATCACGAGGTAGCGCGCCGCGCTTTCGTGCAAAGTCTCGTAGACGGTATCGAGGTACGCGGGATCTATGTGAATGAGCAATCCCTTGGTCAAGACCAGATCCCACGTACGGCACGGCGTGAACTCGAGGATAGACGACTCGAACACCTGCGGCCGGCCCCACTCTCGCAATGCGGCAGCCGCTGCTGAATTCACCTCGACTGCCGCCAGTTCCACTTCGGGAAGCAGCGTCGCCAGCGCGCGCAGGCTGAGCCCGATGTTGGCGCCGAACTCGATGATCGATCGCACGTTCGCGGTTCGCGAAATGATCGTCGAGAACAACGCACAGTTGGCAGCCAGCAGGTCACGGCCAACGCTGCGGTGCGAATACTCCGAACCGAACTCGCCAGCCCAGAAGGCTTCCTGCTCTGTCTTGAAAGACCCGCTCATTCAATAACCGTCGCGGGGCCCCACCCCCGCGACCTGTACCTCGCACCTTCGGTGCTCGGCGAGATTTGCCACAACGTTCCGCTTCAGTCAGGCCGGGGTTTGTTGCACGTGGGCATTGATCGATGCCCATGTCGGGTGCTTCACCAGCAGGTCCACAATCTTGCCGATTCGCAGCTTTGGCAGCTCGTCAGCGGGCACAGCGCCCGCAATCTGGCTCAGGAGCTCGTAGTCTTCGACGGTATCCAGCGTCAACCGGTAGCTTGAATAGTCCGGATATCCGACATGATCCACGATGCGGAAGCGATCGGGATTCTCGTAGAAGTACGTCGTCACGTGTTCCCGGCATCGCGGAGCGCTTGCTTCAGCCGCGGCCGTGTCCAGCGCCTCTCGGGCAAACACTTCGACGTCCAGACCCCACGGAAATGACCGGATGCGTGAGTTTGTCAGAACCTGGATTGGCGACCCTTGTCTCAGCTGGGCCAGGAACCGTTCGACCATTTCGCCCAGAATATCCGGATCGATCAGCGGACAATCCGCGGTGATCCGCACAACGACGTCGGCTGCGAAAGCTAACGTAGCCCCTGCATAACGGGAAAGGACATCCGCTTCGCTGCCACGAAAAACCCGCGCGCCCTCCCCCGCACCCACTTCGGCTACCACATCGTCTGTCGGCAGCGTCGAAGTGGCGACCACGACGTCGTCCAACACGCCAGAGGCGCGTACGCGCGCGATAACGTGAGCTAACACGGGCTCACCGGCGAGCGGGAGCAGGACCTTTCCCGGCAACCGGGAGGATCCCATGCGTGCCTGGATGATTGCGACGACTCTCAACGACCGTTCTCGAGCGGCGTGATGGTCGTATGGCGCACCGGGACACCGCGAGCGGCCAGATATGCTTTCGCCTCGAGCGGTGTGCTTTGTGTGAACAGGTACAAGCTCGAGGCGGCGACGGCGGACGCGCGTGCACGTTTAACGGCCTGCAGCATGTCCTCATAGGAGCCAGCGCCACCGGACGCAATTACCGGTATCTCGACGCTGGACGACACCTGCTCGGTAAGGTCCAGGTCGTAACCAGCCATCGTGCCATCCCGCTCTACGGACGTAACGAGAATTTCGCCGGCGCCCAGCGCTTCCAGCTCACGGGCCCATTCGCCGGGTTCGCACCCGCACGAGGTTCGACCACAGTCTCGATAACACTCGTAACCACCGTTCGACACCCGGGCATCGATGCCCGCGACGACGCACTGCGCACCAAAGGATTCCGCAACGTCGCGAATCAAGCCCGGTGACTCGTACGCCGCGGTGTTGATGCACACCTTGTCTGCTCCTGAGCGCAGCAGACACCGCACCGTATCGACGCTGCGGACGCCTCCGCCAACGCACAGCGGCACAAAACACTCTCGGGCCAGCGACCCGATCAGATCGTAGTCGGGCTCCCGGCCTTCGCGCGTAGCGTCGATATCGAGCACAATGAGCTCGTCGACATCCCGCGTGTTGTAGACCTTCACGGCCTGCATGGGTGCACCCACGCGCCGCCAGTTGTCGAATCTTTCGCCCTTGACCAACGCCACGTCCTTAATCAACAACGTCGGGATGATCCGGGTTTTCAGCATCCCGACTCACTGCACCGTGAGCCCGGCCAGGCGGGACTCGTGGACCGTTTGAGGCGCGGGCTTGCCGCGTTTTACGAGATACCTGTTACCAGTCACTACGGCGCAATTCCGGCACAGGGATGGGTAATCCCCAGTGGAAAACCCCTCCCTGAAACGCCGATACTGTCCCCCGTTCCAGATTTCATCGAGGGATTCCCGGACGATGTTGCCAAGGCTCGACTGCGTGAGCAGGTCATAACAGCAAGCCACAACCGTCCCATCCGCGCGAATCGTAATGGTGTCCTCCAGCAGGCGACACCTCACGGCGGGCGATCTCGGCCGATTGTCGTGCAGAACGTCGTAACCGGAGGCGGGCTGCCCGGAAGGCCATACGATGGCCCAGGTCGGCTTGAAATGAATGGCCGGGCCGAGATCCGAAAATGCTTCGCGCAGGAACGCCGGGACTTCTGGCTCACGCTCGAAGTCCGTGTCGATCGCACGGCGGAACTGGACCGTGGCAATCGCGATCTTCATCCTGAGCCCGTGCCGGGCGTTGGCTGCGGCAAGTGCCCGGACGACGTCAACGACGTACTTGAAATCGCAGCGCTGCCGGACTGCGTCGTTTTCTTTCGCGTCCTCTCCATCAAGCGAAAACTCGATCTCGTCGAGCCCGGACGTGGCAATCGCATCACAAAGCTCCCGCTTGATCGACATGCCATTGGTAACCGTCTTCACCAACGGAATACCGAGCGCCTTTACGCTCGACACCATGGAGAGGAACTGCTTGTTCAGAAATGGCTCGCCTCCGTGATAGAGGACGGCCACGCGAATCGGGGGAACGTGCTTTGTGAGTTCCGAAAGGACCCTGTCGAACACCTCCGACGTCATCACCGATCGAGCCTGGTCAACGACCCCCGTCGGGCAGTGATTACAGCGGAGGTTGCACGCGCTCGCCGGCTCGATTCGAACCACTGGTGGAAGTGGTTTACGTGACACGGCGCTAGACCGAGAGAAAATTGCGAATCAGCTGAAGTCCCGCCTTCGAGCTTTTCTCCGGGTGAAACTGAACGCCGAAGATGTTGTCGCGCGCCACTGCCGACCCGAAAACGCCGCAGTAAGGCGTGGTGGCGATGA
>DATBJG010000348.1:0-6602 GCA_036556585.1 Vicinamibacterales bacterium
AGGCGAAAACTACGGCTTCGATTCGAAAGGCTCGCCGCAACCCTACGACCGGGCGGCAGTCGACGGTCCGGGCCCCTTCCACACGTTCAGTGCACCGATCAAAGATCAGGAGGGTCGGCCCATCAACCTGCCGTGTCAGAAACCACCATGGGCGCGTCTGGCGGCCGTGAACGCCAACACTGGGGACATCGTGTGGCAGGTGCCGCTCGGATTGACGGACGCGTTGCCGGAGGGCAAACAGAACACTGGCAACAGCGGGAGTGCCGGTCCGACCGTGACCGCAGGTGGCCTGGTCTTCATCGGAGCAACCAACGACAACCGGTTCCGCGCCTTCGAGTCCAAGACCGGGAAGGAACTCTGGGTGACAAAGCTCGAGCGGAGCGGAAACGCGAACCCCATCTCGTATCAGGGCCGAAACGGCAAGCAGTACGTCTCCATTGTGGCTTCGGACAGGCTCGTCACGTTTGCGTTGCCATAGGATTGACCATCATGCCTGCATCGACGACAGACCGAACGGTCACCGGCCAGGCGTCCGCGCGCGCCACAACGCTGGGCTGGCGAGTGTGGGTGCCATGCCTCGGTATGGCGCTGTGCTCGTGGCTCGCTTTCGTCGATCGGCAGGTCTGGGCAGTGCTCTCGCCCACGATCCTCCGGGACACAGGACTCACGGCACGCGAGTTCGCTGACGCCTCGTCCTTTTTCTTTCTCGCCTACATGATCGCCAATCCACTCTGGGGCTCGATTCTCGACTACGTCGGACTGCGCATCGGGATGCTGCTGGCGGTCGCCCTGTGGACGGGTGCCAGCATGTCGCATGCATGGATGTCGGGCTTCATGGGCTTTGCGCTCGCGCGAGCCGTGCTGGGACTCGGTGAAGGCGCCACATTCCCCGGGGGGTTGAGAACAGCGGTCGAATCGCTGCCCACCAACCTGCGCGCCCGCGGCATCGCGACCTCGTTCAGCGGAGGGACTATTGGCGCCATCGTGACGCCGCTGATGGTGGGACCCATCGCCCAGAACTACGGATGGCAGGCGGCGTTCTTCTTTACGGGCGGACTGGGTGTCGCCTGGCTGCTGTTATGGACGGCCATTGCCCGTCCTCCGTTTCTCCCGGTCGTCGAGCACAAGCCCACGAAAATGTCGTGGCCCAACCCGTTCGAACGGCGGGTCTGGGCACTCGTCGCAAGTTATGCCTTGCCGGCCCTGGCACCAGGCCCGGTGTTGACCATTCTCCCGCTCTACCTCGCTCGCGGGCTGGGCTTGTCGCAGGCACAGGTCAACCAGATCTTCTGGATTCCGCCCCTCGCCTGGGGGATCGGTTACTTCTTCTGGGGTTGGGCCGCCGACCGATTTGCCGCCAACAATCGTCGGCCGATTGGGATGTTTCTCCTTCTCACCCTCTGCTCGTTCGCGCTCGGCGCCACCACGTTCACCCGCTCGGTGGGGCTCACGATGTTCCTGATGTCGTGGGCGAATTTCATTGGGGGCGGATTTCAGATGGTGTCGCTCAAGGTCGGCTCGTACGCGTTTCCGCGTGAGCAGGCTGCCATGATGTCGGGGATTGCCTCGGGGTCGTGGGCGCTCGTCAACTTTGTTTTCCTCCGGATGACTGGTCCCTGGTTGAATCAGGGGCGCTGGGACGATGTGTTCTGGCTGATCACCGCATGCCCCGCGATTGGCGTGGCCTTGTGGTGGGTGCTGAGTCGCAATCAAAGGGACTAATCGCATCCGAACGATCCGAACGTCCGAACGATCCGAACGATCTTTGTATGCCTCTTGTGGAGATGCGCGGGATCTCGAAATCGTTTCCCGGCGTGCGTGCGCTGGACGACGTCTCGCTGTCGATTGCGGCAGGAGAAGTCCACACGCTGCTCGGGCAGAACGGAGCAGGGAAGTCAACGCTCATCAAGGTTCTGTACGGCGCCGCGCATCCGGAGCACGGCGAGTTTCTGTTCGACGGCCGCCCGGTCCGCATTTCCTCACCAAGTGACGCCCGCCGCCTGGGTATTGCGGTCATCTTCCAGGAGTTTTCGCTCGTCCCCTTTCTCGATGTCGCGCAGAACATCTTTCTGGGTCGCGAAATCAGCGGACGGATTCCGGGCACCGTCGACCATGGCCGGATGCACGCCGAAGCGCGCCGGCTCCTGGACATGCTCGGCTCGTCGCTCGATACCCGTGTGATGGCCCACGAGCTCGGGATTGCGCAGCAGCAAATCGTGGAGATTGCCAAGGCGCTGTCGCAGAACGCCCGAATTCTCGTCATGGACGAGCCGACTGCTGCACTTTCCGAGCATGAGATTGCCCGCCTGTTCGATCTCATCCGGACACTCAAAGCCGACGGCCTGGCGGTTGTCTATATTTCACATCGGTTGCGGGAGGTCTTTGCCATTGCCGATCGCGTGACCGTGCTGCGCGATGGCCGACAGGTGGCCTCGCTGCGGCCGGCTGAGACCAGCATGGGCGACTTGGTCCGGCTTATGGTCGGCCGAGAAGTGGATACGACCTACCGTCACCGCTTCTGCGACCAGCCTGGCGAGGTGGCACTGGCCGTCCGGGATCTGCATGCAGACAACGGTATCCATGGTGTGAACCTTGACGTCCGCGCAGGTGAGATCGTCGGACTGGCTGGACTTGTCGGTTCGGGACGCACCGAGTTGGCCCGCACGATCTTTGGTGCCGATCGCATCAACCGCGGTCACGTGAGGGTCTTCGGCCGTGAGCTCAAGGATAGACCCGATGTCTCGGTCGGCGCCGGAGTCGGGCTTGTTCCTGAAAATCGGAAAACAGAAGGCCTTGCCCTGGTCCGTTCGGTGCACGACAACCTGCTTGTGGCCGGGCTTGATCGTCTGTTTCCCGAACACTGGTACCGATTCCGCAAAGCTGCGCGCGTGGTCGGCGACTTGATCGCCCGGTTGCAGGTGGTGACGCCTTCGCCTCATCGGCTGACGAAATTCTTGAGCGGTGGGAATCAGCAGAAGGTCGTCATCGGCAAATGGCTCAATGCCGGTTCGCGTCTCTACATTTTTGACGAGCCCACGCGCGGTATCGACGTTGGCGCGAAGGCCGAGATCTATCGTCTGCTCGAGAACCTGGTCGGACAGGGGGCCGGCGTGCTGATGATCAGCTCGGAGCTGCCGGAGATCGTCGCGGTCTGCGATCGAGCCTACGTCATGCGCGACAAAGTGATCGTTGGCGAGCTTGGCCGCGGGGATCTGACCGAAGAAAACATCCTTCGTCTGGCGATGCATCATGGATAAAAAGGGGTCGGGAGTCTTTTTTCATGTCTGCCGCTAGAGAAAAAAGACTCCCGACCCCTTTTCTGCCAGGTGTGGCGTACCTGCTGGCGGGGCTGCTGGTGACGTTCTCTGTCCTGGCTCCCGGGTTTGCATCCGTTCCCAATCTGTTGAACGTCGGCGTTCAGTCCTCGATTCTTCTGTTGTTGGCGCTGCCAATGACCCTCATCATCATGAGCGAGGGTCTCGATTTGTCGATGGGGGCCATGCTGGGCCTGGCGGGTGTCACGCTCGCGACGCTCCTCGTGGATGGGACGTCGCTCGTTTTCGCAGCCGGCGCTGCTCTCGCCGTTGGGCTTCTGTTCGGCATGGCCAATGGATGGCTGATCGTCAGCCTCGGGATTCCGCCGTTCGTTGCGACACTCGGCACACTTGGGATCGCGCAAGGCCTTGCGCTGGTAGCAACCGACGGGCAAAGCGTTGTCGGGATAGGCGAGCAACTGCCCGATCTGTACGCGAGCAGATGGATCGGACTGCCGTTTTCTATTCTCGTCGCACTTGTCGCATATGGCGTGTTTCATCTTCTTCTCTACCACACGCGGTTTGGCACTTACGTTTTTGCGATTGGAGGACATCGCGAGGCGCTCGATCTGGCAGGCGTCCGCGCGAATCTGTATCACGTAGCCATCTATGGCGTTGGGGGGGTGATGGCGGGATTTGCTGCACTCGTCTTTACCGGGCGTATGAATGCGGGTCACCCCACTGCCGCGCTGGGAATGGAGTTCGATGCCATTGCCGCAGTGATTGTGGGAGGGACTTCGTTCAGCCGCGGTGATGGCTGGCTGCCGGGGACAGTCCTTGGCGTGCTCGCCGTCGGTGTGCTCAAGAACGGCTTGAACGTGATTGCCATCTCGTCCTCACTTCAGGTTGCCAGCATCGGGCTGCTCGTGATTGCTGCGCTCCTGATTGACTCCCTTCGAGGACGACGATGAAGGCATCCAATCTCGGGTACCGACTGGGCGGTGTGCTGATCATTTCTGTGATCCTCGCGCTTTTGAGTGATGCATTTCTCAGCGCCTCAAACCTGCTCAACGTGTTGCGCCAGGCCAGCCTGATTTTCCTCCTTGCCTCGGGAGTGACGTTGGTCATTCTTGCTGCGGGACTCGATCTTTCCATTGGCGCCAACGTTGCCCTGAGCGCCTGTCTGGCAGCAACTGTGATCAAGCTGACCGGTTCGATTGCTCTCGGTATCGTCACGGGGCTTTCCTGTGGGGTTGTGATTGGACTGGTGAACGGCGTTCTCGTGACGGCGCTGCGCCTCCCGCCCTTCATTGCGACGTACGGCATGTTGTGGGTGCTTCACGGCATTACGTACTGGTACATGGCTGGCGACACGATTTACGACTTCCCACCGACGTTTCGGGCACTCGGCAGCGGCTACGCGCTTGGCGTCCCCGTTCCCGTATATCTGATGCTCGGATGTCTTGTCGCAGGCGGCCTTTTCACCCGATACACTACATACGGACACCAAATCTACGCGATTGGGGCGAACACCGAAGTGGCCCGCCTGTCGGGAATTCCGGTTCGCAGCCGGCTCAATCTGGTATACACGCTGAGCGGAGCAATGGCGGGGCTGGCCTCGGTCGTGTATCTTGCCAGGCTGAACTCAGCCGAGGCCGACATTGGAGAGCCGCTCATGCTGCCCGCGATTGCAGCGGTGCTCATTGGCGGTACATCGCTCTTCGGGGGCATCGGCAGCTTGTCGGGCACGCTGGTAGGAGCACTCTTCCTGACACTGGTGCTCAACGGGATGAACCTGCTCACGATTGGTGCCAACTGGCAGCCCCTTGTGACCGGCGTCATCGTTGTCGCAGCGGCCTGGGTCGATATCGTGGCGCGGCGGCGCGGGGAAGGGTAAAGAAGGAGAGCTCGATGATGCGTTCGATACGGACACGATTGTGGGCGGCCGGTCTGATCTGCGTGAGTGGAACAGCCTGTTCAAGAGGTGGTGGTGGTCAGGCGGCAGACCAGGTCGCGCTCTTTACGAAGAATCAAACCAATCCGTACTTCCAATCGATTCGACTGGGTGCCGAAAGCGCAGCCAGCCAGATGAAGGCCGGCATCGTGCACTACGTACCGACCAAGCCCGACAGCATTCCTGAGCAGATGAGTCAGATCGAGGACGCCATCATCAAGCAGCCCAAGGCCATTGTGTTCATCCCCGTGGACTTCAAGGCGATGGTTCCGGGTGTACAGAAGCTCAACGCCGCGAGTATCCCGGTGGTCAATCTCACGGATCGATCGGCTGGCGGACAGTTTGTGAGCTTCGTCGGCTGCGACGATGAACGTCTGGGGTTGAGCGCCGGCCGCTATCTTCTCAAGCACCTCAATGGGAAAGGCAATGTCATCATCATCGAGGGTGTCGGGGGATCGGCCAATAGCGCCGCGCGGGTCAGGGGCTTCAACCAGGCGATCAGCGAGTTCCCCGGAGTGAAACTGGTCGCATCACAGCCTGGCAACTTTCAGCGACTCCAGGCGCTGCAGGTCACCGAGAATCTCCTGCAGGCTCACGCCCAGATCGATGGGGTGCTGGCGGCAAACGACGCGATGGCGCTCGGTGCAATTGAAGCACTCGACGGCGCCAATCGGAAAGCCGCGGTGATTGGTATCAATGGCACTAAAGAAGCGGTCGACGCGATCAAAGCCGGCAAACTCCTCGCGACGGTCGATTGCAACGGTTTCGAGCAAGGATGCATTGGCGTGATGACCGCAATCCGGCACCTGCGAAAGCTCCCGGTGCCGACCGAGTTTGCGTTTCCGCAGCCGGTGATCGATCGCTCGAATTATGGCGATCTGGACATGCCGGATGCGCAGCGCAGCTGTCCAATGTGGGAGGAGTTGGTGAAGGGGTAGGGGCGGACTCGGGATTCGGAATTCGGGATTCGGGATTTGGGGGTCGGGATTCGGGATTCGGGCAAGGAGACCGTCATGCGAACGAAGCTCCCGCTCGTCGTCGTGCTGGTGGTTCTGGCGATTCACACCACGATCTTTGCAGAGTCCGCAAGCCAGCCGGCAGAAGCCGCCCCCAAGCTGTCCAGCAAGGCGTGGGTAGGGCGCTATGCCGAATTCGAGGAGTGCGTCAGAACATCCCCGGTCGTTCGCGAACAGACCACCCCGATTGGCGTCACGCGTCCCCGGCGAATCTACTTCAAAGAAGGCGCCCTGTGCGGCGCAGCGCTGTTCAGCGACCAGCTGACAAGTCGGGAGTCGGGCTATCTGGAAAGCTATCAGTCCAGAATTGCCGCATACGAGATTGACAGAATCCTGGAGTTGGACATGGTGCCGCCGACCGTCGAACGTGTGCACGCC
>DATBJG010000349.1:0-30813 GCA_036556585.1 Vicinamibacterales bacterium
GTCGACCGCGTTTGCCAGTTCTGAAAGCCATGACCCGCGGCGCATCTCGCCGTCGGTCACGATGTCGAGTCCCAGATCGCGCTGACGGCGGAGTGCTTCGCTGATGGCGCGATCCTCGACGACGCGAAGATTCTCGGTGGCAAGATGGCCATCGGCGAACGACTCACGGGCGTCCAGCAGCTCAGGAGGACGGAGCAGGCTTCCGACATGATCGGCGCGGTAGCGAGCGGGCATGGGTTTCCGGAATCCTCGGCTATTCCGCCAGGAGGCGAGCGTACCCGGGCTCGGTACGCAGGGGGTCCCATCTGGGATCCAGTCGGAGTAGTTGAGGAGAAAAATGTGCAGGCATGGCCAGCAAGGTCTGGAGGTAGCCTAAGGCGTCATCGTGATTGCCGACCATCGTGGAAACCAGGGCGGCCAGCTCGATGAAGACCGAACCCTCTAATCCCACACGCGCGAGCGGGAACCCGAGAGTCTGGTTTGTTTCGCGCAACGCGTCGCTTTTCCGTCCCAGGCCGGCATAGGCGATGCCCAGCGAGATGTGGAGGCGAGGATCGTCCGGTGCATCGCGCATCTCGGCCTCGAGCAGACGTCTCGCAGTCTCAAATTTCGCTCGCGCGCGAGCGTGCTCACCCGACAGGCGCCAGACCTGCGCTTCGTACAGGACGACTGGCCAGGCGACGATGGTTGTACGCATCCAGTCGCCAGACAGCGGTGCAAGTGCTTTGACTGCGACTTCATACTGACGTTCGTAGAGTGCTTGCAGGAAATGCAGCTCGACAAAGCGCCAGTCGTTAGCGTCAGGAAGTTGTCCAATGAGCAGGCGCGCACCGTCGAGGTCTCCCTTCCAAAGCCACGTCCCCCAGACCTTCTGAAGGTACGCAAGCACCTGGTCCCGTTCGAGTGCGATCGATCGATCAGCATAGTGCTGAGCTTCTGCGTAGCGTCCCACGCCATTACACCCCAAGGCAATGCGCGCCAGTACGAAGGCATCCTGCGGGCGTTGGTCGACGATCCGACGGAGTTCGGCAATCGATTCGTCCCAGCGACCGACCCGTTGCAGGAGTCTCGAGCGCAGGGAGAGAATTTCGGTATTCGTAGGTTCCAGGCGCTCCGCGGCTTCGAACTCCGAGAGTCCCCGTTCGGGATCGTGCTCGATGACGATCCAGTAGGAACCAAGCACGATGTGCGTTTCGACGGCCGAGGGACCATGGCGCAATCGCTCGACACCCTGGCGAATCAACGCCTTTCTCTCCTGGGAAAGGTCGTAGCCGAGGCGAACCATCTCGATCTGCGCGCGCGTAAGGGCCGCCAGCGCGACAAAGAAGTTCTCGTCGAGCGCAACCGCTCGCTCGTAGCCTCGAATCGTTAACCGGAGATTCTCTTCGGAGAAATCGGGGCGCGAAGCGTAGAAGCGGCCTTCGAGATAAGCCCGGTATGCGTCGGGATTGCGGGTGGCCTGGTCCTGCGTGATGCGAAGATCCGCCGGTGCCAGCTGACCCCGAATCTCGCGGACGACTCGGGTGGCGATGTCGTTCTGCGCTTTGAACAGATCCTTGAACTGGTAATCGTACGTCTGCGCCCACAGATGGACATCGTCAGCCGCACGAATAAGCTGTGCCGTGATCCGGATCTGATTGGCGCCAACGGCCATCGTGCCCTGGTTCCAAAGTACCGACCCCTCGAGGACGTACTCCGCACCGAGATCTTTCCCTATGTCCGACGTTTTCTTTCCAGTCCGCTGGTACTCTTCAGCGCTCGTCCGGGAAATGACATGAAGTCCTGGGACGCCAGCCAGGCGGGTGGTGACCTCTTCGGTGATGGCGGTGGCAAACTGCGCATGCATCGACTCACCGAGGTTCTTGAAAGGCAATATGGCAATCCGGCTCGAGTTTGGGGACGTCGACCGCATCCGCAAGCGGTTGACCGTCGAATAGCCCGTGAACAGCAGCACCCCGATGGCGGCCACCACGAAAGCCGTCCACACACCCCAGCGCCTGGGCGGGTCATCGCTTTCGACTGAGTTTGCTAATTCTGGCGTGGGTTGCCGGCTGGCCCGCCAGGCGTCAATCTCGTTCTTGAAGGCGTAAATCGACCCGCGTTCCTGATGCTGGAGCCGGTGCACCGGGAGCCCTTCTCGCTGCTCCCACCGGCGTGCGGTCTTCTCTGTACGGCCCAGGTAGGCGGCAATTTCTTTCCAGGAGTCCAGACGGTCCGACCTGTCCGGCAAGGGGAGCCTCGCAGAAAGGCTGGATTATATTCGTCGAAAATCACAGGGCAAACTGGAAAAGCGGGTTATGTCCCTTTTCCGGATGCGCCCGACATCACCGGACATCGAGGCTGTGACCGCTGATGTCCGTTGCCCACCCTGGGCGGTACGAGCATAGTCGCCCCTCCAGCGCCGCCCGTTTTTCGGGCGGATCGACGCCTCGAATAGAAACGAGTTACAGGAGGAAGATCATGTCCCCCAGCAGCCGGGTTTTCATCGTCGTCGTGGTCCTCTTAGCCGCGTGTACGTGGTTCGTGACCGATGCGCAAGCCGCATGTTTTTCGAAAGTACCAGCCTTGCGGTCGGGCTTGCCGCTGGCTGCGCCGAGTTCAGCCCGAGCGTCAACCAACAACGATGATGATGATGACTGGGATTCTGATCGGGGCGAGTCGATTGTCGGCCTGTGGGACACGAAGTTTTTCTTCGGTCCGGCCTCCGGCGGGGTGGTGATCGACAGAACTTTTCAGCAGTTTCACAGCGACCGTACGGAACTCATGATCAGCAATGGTGTCCATCCTTCATTCGGCAATGTGTGTGTTGGCGTATGGAAGCTGGTGGGTCGGCGGACGATCAAGCTGAGGCATGTGACCTGGAACTGGAATGCGCCGCCCGCGACTGGTCCTTTTGACGTCTCGGGATTCGGGGGCACCTTCGTGATGGAAGTGACGCTTCGAGTTAACCGTGGCCGCGAGACCTTTAGTGGTACCTGGTCGTCGATCAGCTACGCGGACGCTGACGCGACTGTCCCCATCCCGGGATCTGAAGCTTCGGGGGATGTGCAAGGCACCCGCATTACCGTGGCGGATTGAGTGTTCAACCAGGGGTCAGCATTTACGATTTCCGTAAAATTGGGGTCAGACCCCATTTGCGTCTGGCCCCAATCATCGGGGAGGGCCACCAATGTTACGTAGAAAGTCAGGCAGGTTCCGCACGAACTCGCGGACTTCCGGCACGTTCGTATAAGCGAGCCAGAACGCGAACAGCGTCAATCCGAGGCCGAGAAATCCGTTCCAGACGGCAAACGGGCCTTGCCGGGCGAACCTGACCGGTGTCCCAAGCATGTGAAAGGCGATCCACAGGCCGACGATGCCAACCCAGACGGGTACTCCGGCCGGCAACATCCACCCGAACACCGCGCCGGTCTTGACCAATGACACGAGCGCGATAATCAAGAGCACGAACAACCCGGCCGAGTAGAGTCCAAGAAGTGGCGTCATCATCCCGGCGAGCACCTGCGACGAGTAGTCGCTGTGCTCGGCGGTCCCATCCCACCATTGTTGCCGTCCACGCCGCCGCTGACGGCGCATGTGCTGTCTCCAGTGCCGTTGCTGTCGGCGCCACTGTCGTTTCCAGTCGTGGCTGTGGACCTTGAACTCCTCGAGGTTTTTCTTTGCCGAGTCGATGACTTCCTGGGCGTTGAACGGCAGGCCGTGAGCCGCGGCCCGCTGCTCGGACGTCTGGGCGTGGGGAATGACGAACATTGCGAGGAAATAGATGCCAACCCAGGCACCCTTGGTGATCACCGCAAGAAACACGAAGACGATGCGGATGATCGTGACATCGATACCCAGGTAAGCCGCCAGGCCGTTACAGACGCCGCTGATCATCGCGCCTTCGCGAATTTGATACAGACGTTTTGTGGCCTGGTCCGTCCCGCCCTGCTCGCCGGCGCTTCCTGCAGATTCACTGCGAGCCTCGCCCGCATCGCCGGTCCCCGATTCGACCGGTCCCATCTCCTTGATGACTTGGTCGATCTCTGCCGCCGTGACGACGGTCTTGTGAGGCCCGAGGAACCGGTTGCACTTCTCTGCGATCGCCTGCTCCAGGTCGGCAACAATCTCGGCTTGATCCGGATTGTCTTTCAGTACGGCCTCCGCATGATCGAGATACGCGCGCAAGGCCTCGTACGCGGTGTCATCCAGCTGGTAGGCGTTGCCGTTCAGGTTGATCGAGATGACTTTCTGCATACTCAGGTTCCTAGTTCGTTGATCGTCGTATTAATCTGCGTCCAGTACTGGTTCAGCTCAGCCAGTTGGGAGGTGCCTTTTGGCGTGAGCTTGTAGTACTTGCGTGGCGGACCCGCATCCGACTCCTGCCATTCGTAATCGACCAGCCCTTCCCGACGCAGCTTGCTCAGCAGGGGATAGAGCGTGCCTTCCTGCGTTGCAAACTCCGTGGTGCTGAGCCGTCGGAGCATGTCGGCGACGTAGACCTTGTCGCTTGCAATGATCTTGAGGATCAGAAACTCGAGGAGACCTTTGCGAATGGGACCGAACTTTTCGCTCATTGCTTCGTGAAGCTACCTTGTGATATAAAGGTAGCAGACTTGAGAAAGGCCGTCAAGCCCGGTAGTTTGGCCGGAAATGCGAGGGACTATGGGGATGGGGACTCGGGACTCGGGATTCGGGATTCGGGATTCGGGATTCGGGACTCGGGATTTGGGAGCCTCAGCATCCGCAATTCGCTGGATCGGTGGGCTTGCGCTCCTGATTGTGGTACTGGCGGGAACCGTGATCACTCCTGCAGGGGTGGGTGCCGCCGGCGCGCCACTGAGTCTCGAGACAACAGCCATCAGCCCTCGAGCCGAGGTACACTCGCGCGCAGACGAAACGCGAAGTGAGATCGGACCGTCCCCGTCTAGCGATCAGCCCTTCTTTACTCGGCTTGCCATGTTCCTCGCGTGTGCTCACGACTGGTTTGCGGCTTTGGGTGGGCTGTTGGGCAGCGGCGACGCGTTCTCGCGCATTGTCACGGTGTCTCATACGTGCCATCCGGGTCCTGGCCTGTACGAACTGGGCCGATGGATTGCCGCGGACTCGCGGGTGCTAACTGGCTACTGACCACAGCGGTCACAGAGATCACAGCGTTAAGTTGGTTTAGTTTCTCTGTGTCCTCGGTCGACTGTGATAAAACGAGGTCTTTCAGCTGTCTCTTGAATTCCATTGCCATGGATCTTTCAATCAACGAAGGCGTGCTCGTGATTGGCGGAGGCGTCGGCGATGCACCCCGGTCGGCCATCAACATCAAACGTGCGCCTCGAGGGACGAGCGCCATTGACGCGGAACACCTCTATCTGACACAACGGTTCGGCCGACACGGTCGGGGCTGGCAGCTTCGAACGCGCGAGCTCGTTTACGAGGAAGGGCGAGCGTACGATCTGGTTCGAATCGAACTGACGGGCGGCGATCCACGGACGCTGTATTTCGACGTGACGGACTGGCTTGCCCGCGCCGAGGGGCTGCACTCAGGCAGATAGCTGTGGTGCTACGTTTTCACGATCGCCTCGACCCGATACCCTCCCTTCGCTTTGTCGCTCAGATAAATCACTGAGAAAATCACGAACAGCGTTGCAGGCAGCATGGCCCAGAGCGGCAGCACCGCGCGGGCGCCGTAGACGTCGTTGATCCAGCCCATCACCGGTCCCGCAATTGCCGTCGAGAAACTGCCCGATGCACCAATGATGGCAAGGAGCAGTGCACCACCCGCCGGGAACCGTTCCGACGTCATCCCGAGCATTGTCGGCCACCAGAACGCCGTGCCAATCGCGAGAAGGGCAGCCGCGACAAACCACATCAGTCCGGTCGTCGTTTGGCCAAATAGATAGAGTCCGGCAGCGGCAATGGGTGCAGTCGAGACAATCAGCAGCGTCGGAGACATCTTGTGGGGGATGCCGCCAAAGAACTGCCGCATCGCGTACATGATGCCGTTTACCCATACGAGCAGGATGATGCCAGCCTGCGTGTCGCTCTGCACGACTTCGTTGAAGATGTTGGCGTACCACTGGCCGGGTCCCAGTTCGGTTGCGGCGGTGAGCCACATGCACAGCCAGACGAGCAGAAAGAGCGGACGGCCCAGCTCGCCGAACATTCCCCCCAACGACACCCCGGCGGCGGCGCTCTCTGTGGGTGGAAAGGATTTGCCCAGGAACAACCACGTGTAGATGACCGAGGGCACCAAGAGCAGCAGCATCTTGGCTTGCCAGCCAAGCCCAACCTGCGTAAACGCGTACGCAAGCAATCCGCCAATGACGATGCCGCCAGGGAACCAGGCGTGCAGCGCCACGAGCTTTGAGGTTTTCTCCTTGGAATAAAGCGTGGTGACGAGGGGATTGACGAAGGCCTCGACCAGGCCGTTGGCAATGCCAATGACAAGTGTGGCGACAAAGAGCAGGGTGAAATTTGGAGCGGCGATCGTCAATAGCGTCCCGCCGATGTGTCCAGCGGCCGCAAGCCTGGCGAGAGTGTTCATGCCGAGGAGGTCGCACAAAGGGCCCCCCAACAGAATCGAAAGCCCGAATCCCCAGAATGCCGCGCCCGCAATCCAGCCGACTTCCGTCTTGGTCAGGCTGAACACCGACTCGAAGTCGCCCATGATGTCGCCGCGAATCGCAAACGACATGGCGGTCGCAATGAGCGCGATGCAGCTCGCCCGAAAGAGCTGGGTCGCCTGACGACTGTCGACCGACGACCGACGACTGTCGACTGTCATGTCCACCACGCCTCGACCGGCGGCTCGGAGAGCAGCACGCGCTGCAACAGATCGATGGCCGAACGCAGGCCTTCGTCGACCGACGCAAGGGCATCCTCGTGTTCGATGCTTACCACGTGGTCGTAACCGATGAGTCGCAACGCGGTCATCATCCGTTTCCACTCGAGCTCGGCGTGGCCCCAGCCCACGCTCCGAAACAACCACGAACGCTCGGCAAGTCGCCGGTAACTCTTTGTGTCGATGATGCCGTTGATGGCCACGTTCTGGCGATCGAGCGCGACGTCCTTTGCGTGAACGTGGAAAATCGACGGTCCCAGCGCGCGAATTGCCGCGGCCACATCCACGCCCTGCCAGAAAAAGTGACTGGGATCGAAGTTGACGCCAAGGTTGTCGCCAGCGGCGGCTCTCAGCCTGAGAGCTGTTTCAACGTTGTAGACCAGGAAACCCGGATGCGGCTCCAACGCCACCCTGACGCCGTGGTCGCGAGCCAATCCAAGAACCTCGGACCAGTACGGAATGGCTTTCTTTTCCCATTGCCAGTCGAGCACCTCCAGAAACTCCGGCGGCCAGGGCGTCGTGACCCAGTTCGGATGCCGCGCCTGATCGGAGTCGCCGGGACATCCAGAGAACGTGACAACGGTCGATACTTCGAGTCGTTCGGCAAGTCTCACGGTCTTGCGAAACACCTCGTCGTAGCATTTTGCCGTTGCCGCGTCAGGATGAAGCGGATTGCCGTGGCAGGACAACGCGCTGATGGTCAGACCCGAATCGGCAATCGTCTGCCGGTAGTCACGGGCACGGCTCGCATCGTTGAGCAGACCGTCGACATCAATGTGATCGTGCCCGGGCCACGCCCCGGTGCCCAACTCGAGCGCCTCGATCTTCTCGAGCGACCGTACCTTCGCGAGCATCTCCGGGAACGTCAGCTTGCCGAAAACGGGCGTAAATAGACCAAGCTTCATGAGCGTCTCGTGTCAATAACGAACGTGCGTCCAGACACCGCCTGCCGCATGACTTTCGACAATCGCGTCAACGATGCAGGTGGCGCGGTATCCATCCTCGAAGGTTGCAAGCGCGGGCCGCGGGCAATCGGCTGAGGTATTTCGTTCGAGAATCGTGTTGTACACGTCGCGAAGGACATTTCGGAACGCGTCTGCCCAGGCCTCCTGATGCCCTCCAGGCAGCTCGGCGTACTCTCGGGCGGCTGGCGCCAGCAGCGACGGGTCCTTGGCGAGGATCTGGTTGGCGGTATCCCGGTGACCGATCCACAGCTCGTTCTGACGTTCCTGCACCCAGCGTAGTGAGGCTCGCTGGCCGTTGACCTCGAACGAGAGATCGTTCTTGTGTCCCGCGCAAACCTGGCCGACCGAGACACAGCCTTTCGCACCATCTTCAAAGCGAAGCAGGATCGAGCCGAGATCCTCGCTCTCGACGGCAAATTGCGTTCGGCCGTTGGGCGCTTCACGCGCAGCCGTGCTGAACGCTTCGGGCGATGTGTCAGGTTTGAACCGGATGGGAATGACCGTCGTCAGATCCGCGAGCACGGATTCGATCCGTTGGCCGATGACGTGCTGCGCGAGATCGCACCAGTGCGAGCCGATATCACCCACCGCAGAGCTGTTCCCGCCTTTTTCTGGTTCGAGACGCCACGAGAAGTCGGTCGGCTTGAGCAGCCAATCCTGAAGGTAGCTGCCATGGACGAAATGAATAGAGCCGAGTTCACCGGCGACAATCATCGTGCGCGCCTGTTGGACAAGTGGGTTGCCGCGATAGTTGAACGTGACGGCATGCACGACCCCGGCATCGCGTGCGCGCTCCCACAAAGCTCGGGCGTCCTTGGAATTGGTGGCAAGCGGTTTGTCCGAGATCACATGCTTGCGGCAGGCCAACGCTGCCTCTATCACCGGGACATGGAGATAGTTGGGCGTCGTGTTGTGGACAACGTGAACGTCGGGGTCGGCGACAAGTGCCTCATAACTGCCGTAGGCCTTCGGGATGCCCAGTGCGATGGCTTTCTTCCGTGCCGACGCTTCGGAACTGGCAGCGATGGCCACGACATCGACGAAGCCAAGACGCCGAACGGCGTCGATGTGGTGAACGCCGACGAAACCTGGCCCGACCAGGCCCATGCCGATGCGCATTTATGCCAGTGCCTGCCTGACGAAGTCGTAGCACTTCTTGACCTCTTCGATCGGTGTCCCGCTGCCACGATGTTCGTACTCGATGTGCGCGCGAATCGGCCAGCCCTCCCGCTTCAGCAGCTGGAGGACTTCGCGAATGGGTGTATCGCCCTGGCCCCAGGCGACGTCGTCTCCCTGGTTCTTTTTGCGATCCTTCAGGTGAAGATTCGTGATTTGCGCGTGATGATCGCGGATGTAGGTCACGGCATCGAAGTTGGCAGCCGTGAAATGACCGATGTCGAGATTGACCTTGAAATATTTCGACATCTTCATGGCTGCGTCAAAGCTGTCGGGGCTGGCAAACTCGTTGGGATCGGACGTGTTGGAATGCCCGTGGATGGCGACGACCATCCGGTGCTTGTCGGCAAACGGTGCGACACGTTTGGCGGCCGACAGGGTTGACGAGGAGGTGATGATCTCGGTTCCGAGCGCTCGGGCCATCTCGAATCCTCGATCGATCTCTTCGTCTGAGAAACTGTCGTTGAAGCTGAGGTTGTAGGCGGAAATCGTTATCCCTGCCGCGTCGAACCGCTTTCGGACGGCCCGGAAGAAGTCCATCGATGTGGTCGTGCGCCACCGGCGCAGATCTTCCCGGTCTTTCTGCGCTTCTGGGCTGCCTCGCCCCGCTCCGGGTGCCATGACCGGTTCGACCTGCGGGGCAAACAGCTCGCAATCGCCAAGTCCGCACTCGACGATCGCGTTGATGAGAACATCCCCCGGATCGCGGTCAGCCGGACGCGGCAACGCGCGGAAGCTGTAGGATTGAACACCAATTCGAACGCCGGCGATCGTCGAATCGATCAGCCCAGCGAGCGTGCCAGGGACGGCAAGCCCGGCGAGCGTCATGGTTCCAAATTCACGACGCGTATACATGGCCAACCTCGGCAGGCTAGATGCTTATTTGGCAGGCCTAAAGGCCTGCGCTCCGTACGATCTGTGCACGCGGCACCCGGCACGCGCGTCACTGATGCAGCGCAAAAGCAAACAGCGAATCACCGGCTCCGACGACGATGTACTGCCGGCCGTCCAGCATGAACGTTTGCGGTCCGTTGCTGGTATTGACTCCAAGCCCGGCGTGCCAAAGCGGTTTGCCGGTCGTCGGGTCGTACGCCACAAAATTCCCGCCGCCGTCGTTGCCGAAAAGCAGCCGACCGGCTGTGCTAAGCAACCCCATGGCAGCTTGTCCACCGGTCCCGGCCGTGAACGCCAGCGGCCGACTCCATCGGACCTTGCCTGTTCTGTAGTCGATCGCCTTGAGCGCGTTGCCGAGATTCCCAACACTGCGCTCTGCGGCACCCCACCCTTGCGGACGAGGATCCGTGTCGGTGAGGTAGAACACGCTGAACGACTGCGACGTGCCGACATAGAGGAGTCCGGTGTCGGGATTGAAACTCGGAGGCGGCCAGTTTGTGGCACCGTTCGTATCGGGTGACACGAGAGTTCCCGGCACCGATGCTTCCTTCGCCGGATTCGGGATCGGCTGGCCGTTTGCATTCACACCGAGCGTCCAGTTCAACGATTCGATGTGCTTGGTCGTCAGGATGTGCTTGCCGGTTGTCCGATCAAGCAGGAAGTAATAGCCGTTGCGGTTGGCTTGTGCGAGAAGCTTTCGCGGCTGTCCATCGATGACGCCATCGATGAGTACCGGCGTCTGCGCGGCGTCCCAGTCGTGCGTGTCGTGCGGCGTCGCCTGGTAGTACCAGGCCATCTTGCCGGTTTCTACGTTGAGCGCCACGATTGAGCAGGTCCAGAGATTGTCTCCCGCACGACTCTGGCCGGCCAGCACCGGATTTGCGTTGCCGGTGCCCACGTAATAGAGGTTGAGATCCGGATCGTACGTTCCAGGCAGCCACGGCATGCCGCCCCCATGCAGCATGGAATACTCATCCGGCCAGGTTTCGGCGCCAGGCTCCCCGGGTCTGGGTGTTGTGTTCCACCGCCAGATCACTTCGCCGGCTTCGGGGTCGCGGGCTTCGAGGTAGCCGGGCACGTCGAGCGAATCACCTCCGACCCCGATCAGGACGCGATTGCCAATCACGATGGGCGCGTTGGTGGAGAAGTATTCACGTTTGACGCTGGCAATTTCCTTGTGCCAGCGCTCTTTCCCGGTCGCCGCGTCCAGCGAGACGAAGTAATTGTCTGGCGTCAGGAAATACAGCCAGTTCCCGTACATGCCGACGCCGCGGTTGCCAATGTGAATGCCCCCCTTCGTGCGCCAGAAGTAGTGCCAGATTTCCCGGCCGGTGCGCGCATCGAGGGCCCATACATGGTCGGGCGCCGAAAAGTAGAGAACGCCGTTGACCATGAGAGGCGTGGACTTGATGGCGAGATTGAATCCGCCGGCGCTCGCGGGCGGAGTGTCGGGCCCCTCGCCCCCGATAATCGCGCGCGCGCTCGATGTATTCGCGCGATAGATCCACGCAAGCGCGAGGTTCTTGACGTTCTCGGCGTTGATCTGCCTGAGCGTGCTGTATCGCCGTCCCGAATAGTCCCCGTGGTAGGTCGGCCACGCGTCGGTCGGTGGTTTCTGCAGCAACGCCGGGTCGAGCATTGGTCCCTGCCCGAAGAGCACGATGGGTCCAAGTAGCAGAGCAGCGATGATCGCGAACGGCGGCATTCTCATTTGAGACTCGCAAGGTATGCCGTCATGTTGTGCATGTCGGCATCGGTCCATTTCGTCCACATATCGACGTGGGCCTGGAGCGGATCGGTCAACGTGACCTTGGGGACATCGCCGCTCCGCAGCCAGGAACGCTGTTGTCCCGCCGCAAGGTCGTACAGGGTGACATCGAAATCGCTTACTCGAACCAGGGTTCCGCTGAACGATTGACCCGATGGCAGGGTGACCGTGGCGCGGACGGCATTCCGCTCAAGATAGGCTGGCGTGGGAACGGCAGGGCCGGTGCCACGGCCACTCGAGCGCGGCATGAGGATTCGGCCCTGCAGCGTGACCGGATCGTACTTCGATCCGACGCCCTTGAGATCTCCGCCGGCCGAGTGACACGTGCCACACTTGCCGGGACCGTTGAAGAACGTTTCGCCCGCTTTCGGATCGCCCACCACGATATCGAGAATCTGATAAAGGCGACGATTTGCGACCAACGAGATTGAAGAGTGGAGATAGGCCGCCAGATCCGCCACTTGCGCGTCGGTCAGGTCGTACCTGGGCATGCCGCGGTCCGGTCGGCCGACTCGCAGGAATTCGCCGAGCTGTTTGCCGTTGTCGTCGTTTTGCACGAGCGCCGATCGCGTGAGATCGGAGCCTTGTGCACCGCCGCGGGCATTCGATCCGTGGCAGAACCCACATTCAACCGTCAGCAGTTGATGACCGCGCTCGACGGCTGCGGCGTCGAACCCAGGAGCGACCTGCTGTGGCTGTCCGGCTGCCGCACCGGTCATTACCAGCAAAATAGACAGGCCCCAACTCGCATGCTGGAAACGCATCACAGCTCCGAAGATCGATTGCAGGCCGGGTTGTTGATGGATGTAATCGATTGCAAATCTAGCATGCCTGCCACGTCCACACAAGACGGGGAACAGGAGGTCAGGTACGAGCTTCCACCTCTCCTAATCTCCTGTGTGCGTCTCACCGCTCCGGGTATCATGGCTGCGCGGTGTCGAACATCTACGAAGTGGCCAAACGCGCCGGTGTCTCGACGGCCACTGTTTCTCGGGTCCTCAGTCGCCCGAATATCGTTGCTCCAGGCACGCGGCGCCGGGTGTTGCAGGCGGTCGAACGCCTGGGCTATGCCCCAAACTCCGCTGCCAAGAATCTCCGCACGCTGCGATCGGGCAAGTTGCTCGTCACCGTCCCGGATATTTCGAACCCGTTCTTTTCCCTGATCCTCCAGGGCATCGAAGAAGCGGCGCATCGAGCCGGATATGCCGTCCTGCTCGGTGACACCCAGCACAACGAGAAGCGGGAAGAGCGGTACGCGCTCATGCTCAATCGGAAAGAGGCTGATGGCCTCATTTTTCTGGGACATCGCCTGCCAAAAGAGGCGGCGACCCTCGTCCGGGCGGCCGCCCCGCGATGCGCCCCGGTCGTCAACGGCTGTGAATTCAGCCCGAGGCTGGGCGTGCCGAGCGTCCACATCGATAACGCGAGAGCCGCGTATGAAGCGCTCGACCACCTCTTCGGGCTGGGCCACCGGCGAATCGCGGCGATTACGGGTCCTCTCGTCAGTCCGCTCAGCCGCGATCGACTTCGCGGTGCAACCGCACGGGCGAAGGCTGCCGGCGCCACGCACGATCTCATCGTGCGGCATGGCGATTTTTCCATCGAGTCTGGCGGAGCGGCTGCTGAACAGTTGCTCTCGCTGAAGAATCCTCCGACGGCGGTGTTCTGCTTCAACGACGAGATGGCCATGGGCGTAATTGAAACGGCCAGGAGTCGCGGGCTGCGCGTGCCTCGAGATCTGTCGGTCGTCGGCTTCGACGACATCCGGTTCGCACGTTACATGGATCCGCCGCTGACAACCATTGCGCAGCCGATGAGGGAGATCGGGGAAGGCACCGTCCGGCTGCTCCTGGAGATACTCCGTGGCAATGCCATCGCACCAGTTTCGGTGACGTTGCCGCACACGCTCGTCATCCGCGCATCGACCTCACCCGTGAACGGCTGACCGGTCCGAATCCCCAATCCCGAGTGCGTCAGTTCAAGAAATGGCCGCATCGCCGGACAGGAAGGGGAGCCTGCTCCTTCCGGCGATGGGATCGCGGGAGCTACTGGCGAGGTAGAGCGGTCCCCAGCGCCAGGGACCCGTGAAGGTGGCTATCAACGGTACTCGCTTGCTCTGAGGAAAGCCGGCCGCCACTGGGACTGGAGCAGCAGCCGACCCAGATGGCTGTTCGGAAGAAGCGAGCGGCCGTCATGGGTCGAGAGTACCGAAGCAATGTAAAAGACGGCTGACGAACCCATGAAAGATAGGTAAAACCGGTGGGAATCGTGACCACGACGAGGATTGAGGAGTCTTTGGCGAGAGCCTTAACTCCGCCCGGCAGCCTGTCCGTCCAGAAGAAACAACGTCTCACGCCCCAGGCGAGCCGCGCGGGCGACCGGTAGGTCGGAACGTGCCGAGTTCAACGCCTCGTCGATGACAAGCGCCTTTTCACGGCCAAACGCCGCAATGACGATGAGTGAGGCGTGTGCTAAGGCAGGAAGCGTGAGCGTGAGTCGTCTCTGCGGTGGCTTTGGTGAATCCGTGACCGGTACAACGAATCTCGATGCCTCTGTGAGGGCAGCGTGCTTCGGAAAGAGCGAGCAGACGTGGCCATCAGCGCCGACGCCAAGTAGGATCATGTCAAAACGCGGAGGAGCGCCTAAGACCTTGCGAAGCTCCGCCTCGTACGTGGCTGCGGCCGTATCAAGGTCATCGGCGTCGGCCGGCATTCGATGGACTCGCGTCGGATCGATGCTGACGTTCTTGAAGATTAGTCGATCAGCAAGTCCGTAGTTCGACTCCGGATCCTGTGGCGGCACCCCCCGCTCGTCACTCCAGAACCAGTCAACGCGACGCCAGTCGATGGGTGCCGTTGCGAGAACTGGAAAGAATGCGCGTGCCACGGATCCACCGGGTAGCGCAATCTTGAAGCTGCGCCCCTCCGACACCGCCGCACGCGCCAGCCCGGCGGCCCGCTCAGCCAGAGTCGCGGCGAGTGCCGGAACCGGGCTCACGAAGGTTTCAATAACCATCGGCTCCGGTTTGCAACCACGAAGAGATGGTAGGCATCAACCACAAAGGCACGACGATCACGAACGTGCGTCGTCGTGGTCTTGATCAGCGTCAGCGTTTTTCGTGGTGTCCGCCAAAGCCAAAGCGCATGGCGGAGAGGATCTGATTCTGAAAGCTGTCCAGACCTCGTGAGGCGAAGCGCTCGAAGAGAGCCGCCGTCAGCACATGCGCGGGCACGCCAAGGTCATTGGCGGCTTGTACCGTCCAGCGTCCTTCACCAGAGTCTGAGACGGTTCCTCCAAACCGGCTGAGATTTGGATCGGCCGCCAGCGCTTGCGCGGTCAGGTCGAGCAGCCATGACGTGATGACGCTGCCATGTCGCCAGACCTCCGCAATATCGGCCAGGTTGAAATCGTACCGATAGGCCTCGCGGTTGCGGAGCGGTGCGGTCTCCGCGTCGACTTGGTGCTCCAGTGTTCCCAGGTTGGCTCGCTTCAGAATGTTGAAGCCTTCGGCATAGGCGGCCATCAGTCCGTACTCGATGCCGTTGTGAACCATCTTCACGAAGTGGCCCGCACCAACCGGACCACAGTGCAGATAGCCGAGCTCGGCCGCGCTCTCGGGTTGTTCGCGACGGCGAGTCACATCGGCAGGGCCGGGAGCCAGCGTTCGGAAGACGGGGTCGAGGCGTTCGACCGTCGCGCGCTCTCCGCCGATCATCAGGCAATAGCCGCGCTCCAATCCCCAGACACCGCCACTCGTTCCCATGTCCACGTACTGAACACCCCGCGCTGACAACCGCGCCGCACGCGCCACGTCATCCTGGTAATGCGAATTCCCGCCGTCAATGATCACATCGTCTTTCTCGAGATGCGGCAGGAGATCGTCGACGACCAGGTCGACGGCGGCGGCTGGAACCATGAGGCAGATGGCGCGCGGACACTGCAGCTTTGCCAGCAACTCCCGGGCACTGGCGGAGGTGACGGCGCCCTGCTTGCCTGCAGTATCGACGGCCGAGACCGAACGGTCGAAGACCACGCAATCATGGCCTCCGCGCATCAAGCGCTGCACCATGTTGGCGCCCATGCGGCCGAGGCCGATCATTCCGATCTGCATCCGATCCTCCGTCACTCAACGTGGGCTCAGGTTCTGGTGTCGCTCGAAGTGTTCTGGACTGCGGAGTCGGAGCTGGCAGGGGTCGCGAACCATCGGTCGCGCGGCACAATCTTTGGCGACTCCGGGTCCGCCTCGTACGCGGGCGACATGATTTGAACACCGTGCTCGTTGAACACGTCCAGAATGTTGGCGTGGACGGCCGCCAGAATCGCGAGTCGCTGATAAGGACGGTCGAGCGATACCAACAGTGTGTACTTGATGGCGAAGTCCCCCAGTTCCACCTGCCTCACGACGGGCGAGGGCTCGGCGCGGACTCCTGGAGTCCGAGCAGCCGCTTGAATCAACAGCGCATGCACCTGACGCCAGGGCACATCGTAGCCAATTGAAATCGAGGTTGGCACCAACACCCCGTCGGTTTCGGCAAATCTCGTGTAGTTGGTGACGGTATGCGAAACGATGACCGCGTTCGGGATCGTCACTTCTTCCCCCCGCGGCGTCCTGATCTTGGTCGAGAGTGCGCCAATCTGGGTCACCGTCCCTTCGATGTCGGTGACTCTGACGAAGTCATTCACACGAAGGGCGCGGGAATAGGTCAGCGTGAACCCGCTCATCACCTGATTGACGAGCCCGCTGGATCCCAGGGTCACCATGAGGCCGAGCAGAACGCTGATGCCTTTGAACGCCTCAGACTCACTCCCTGGGAGAAACGGGAATGCCAGAGCGAGGGCGAAGAGCCACAGGCCCGCGAGAACCAGCCGGCGGGTCGGCTGCAACGTCTCTGGGTAGATCCAGGGTATCGAAATCCGGCCTTCCTGGACGGCGACGAAAAAGAGGTTGGTCAGTCTCACAACGAAGCGGGTCAGCACCACGATCAGCAAGACCGTGAACAACCGTGGCGCAGCGTTCACGATGGCACGACCGACGATCTGCAGCTGATCGATGAGGAACCCTCTAAGCGATTCACCCCAGGGACGCGAATATGGGAATCGGCGCAAGACAAACGTCAGCCAGACGTAGGTCAGAACAAGTCCGAGGGCGAGCACCAGGAACGTCACCAGGTTCTTCACCCGGTCGAGTACGTGCGAGGACTGGACGAGCTCGCGACCGGCAGCGCCGGACGCTTCGAGCCGCCTGTGCGCTTCTTCCTCGATTCGACGTCCAGCCGAGCGACGGAAGCGCACGAGCGCCCAAATCAGCACACCGAACAGGAGCGTCACGCCGAGCGCCTGTAATCCGCTCACCAGAAGCCTGGTTGGCGTTCGAGCTTCGAGGGCCTCAGCCAGCGCGGTGTCCAACCGAGCTTTCGTCTCCTCGGCCAGTTGCGTGAGTGTTTCACCGCCAAGTTCGTCGACGTCGGCCGTCACGAGCGCGAAGACATCCCGGTTCCCGACCCTGAAGATGACGAAGTTCTGTCCTGTTCGGAAAGACACCAACAGGGGGCCCGCGTCCCGTACGGCGCGGTCCAACGCCTGGGACGCGCCATTCATCCGGTCCTCGGGAAGCCGACGCAAGATCGACGCCCTGAATTCCGTAATGAACCGGTTGTGGAAGACCAGCCTCGCAGGTGGCGCGTCCCGTTGGGCTTGCTCGGCAGCCAGCACCAGCACGTCATCGAGCGATCGGTTGCTTGCCGGCGGCTGTGCCGGTTGTGCCTGCTGACCATAGATGGCCGCTTCAAGAGATGTCAGGAATATCAGTGCAGTAACGATGCGCACCAGGTGCCGCAGGGAACCAACAACAGGGAAGTTACCGGTCATGGCTGGTCCGCGGTTGGTTCAGTCCAAACAACTTCACCGCATTCTCCTTCAGGATGAGCGGCCGTACTTCATCCTTAATACCAATCTTCTCGAAGTCCGACAGCCAGCGGTCCGGCGTCAGCAGCGGATAGTCTGATCCGAACAGCACCTTGTGCTTGAGCAGCGAATTTGCGTACTGCACCAGGGTCGGAGAAAAGTACTTGGGAGACCAGCCCGACAGATCGATGTACACCTGTGGCTTGTGCAGGCAGATGGAAATTGCCTCGTCCTGCCACGGGAACGAAGGGTGTGCCAGGATGATTGGCATATCCGGAAAATCTACGGCCACATCGTCTATAGGCATTGGATGTCCGTACTTCAGCCGGATGCCGCCTCCACCTGGCATGCCGGTGCCGATTCCGCTGTGGCCGGTGTGGAAGAGCACCGGCAGTCTGGCCTCTGCAAACACTTCATAGAGTGGATAGGCGAGCCGATCGTTCGGAAAGAATTCCTGCAAGGGGGGATGAAGTTTCAACCCGCGGATACCACCGGATGCCACGAGACGCCTGGCTTCGCGGACAACCTCGGCTCCACGAGTGGGATTGAGGCTGGCAAACGCCATGGCGATGTCAGAGTTTGCGGCCGCGAATTCAACGACCGCATCGTTCGACACTTGTGGTCGCCGCGACAGGGTTTCGTCGACGGTGAAAACCACACAGCCAATTTTTCTGGACCGGTAGTAGTCCGCGAGTGCGTTCCAGTCGCGTGTCACCCCGCTGTCACCGAAGTACTTGCGCGCACCCTCGTCTGCGGCCGATGACTCTCCCAGATGTTCCAGATGCACGTGGACGTCAATCGCGGCGAGACGGCCGACGTCGAAGGTGTTCTTGAACTCAGCGGGCTTCTCCTGCATGCCTCCTCGCGATGACGTCTTGGAAACGTCGGCTGAAGCTGACCGGGTCCAGGCTATTGTGCCGGCGTCGCGCTGATGATACGGGGCGACGGTCCCGGTGCATACAGCTCTTCGACGAGGGCCGCGCGATTCTGCAGCACGGCCTTCTGGTTGAGTGACCCTTTATCGGTAATCTCACGGGCGTCAATGGACGGCGGTTGATCGAGAATGATGGCCCGTACGACGTATGTCGAGCTCCCGGTACTCTGACGAGCAAGTTCATCGAGCGCTGTGGTGAATTGGCGTCGGACATTCGGATGCTCGATGATGTCAGCAGGCGTGGGTTGATTGAGTTCGGGACAGAGCTGCGTGCAGTTGTGCAGGTTCGGAAAAATGAGGGCAGCCACAAACTCGCGGTCGTGTCCCGCAATGACCACGTCCTGCGTATATCCGCCAGACACCGCCAGAAACTTCGCTCGCAGGGGGCCAACGCTCACCCAGGTGCCGGTTGACAGCTTGAAATCCTCCGCCAGCCGGCCATCGAACAGGAGACCCTTGGCCGGATCGTTGGGATCCGCAAACCGCATCGCGTCGCCCAGCCGGTAAAACCCCTCGTCATCAAATGCCGCCCGCGTGAGCGCCTCTTCTTTCCAATACCCCGGTGTAATGCTCGGTCCCCGCAGGCGTGCCTCTATTTTGGTCCCGACGGGCGCCAGCTTGAGCTCCAGACCGGGAGCAGGCAGACCGAGAACGCCTGAAGCGGTACCGGCCCGGCCGGTACTCAGCGCAAACGGTGCGGTTTCGGTTGCACCAAAGCCGGTCATCCACAGGATCTCTTCGCCAATTGTCTCGACGGCAAGCGCACGCACCTCGTCAAAAAATCGCTGGCTCAGTCCCGCGGCCGCGTAGAGGAGCAACTTCAGCCGGCTGAAAAAGCGCTCACGAAGTGCCCGATCGGTTCGAAGGTGCGGCAGCAGCATTTCGTACGTGCGCGGGACCGCAAAATGAGCCGTCGCGGCAATTTCACGAAGATTCCTGACCGTGCGATCGAAGGCTGAGGGGAGCGGTCTCCCATCATCTATATAGAGGGTGCCGCCGTTGTAGAGGACCAGCCCGAAGTTATGGTTGCCGCCCGCCGTGTGGTTCCACGGAAGCCAATCACACAGGACCGGCGGTTCGTCCTCGAGAAAGGCAATCACGCTGCGGATCATTTCCTGGTTCGAGCACAGCATCCGCTGCGTGTTGATGACGCCTTTCGGATTTCCCGTCGAACCGGACGTAAACAGAATCTTGGCAATCGTGTCCGCATTGACACGGTCGCGAGCAGCATCGACTGCGGTTGTGGCCGGGGTGTCCTGAAGCTCATCGAACGTTGTTGCTCGAAGCTCGCCGGGCGAGCCTGCAACCACGAGCTCGACGTCTGGCGGAAGAACGCTCCTCAGGGCGCGCTCGTAGGGCGCTCCGTCGGCAGCAAAGACCAGACGCGGCTTCATCAGATTGAAAATGCGCCCAAGCGTGCCGTATTCGCGGGCCTGCAGCGAGTACGCCGGAGCCACCGGCGCGTACAGCACACCGCCGTACATCGATGCGAGCGCGAGGAGCGCGTGCTCGATGCTGTTGCCCGAGAGGATCAGAATCGGTTTCTCTTGCGAAAGACCGCGGTTGATGAGCGCCTGCGAGATGCTGCGGACGCGCGTCAGCACTTGCGAGTACGTAAGGCAGCGCCAGGCGTCCTGCGCGTCGCGTTGTGCAAGAAACGGACGGTCTGGCGCCCGGTCTGCCCATTCCTCGAGCCGTTCGGTCAGACGGGTGGGATAGGCTCCGAGCGAAAATGGCGATTTCATGTAGACGACACCATCGTCGCCAAAGCGTACGGTGGCTTCTGTCGCCGCAATCCGCACCGCGCGAATGGGTGTCATCTGGCGAAGTGGGGTCCGACCCCCTTTTTACGGTTTGCGTACGTCGCGATCGGCATCGAAATCGGCAAAGCCTTTGCCGCGTTGAACCAGTCTGGCGAGTAGCGGGGCCGGTTCCCAGCGCTGGCCAAGCTGGCGATGGAATGTCGACACGCGATCGAAGATGCGCGGAAGTCCCACGCGGTCGGCATAGAACATGGGACCGCCGCGATAGGCCGGGAACCCATATCCATTCATGTAGATGACATCAATATCGGCCGCTCGCAGCGCAAATCCTTCGTCCAGCACGCGCGCACCTTCGTTGATCAGCGCGTAAATGGTCCGCTCGAGAATCTCCGGCTCGGCGAAGGCCCGGCGCCGGATTCCAGCCGCTGCCGTCGTCCGCTCGATCAACTCGAGTACCTCCGGATCGGGAATCGGCTTGCGATCGTTCGTGTAGCGGTACCACCCCTTGCCGGACTTCTGTCCAAGCCTCCCAAGCTCGTACAGCTCATCAGCCACAAGCGGCTTCCTCATGCCGGCGTCCTGAAACTGCCGCAGCTCCTGGCGAACACGCCACGCAACGTCGAGCCCGGCCATGTCGTCCACGGCAAAGATTCCCATCGCCATTCCCCACTCCGTGAGCGTGCGGTCGACCTGTTCGGGCGTGGCGCCGTCTTCGACAAGAAACTGCGCCTCGTACATATAAGGAAACATCATCCGGTTGCCAACAAAGCCCGGACAGTTGCCCACGAGCACTCCCACCTTTCCGAGCCGTTTGGCCAACGCCATGGCCGTGGCGATCACTTCTGCGGACGTCTTCGCACCTCGCACGATTTCCACAAGACGCATGACGTTCGCAGGGCTGAAAAAATGCAGCCCGATCACCGACTCGGGACGCCGCGTTGTCGAAGCAATCTCGTCGACATCCAACGTAGAGGTGTTGGTGGCCAGGATGCAGCCTGGCTTTGCCACGCGGTCGAGCTCAGCGAACACCGCTTTTTTGAGCGCCATGCTCTCAAAGACGGCTTCAATGACGAGATCGGCGGTCTCGCAGCCGTCATAGTCGATTTGCGGATGGATGGAAGCAATGCGCTCTTCGACGACGGCGGTCGTAAACCGGCCTCGCGTGACCGATGTTTCGTAATTGCGACGTATCGTGGCCATGCCGGTGTCGAGAGCCTGCTTGCTCGCATCCTTGAGGATGACGGGAATCCCGGCGTTGGCACAGGCCATGGCAATGCCGCCGCCCATGGTCCCGGCTCCGATAATCGCCACCTTGCGGATCTCGAGCGTGCGCGTGTCTTTGGGAACGTCGGGAACCTTGGATACGCCGCGCTCAGCAAAAAACGCGTGGATGAGGGCTTTCGCCTGTTCGGATCTGACGCAGTCGGTGAAGACCTCGCGCTCTCGGCGGCAGCCCTGGTCGAAGGGCAGCCTGGCCGCCGCTTCAATGGCATCAATGACGGCCAGTGGCGCCAGCATGTTGCGTCGCGTCTTGCGCGCCAAGTCTCGACCGGCCACAAACAGGGACTCGTCGATGGCTTCGCCAATCTTGTCGCGACGCTCGCGTGTTTTCGGATGGGGGCCAGGCTGGGCTGCAATCTCGCTTGCGAACTGGATCGCTCCCGATTCGAGGTCGCCGTCAATCAGCCGGTCGACCAGACCGGCCTGCAGCGCGTCGGCTGCCCCAATGGGTTTGCCGGACACGCACATCTCGATCGCCTTGGCGACACCGACAAGGCGAGGCAGCCGCTGAGTGCCTTCGGCGCCAGGGATGATTCCCAGGTTGACTTCGGGCTGACCCATGCGGGCCTCGTGGACGGCCACACGATAGTGGCCGGCCATTGCCACCTCCAACCCCCCGCCAAGGGCCGTCCCGTGCAGCGCCATGACGACAGGTTTGGAACAGTCTTCGATCCGCTGCAACAGGGCGTGAAGGTTCGGCAGCGCCGAATCGTCACCGTGCGCCGCGCGCTCGAGTTCCTTGATATCCGCGCCCGCGATGAACGTCCGACCGGCGCCCATGACGACAACCGCACGGACGGCCGGGTCGTTGTCGGCCCGGGTAATCGAAGAGGCGAGCCCTTCGGGAACACCCGTGGTCAACGCATTAACAGGCGGATTGTTGATGTGAATGAGGGCAACGCCATTGCGCGTCGTGTATGTGACAAGCGGGGTCATGGCTTCAATCCGTGTCGAAACTGGTCATAAGTGCTCGGGCTGGCGAAGCGACGCTGATATTACTGCAGTTTTCAGTTGTCAGTTTTCAGTTCTCAGTTATCAGTTGTCAGTGGTCTCAATGCTGCAGTACATTCTTTCAAAAGAGGAGACGCTGGTCATGATTCTGATCGTGAACGACAAGCGGCACGACGTGGACGTCAGTCCCGAAACCCCGTTGTTATGGGTGATTCGAGACACCTTAGGTCTGACGGGCACGAAATTCGGCTGCGGGATTGCGCAGTGCGGAGCCTGCACCGTGCACGTCGACGGGACGCCCATCCGGTCGTGCATCACGGCAGTATCCGGCGTTGCCGGAAAAAAGATCACGACAATTGAGGGGCTCTCGCCCAACGCGAGCCATGCGCTGCAGCTGGCCTGGATTGCGGAGCAGGTGCCGCAATGCGGCTACTGCCAGTCGGGGCAGTTGATGTCAGCTGCCGCCTTGCTGACGAAGAACCCGAAGCCGACCGACCAGGACATTGACAATGCCATGTCGGGCAACATCTGTCGCTGCGGAACCTATCAACGGATCCGCCGGGCGATTCACCGGGCAGCGGGGGAACGGCGTGGTTAGGAAGGGTTAGGGAGGGTAGCGCCTGCGGCCGTTGCGACGAGCGAAGCCGAGGAGCAACCGCGAGCGGGGGTGGGGCCCCGCGAGCACTGACAAAAGACGGGTTAGGAAGGGTTAGGAAGGATCAACTCGCCGGGGGTGGGGCCCCGCGACAAATTAAAGAAAGCCGAGACGACATGGAATCCATCATCAATCGCCGAACCTTTCTGAAAGCCGGCGCCGCTGCGGGCGGGGGGCTGATGGTCGGCGTGTATTTGTCCGAGTTCGAGTCTGAAGTATCGGCTGCTGGATCGTTCGAGCCGAACGTCTGGGTCAAGATTGGATCGGACGATCGTGTGCGCATCATGCTGACACAGCTCGAAATGGGTCAGGGCGTGATGACGTCAATGCCCATGCTCGTGGCCGAAGAGCTTGATCTCGACTGGAACAAGATCACGACCGAATGGGCTGGTGCTGACAGTCGGTACGGCAACCCCGGTTTTGGTGGCCAGCAGCTGACGGCGGGCAGCAACAGCGTGCGGGGGTACTGGAAGCTCCTGCGCGAAGCGGGGGCAACGGCTCGCGCCATGCTGGTGACGGCGGCCGCCCAGACCTGGAACGTCCCTGAGAGCAGCTGTGCGACCGACAAAGGGGTCGTGATTCATCAGGCCAGCGGTCGTCGCCTCACCTATGGGGCGCTCGTGGACAAAGCCGCCGCGCTCCCGGTTCCGCAGAAGGTCACACTGAGAGAGCCGAAGGCGTTCAAGCTGCTTGGCCAGTCGCCCGCCCGCCTCGATATCCCTGCAAAGGTTGACGGCAGTGCCGAGTTTGGGATGGACGTCAAGCTGCCGAACATGCTGATTGCTCGCGTGGTGCGATGCCCCGTGTTTGGGGGCAAGGTCCGGAGTTTCAACGGAGACAAAGCCAAAGCGGTGGCCGGTGTCCGTCACGTGGTTCAAATCAGCACGGGCGTGGCGGTTGTCGCCGACAACTATTTTGCCGCTTCGCGAGGAGCGCAGGCGCTGGAGGTGACGTGGGATGAAGGTCCGATGGCCAAAATCAGCGGCGCCGACATCAGCAAGCAGTTTGCGGAGAAGGCTCAGCAGCCCGGCGTCGTTGCGCGAAACGACGGCAACGTCGAAGCCTCGCTGAAGACGGCAGCCAAAACGTTCGAGCGCGTGTTTGAGGTTCCATATCTCGCGCACGCCTGTATGGAACCAATGAACTGTACCGCCGACGTCCGGTCGGATCGGTGCGACGTCTGGGCGCCCACTCAGGGGCAAACCCCGACTCATCTGGCCGCAATTGCGGCGTCCGGTTTGCCACCCCAGGCTGTCAAAGTCCACACCACGTACATGGGCGGCGGGTTCGGGCGCCGTGGCGAAGCAGACTTTGTTACCGATGCGGTCGAAACGTCGAAGGCTGTGGGTCGGCCGGTCAAGGTGATCTGGACGCGAGAAGACGATCTTCAGCACGACTTCTACCGTCCGCAAACCTACGTGCGGATGTGGGCGGCGCTCGATGCGTCGGGAAATCCCGTGGCATGGATGCAGCGAATCGTGCAGCCATCGCTGCTCAAGCGCGTGAGCCCGCAGGGCCTCGAACCGACCAAGGGCATCGATTTCATCTCGGTCGATGGCGCGGCCACGCTGCCCTATGCCATTCCCAATCTACGTGTCGAGTACACAGAGTTCGATCCAGGTATCCCGTACGGGTTCTGGCGTTCGGTTGGCAACTCGGTCAACGGGTACGTGACCGAAGCGTTCTTCGACGAGGTTGCGGCCGCTGGGGGTAAGGACCCGTACGAGCTGCGCCGTCAGCTGCTTGCGAAACATCCGCGGCACAAGGCGGTTCTTGAACTGGTCGCCGAAAAAGCAGGCTGGAGTCAGCCACCTGCTCGCGGCCGGTTTCGTGGAATTGCCGTCCACGAGGCCTTCGGGACCATCGTCGGGCTCGTCACCGAGATTTCAGTGAACTCAACGGGTGCCGTTCGCGCGCACAAGATTACCTGCGCTGTGGACTGCGGATGGGTCATCCATCCCGATACCATCAAGGGGCAGATGGAAGGCGGGCTCATCTACGGTCTGACGGCTGCGCTCAAAGGCGACATCACCATCACGAACGGTCGCGTAACGCAGCGCAACTTCAACGACTATCAGATTCTGCGCCACAACGAATCGCCCCAGGTCGACGTGTACATCGTGCCGAGCACAGAAGAGCCTGGTGGGATTGGTGAACCGAGCACCGCGGCACTGGCAGGGTCGCTTGCCAATGCGGTATTTGCAGCAACAGGCAAACGGATCTACAAGATGCCTATTCGCCCGGACCAACTCCGCAGCACCGCGTAAAGAAAAAGGGGTCGGGAGTGTTTTCTCCAATCCGAGGGAAAAAGACTCCCGACCCCTTTTTCAATCCAGATGATCGAGGTACTTCACCATGAGGACCTCGTTGCCGCGTTCGTTGTAGACGAGCTCGTCGACAATCTGCCGCACGATCAGCATCCCAAAGCCACCGGGTCTCATCCCTTGTTCGGCCCGTCGCAGCGCCGTTTCCATCAACAGCTCGGGATCGGTGGATTCCGTCGCGTGCTTGAGATCGGCCTGATCGAACCCCGCACCCGGATCGCGGAAGTGGTAAACGATCGCACGTTTCGTGCGGGCGGCCGTCACCTCGACCACCTTCTCGGGATCGAAGCCGGCTCCGTGCTCCATGGCGTTCACAAGCATCTCGCGGAACGCCGTCATCAGCAGATCCCGGTCGCGCTCGGCCATGGTGGCTGAATGCTGCTCGCTCATGAAGCGGACCAGGCGATCCGCCGTCAGCAGGTGGCACGAGACTCGAAGCGTCACCCAGTGGGGCAGGGCCGACACGACCTCGATGCCATCCCGCCACGCGACGGCGTCGAGCGCCGCACGAGACATACGGACGATCTCAAGCAAATCCAGGGGCGGCGTGAAGCAGGCAAACGCGTGCGCCTCGAGGGCTTTCATGATGTCGTCATGCGACGCGGCGGGCGCGAGCAGGATGATCTTGATTCCCGGCCTGACCTGGCCCAGTTCGCCGATCAGTGCCAGATCCTCCTCCACGGTCGTGGTGGGGTCAGTCACCACCACGTCAATTGCACGCTCGCGGATCCGCTTGATGGCATCCACATCGCCCTCGCGAAATTCGACCTCGTGCCCGCTGGATGCGAGGCCATCGCGCAGGGCCGAGCTCAGCGCCTGATCGGCCCGGATTGCCAGGAGTCTTCCCATGGTGCCTCGAACGTCGGTTTGCGTTGTATTATCAGGGCGGATAGCCCGACCACGGCCACCTTTTCAGAACGGTTTATGACATGGTTTCAACAAACGAGCAAGGACAAGGCGAACGAGGGACAGAAGGCAGCGCAATCGACAGGTTGTTGCGCGTCTTTGGTGATGTCCGCGCCGGTGAGGGGCGCGACGTCATCTTCATGTTCCTGAACATCTTCCTTCTGCTGCTGGCGTATTACGTCCTCAAGACCGTGCGGGAGCCTCTGATTCTGACCGCCGGCGGGGCAGAAATGAAGTCCTACGCCGCGGCCGCACAGGCGGCGGTCCTCCTCTTTTATGTGCCGGCGTACGGCTGGCTGGTCAGTCGCCTGCCAAGACACCGTCTGATCCTGGTGGTCGTGCTGTTTTTCTTCGGGTGGATTCAGGTGTTCTTTTTCGCAGGCCTGGCAGGTATGCCGTTCCTCGGCTTTGCATTTTACGTGTGGGTCGGGATCTTCAGCCTCACGATGATTGCCCAATTCTGGTCGATGGCCAACGACATCTACAGCAAACCGGAAGGCGATCGACTTTTTCCACTGATCGCAATCGGGTCGACGCTGGGTGCTCCGCTGGGTGCTGCCCTTGCTGAGCGGCTCTTTTCCGCCGGGGTCAGCCCCTGGACGATGATGCAACTTGCCGGGGCGATCCTTCTGGTGCATCTCAGCTTGTATTTCACCGTGCGCAGAACGAGCCGCCGCCCGACACCGGCGACGGCAAAGACCGCGCACAGCGGCGGAAGCAACGGATTCGCGCTCGTACTCCAGAGCCCCTATCTGCGCCTGATTGCTCTCCTGCTCGTGCTCCTCAACATCGTCAACACGACCGGTGAATACATCCTCGGAAGTCTGGTGACGGCCCGGGCAGCGGCCGCCGCAGCCGCGACGCCCGGGCTCGACCAGGGAGCGTTCATCGGCAGCTTCTACGGCAACTACTTCTTCTGGGTGAATATTGCTTCCGTCATCCTGCAGGCATTCGTCGTTTCGCGCGTGGTCAAGTATCTCGGCATGGCCGGCGCGCTCTTCGCACTGCCGCTGGTGGCGTTCGGCGCCTACGGTCTCATTGCCACGAGCGGGGCCTTGCTGCTCGTGCGCGTCATGAAGACGCTCGAGAACTCGACCGATTACTCGATGATGAACACGGCAAAACAGATGCTGTGGTTGCCGACGACATCCGAACAGAAGTTCAAGGCCAAGCAAGCCATCGACACTTTCTTTGTGCGCATTGGCGACATGCTTTCTGCCGCCGTGGTGTTTGTGGGAACCACCATCGTATCGCTGTCACCCTCGGGCTTCGCCGGTATCAACCTCGTGTTTGTCATTGCTTCGCTTGCCGTCGCGTGGGCGTTGCTTCGCGAGTATCGTCATATGACACAGGAAGCACGACAGAAGACGGCGGCGTAAGGTCAAAGGTCAAAGGTCAAAGGTCAAAGGTCAAAGGTCAAAGGTACTGCTCCGCGTCCGGAGTATGATCGGCTCGGCGTGTCGGACAAACCGGTCGACAACTCGTCTCAGGGACGATTGCGTGCCCTTTACCAGTGGTTGAAGGGCACGCCCTCTCCGTCTCCTGTATCCAGCCAAGAGGACGATCTTGCGCGCGGGATCATTCCGCGCATTGGCCACTACTCGATAGCGCGCAAACTCGGCGAGGGCGGCATGGGTGTCGTGTATGCCGCACGCGACGAGCGGCTGGAACGCACCGTCGCCCTGAAGACGATGTCGTCGCTCGCCCGCGACGAGGCGGCGCGTCGCCGCTTCTGGCGTGAAGCTCGAGCAGCGGCAAGCGTCAATCATCCCAACATCTGTCAAATCTACGAGATCGGCGAGGACGGCGGCGAGCTGTTCATTGCCATGGAACTCCTCGACGGTGAATCGCTGGCAGATCGGCTGCGGCGAGGACCGTATGGGGTAGCCGACGCGACGCCAGTCGCCCTGGGAATGCTGGCGGCGCTCGCGGCATTACACCAGCGCGGGATCGTGCACCGCGATCTGAAGCCTTCCAACGTGTTTCTCACGTCACACGGCGTGAAGCTCCTGGACTTCGGCCTGGCACGGCCCGAACTCGAGCCGGCAGCCAGTATCGCGACCGGGCTCACCCAGGCCGGCATGGTGATGGGCACACCGCGCTATATGGCGCCCGAACAGCTGAGCGGTGAGGTGGTGGACGCGCGCAGCGATCTGTTTGCGGCCGGGGCCATCCTGTTCGAAATGCTTTCGGGACGCCCGGCATTCGGAGGTCGCACGGTTGCCGAGATCATGCACGCGACGCTCAACGAACAGCCTCCAGCGCTGTCGGGTGGTCCGGCGGTGGCTGCCGTGGACCGCGTCATCCGCCGCGCCCTGGCCAAGCGTCCCGCCGAACGGCCGGTGTCGGCCGAACAGATGGCCGACCAACTGCGCGAAGTTCGAGGTGGGGAGGGAGAAGAGACGCGAACCCTGGCGCGTCCCTTGACGCGACTCGTCGTTCTGCCATTTCGCGTGCTGCGCCCAGATTCCGAGACGGACTTTCTTGCCTTCAGTCTCCCCGACGCCATTTCGACGTCGCTGTCGAACATCGGGTCGCTCATCGTTCGGTCCAGTGCCGCGGCCGCGCGATTTTCGGGCGAGGCGCCGGATCTCAAAGCACTGGCGGCTGAGGCCGATGTCGATCGCGTGGTGATGGGAACGCTGCTGCGCGCTGGCGATCAGCTGCGAGCCACGGCGCAGCTTGTCGAAGCTCCAAGCGGGACGCTGCTGACATCGCAGACCGTCCAGACGTCTCTGGGCGATCTCTTCAGGCTTCAGGATGACATCGCTCGAGGTGTTGTCGACGCGTTGTCGCTCCCACTTGCGGGGACAAGATCGTCGCCCACACCCGACAAGCCACACGACGCGCGCGCCTACGAACTGTACCTCCGAGCGAACGAACTGGCCCGGACGTACGATCAGTTGTCGCGGGCGCGTGAACTGTACGACCGCTGCCTCGAGCTCGATCCGACGTTTGCTCCAGCCTGGGCCCACCTTGGCCGCTGTTACCGCGTGATTGGCAAGTTCATCGAGCCGTTACCGGATAGTGAGGAGAAGGCCGAGCAGGCCTTTCGCCGCGCGCTCGAGCTGAACCCACGCCTGTCGGTGGCACACAAGTTTTATGCGAATCTCGAGGCCGACATCGGTGAGGCGCTCCGCGCGCTGGTCAGGCTGCTTGGCGAGGCCAACAATCGCGGCAACGATCCGGAGATTTTTGCCGGCCTGGTCCACGCGTGCCGGTATTGCGGGCTCTTCGACGAGTCCGCCGCGGCTCACGCCGAGGCCCGACGACTCGACCCGAACGTGCCCACGAGTTTCGAACAAACGTTGCTGATGATGAATGACATCGAGCGACTCCTGAGCATCGACGTGCCCGCGATCGTTGCCGGCGCCGACGATGGCATCCGCGTCATCGGTCTCGGTCTGGCGGGCCGGCGTGACGAGGCGCGCGGCGCGCTCCTCGAGATGCGCGCCCGCAGCTCTTACGTTGACGTTTTTCGCTCCTGGACGGACTACCTGTTGGCCTGGCTCGATCGCCGTCCCGCGGACATGCAGTGGGTTGGCACTTTGCAGGCATTGAAGGTCCAGTACGACCCGGAGGCGATATTTCAGGAGGGGCGTCTCTTCTGCGACGTCGGTGACCACGAGCGAGGACTCGAATTTTTGCGTCGCGCCGTGGCGAAAGGCTACTTCGTGGTCCCGACGCTCTCAGAAAGCCGACAGTTCGATGCGCTCAGAGATAATCCTGCGTTTCAGCAAATCCTGGCAGACGCGATAGCAGGTCGTGACCGGGCGTTCGCCGCGTTCCGTGATGCCGGGGGAGAACGCCTCCTGGGCCGGGTACACCCTCAGGGTCTGCCCTGAGCTTGTCGAAGGGCGGCGAACCCACCCGCGCGATGAAGACGCTTGCCCACCGGCGCGACAAAGAGGAAATTCTTCGACGCCTCCAAAACGTCCGGCCTGATAGCGTTCGTCGGTGGGGACGCATGTCGTCCCACCAGATGGTCTGCCATCTGAGTGACGCGTTCCGCATCGTGATCGCTCAGAAGTCTGTCAGTCATGCAAGTGGGGTGTTCCAACGCACGGTCCTGAAGTGGACCGCGCTGCACTTGCCCTTGCGGTGGCCGAGAGGGATCCCGACACGGCCTGAGGTCGATCAAGAAGTCGGTGGGACGAAACCAGCCGATTTCGCAGCAGACGTCGCCGAGCTCGAGGTGCTCTTGGAACTCATCACGAGGCAGCCATCAACGGTGACGTGGCAGCCGCACCCGATTTTCGGGAGGATGTCAGAAGCGGAGTACCTCAGGTGGGCGTACCTTCACATGGATCACCATCTTCGGCAATTTGGACATTAGGAGGTCAAAGGTCAAAGGTCAAAGGTCAAAGGTCAAAGGTCAAAGGTACTTTGCAGAAACTGCATCGCGCACGGCGTGAGAGGTAGGCGGGCGTTGAAACATCGGTGATCACTCGGAAGCCGTTTCTGGCGTTTTTTTGCCG